>CADCWE010000202.1:15156-20976 GCA_902806325.1 uncultured Thermomicrobiales bacterium | reverse complement strand
ATCGTCGTCATGGGCATTCGCGATACGCACAAGATACGCACAAGGAGCACCGAGATGGACCAGGAACGCTTTGATCGGTTCACACGCACCCTCGCCTCGGGGCAGTCCCGCCGGGACGTCCTCAAGGGCCTGACCGCGACGGCGATTGGTGGCCTGCTGGCGGCCGTGGGCACCGCGGACGCGGGTGCCAAGGGACCGTGCAGGGCGCCCAACACCAAGTGTGGCAAGGGCAGGAGCGCGCAATGCTGCCCCAGCACCCACATCTGCACGCCCGGCGGCTGCGTGCTCGACACCCGGTTCGTCGTCCTGACGTGGAATCATGATTCCACATCCTCTATGCACTGCACTGCCACGGTGAGCGTCAGCGGGTTCGCGCCGGGCGAATACACCGGGTTCATCAGTAACTACCCTGGTGATATCTTCACGATCGTCGTTGGGACGGATTGGACGGGGAGCTTGGCGACGGGCGGTTCCTACACGATCAATCCTGGCACCTACGTGGCGACGGTGGATGGCGTCTCATCGGCCGAAACGACCATGACGTGCCCAGCCGAGTGAGGTGATTCCACGCCGGCTCGCCGCAGGGGGCGTGGCTGGTACCGACGACGTACCCCGACCGTGGCTCTGGTCCGTCATGGATCGGCGGTGTGCCGGGAACCTCACAATCGTCAGCACTCGAAACCCGCCATGGTGGCGGGTTTCGATCTTTCCGATAGACGGCGACTCACGCCTGGGAATCCTGCGATCACGTCGATGTTGTGGCGCTTAGGGATTCGATCGTGCACATGAGACGTCGCAGCGTTGCGCACAAGGTACGTTGTCCGCGCACGATGGGGCGGCGGCGCTCCTGTCTCGACTTTCGTGCGGAGTCCGCACGAAACCCCTGTCAGATGCCGGCCGGTGCCCGCGGTGGGGAGCGCCTCGTAGTAGCACAAGTATCGCTGCTCACCAGCTACGGGTCGTGCTCCGCGCTCGTCGACCGGCCAGAGGCGCGACGATCGGCGCCTCAGCCGGCCCGGGTCACCACGGCCTCGAGGTACTCGTTGCGCACCTTGAGCGTGCCGTCGGCGGCCTCATTCTGCGCATTCATCAATGCCGTCATCTCGGTGGCGAACGCCTGTTGCCCGGCGGTGTCCAGGGTAGCGAAGGCCGTCACCACCGGGCCAAAGTAGGTTCGGAAGAAGGTGAGCCACTCCTCTGCATCCCGATACCGCGACACAAAGTGGCGCCGCTCGATCCGAAGGTCGGCGAGCCCGGTCCCGAAGAGTTCGCGCAGCCCCTGCTCGGTCCCCCACCGGGCTGGCGGCTTCAGCCCCGGCGGTGGCGGCAGGTACTTTGCCGTCAGGCGGAACATCTCGCCCACGCGGCCCTCGGGCGTCCAGTTCGCCAGGCCGATCGTGCCCCCCGGTCGACAGACCCGCAGCAGCTCGGAGGCCGCCTGCTCCTGATTCGGCGCGAACATGACGCCGAAGGTCGAGAGCACGACGTCGAAGGAGGCGTCCGGAAACGGGAGCTGCTCCGCATCACCGTCCCGGAAATCGACCTCGAGGCCCTCGACGGTCGCCCGCTCCCGTCCCCGTGCCAGCAGGGCCGGCACGTAGTCGACACCGGTGACCACGCAATTCCGCCGCGCCGCCGCCAAGGCCGCCGTCCCGCTGCCGCAGGCGACGTCGAGCACGCGCTGCCCGGCGCTCACATCAACCGACTCACAGAGGCACTCGCCCACAATCACCAAGGGCGTCGCGACTTTTGAGAAGTCGCCGGCCGACCACATCTGCTGCTGGCGGCCCTTGACCGCGCTCAGATCCGGAGTGGTGGTCATGCGGCACTAATCTCCTTCCTGCGGGATGACCGCGCCGGGCATCGACGTGTCCGAGGTGGCTCTACCCTACACCCGCCCGCGCCCGGGGCGTCAACCCCGTTCGGACGGCCTTGCGCGGCCGGACGGGTGACAAAGACCGCGGCCACCGAGACAATTGGCATTGTCCGCAGCTCCGGGACGGGGGCGGGCGACCGCCCGCCCCCGTCCCGGCCGCCGTTCGCGGCGCCTCAGCCGAGCCTGGCCAGGATCGCCCCGAACTCGGCCTCGTCGAAGGCCCGCAGCGCCGTCGTCCGCACGTTGCCGCCCCCGGCCAGCTGCAGCGTCGCCGCGGCGAAGGACTCCGCGTCGGGGGCCGTCGCGATCGCCACGAGGTCGTGGCCGCCGAGCGTCCAGTAGACCGCCTCGAGGGTCACCCCCTGCGTCCGGAAGGCCTCGCGGGCCTGGCCGACCCGGGCGACGCTGTCCTTGGCGGTGCGCACGCCCTGGTCGGTCCAGTCGATGAGCGCGACGAAGCGGGCCATGGTGCCTCCTCCTGCGATGCGGCGCGTCGTCCGCGCCGAGGGGCCGGGCACGCCGAAACCCGGCCAGGCCGAAGCGGCCCCGGCCGGGTTCGCCATTCACTCCGCCCGGCGCATCGGCGACCAACGGGACGGCCGCGCCGGGCCTCGTCGTGTCCGTGGTCCTCCGATTGTAGGCCGTTGTGTTCCGCTGTCAACGCACGGTAGGGCGAACGAACCGGGCGAAACGGGCGGACCCGCGGCCGATCCCGCTACGAGGGGACTGGACGTGGACACGGGCGAGCAACCCGCCTCCCCCGCGGCGGTTCCGCCGAGGCGCCCGGCGAGACGGGTTCTGCGACAGAACCGGCCGTCTCGGAAACGCCCGTTTCTGCGACACGCTGGCCCCTCTCGGCGGTCCGCCGAGGCGCCCGGGGCGACGACAACGGCCACGGACCCGGCCGAGCCGGCCACGCCCGCTTCCGCGAGGGCGGCGGCTGGAGTGTCGGTTGCCCGCCTCCCGCCCCGCGCCGACGGTTGACGCGCCGGGGCCGTCCGGGCATGATGGGGCCGACCGCCCCGTGCCGCTCGCCGCGGACCGACCGAGTCGTGCCATGCCGGGTGTCCCCGCCGTGCCGACCGACCGCGCAGTCGCTCTCTCCCGTCCATTCGCCCGACGAGTCGGGCGGGGACGCGGCGCGGCGCCCGCGCCGCGCCGGGATCGGGTCTGCCCCTTCGCGCTGGTCGCTCCTGGCGGGGTGACCGCGTTCCTGCTCGCCTCCGCTCCGGTCGAGGCGGTGGCCGCCGGCCCGGTCGGCGGCGGCGGGGCCAGCTCCCCTGCCCCGCTTACCAACCCGAACCGGGGCATCGAGCGGGGCCACCACCGCGCGGTTCCGGGGCCGATCCGGGGACCGCCGCGGCGGCGAGCAAGCCCAGCGGCGGGCGGGCCGGTCCGCCCCCGCCGTCGCCACGCGCGGGGGTCGCCAACCCGAGGGGGACGGCAATCGCCCGCGGAGAGGAGCACGAGCGATGTCCGGACGCGATGAGGAGCGCCGCGCCCCGCCCGATCTTGACCACGCGCAACGGGAGAAGAAGGAGAAGGTCGAGCAGACCCGGGCCACGCCGGTCGAGGACGACGAGTTCACGGCCTGGGCGGGGCGGCAGCCCAAGCCGCGGCCCGACGACCCGGGGAAGGGGAACCGGCTGCCGCCGGACCCGCCGCAAGACCTGGCCGCGCCGCGGGAGCCCGGCACGGCCGAGCCGCAGGGGGGCTAGCATGGCCATCGGCTACCTGCACTGCTACGTCAACTCCCGGCCCGACCTCGACTGGAACACCTGCGGCCAGGCCGCCGTCGCCACCATCGCCGACTACTGGGGCAAGAACCCGTACAACCTGGCCCGCGCGGAGCGAGACGGGCGCAACGGCCTCTGGTACTGGGACGACGGCGAGGCGATCGACGCGGTCAAGGACGGCGGCTTCGGCCCCGACGTGGTCTTCGGCTGGGGCACCACCGGCGGGCGGATCCGCGACGCGCTGCGCGCCTACCGGCTGTGGGCCGAGGTCGGCCACTCCGGGGCCTTCTTCTGGGGCTGGGAGGACCAGTGGCGCAAGCTGCGCAGCTACCTCGCCAACAACCGGCCGGTCCCGGTGCTCGTCGACATGGGCCGGCTGGGCGGGAGCGCGTTCGTCCACCACTGGGCCATCGCCTACCGGATCGCCGACGGCCGGGTCTACCTGGGCAACTGCTCCCGGAACCCGGCGCCGACCGAGAGCCAGTTCCTGAGCGCCTGGCAGAGCCCGGCCCTGCCCTACGGGTTCAACCACTGCGGCGTCTACTTCTAGCCTCCCGGGCCGGGGCCGCGGCCCTCGAGCCGATGTCCTGGGGACCGCCCGCCCGCCCACGAACCGGTCGTGGGCGGGCGACGGCCGGCGTCCGCCGAGGGCGGGTACCCGGCGGCGCGGAGCCGGGGACGGGCCAGTCCGGTCCAGCCGGAACGGACGGCGAGGCGGGTTTCGGAACGGTGTTGGCCGTCCCCGAAACGCCCGTTTCTGCGACGGGCGCCGCGCGCGGGCCCTACCTGCGGTCGCTGGGGTCAGGCGCGGGGTCTGCCGCGAGCTCTATCAGCAGGTCGCCCACCGCCCGGGTGACCGTCATCGGGGCGGTTGGACCGGCCGATCAGGACGCCGCCGACGTCGCCTGGCCGGGGAGCGGGGCGAACGGCGAGCGGGGCCCGGTTCCGCCCTCGTCTCGATATACTGCGCCGTGCGCGGCATCGACGGCGTGCCGCACACCGCTCCCACGGATGAGGAGGTCCCGATGGCCCTTGGCGCGATCTTCGAGGTGGCCGGCATGAGCCAGGCCCAGTACGAGCAAGTCAAGGACCGGGTGGCCCCCGGCAATTGGCCGCCGCCGGGGCTGCTCTACCACGCCGGGGGGCGAGCGAGACCGGCTGGACGGTGGTCGAGGTCTGGGAGTCGCGGGAGGCCCTGGACCGGATCTTCCGGGAGCGAGTCGGACCGGCCCTCCAGGAGGCGGGGATGAGCGCCCAACCCCGCTTCTTCGAGGTCATCAACACGATGACCCGCTAGCCGAGATCAGGG
The DNA here is from genome assembly GCA_902806325.1 of uncultured Thermomicrobiales bacterium. Lineage (GTDB taxonomy): Bacteria > Chloroflexota > Chloroflexia > Thermomicrobiales > UBA6265 > CADCWE01. Next base: position 16,055 of record CADCWE010000202.1, on the reverse strand, counting down.
CGGTCGGGCCTCCGAAGCCGCGGCCGACGGCGGAGGTGCGCTTGACCGGCTGGAGACCCGGCGGAGACGTGCTCCCGACCTCGCGCACGGACCACGATGAGCCGTCGGTCTTCCTCGCCGCCAACCTGTTGCGGGAAGCGCGGCGGCAACGGGGGGTGGCGGACGGCGTCGTCCCATCGGTCTGCGTTCTCGACCCGGACGGCGACATCGTCCGCCACCTCCAACGGACCGGCCGCGCCGAGCGCTCCCCGATCTGGGCCTGTTACCACACCGAAATGTGGGAAACGACGATCGAGGGCCACCGGCTGGGCGTGATCGGGTGCGCGGTCGGCGCGCCGTTCGCCGTCCTCGTCGCCGAGCAGTGCTTCGCCTCGGGGTGCGAGTTGCTCGTCAGCGTCACCTCCGCCGGCCGGATCGGCCCGGACCTCACGCCCCCGTGCTTCGTCCTGATCGAGCGGGCGCTCCGGGGCGAGGGGACGAGCCACTGCTATCTGCCGCCGGCGAGGGCGGTCGACGCCGATCCCGCGGTGATCGCCCGGGTCAGGCGGGGGCTGGCCGGGGCGGGCGTCGCCGTCCGCCCCGGCACGACCTGGACGACCGACGCCCCGTACCGGGAAACGGAAACCGCGATTGGCATCGCCCGCCGCGACGGGGCCGTGGCGGTGGAGATGGAAGCGGCGGCGCTCTACGCCCTTGGTCGAGCGCGCAACGTCCCGATCGTCTGCTTCGCCCACGTTACCAACGAGATGGCCCGGGACGAGGGCGACTTCGAGAAGGGACCAGGCGACGGCGCGGACGCCGCCCTGCGCGTCGTCGTGGCGGCGGCCGATGGCTGGGCCGCCGGCTGACGCGGCCGCGTTCTCGGCCGGACGCGCGGGCAACCGGGGGGCTTCGATGGA
>CADCWE010000202.1:2373-15146 GCA_902806325.1 uncultured Thermomicrobiales bacterium | reverse complement strand
GGGATGGCGGTGATCCGGATCTTTTTCGGGGTGATCCTCTTCGCCAACGGCCTCGCCAAGATCGAGCCCGAACTCGGCCGGATCGACCTCGGCCCCTACCACGCCAACCTGATCACCCGAACCGGGGCGCGCGGCATCCTCGACTTCGAGGTCAACAACCGCCAGATCACGCGGGACGCGCCGAAGGGGACGGAGGTGCCGGGCCTGCGCCGGTTCGTCAACGACGTCGTCCTCGCGCGGTGGGGCGTCTTCCAGTGGGTCGTGACCCTGACCGAACTCGGGGCCGGTGCCCTCTTGATCGTGGGATTGGCGACGCGGCTGGCCGCGACGATCGGCCTCGGGCAGCAGCTCTTCCTCGCCCTGGTCTACGCCTCCAGCAACCGCTGGATGTTCGAGCAGCCGCACGAGTACGTGCCGCTGATCGTCCTCGCCCTGCTCCCGGCCGGCCGCGCCTGGGGCCTCGACGGCTGGCTCGTGCGGCGGAACCCCGGTTTCCGCCGCTGGCCGTTCTAGCCCGCCGGCCCATCGCGCGTGCTCACGTCGCGTGCTGGTCCACGAGGCGCAGCGTCGCCCCTTGGGCGGCGACGTAGCGCTCCGCCATTCGGCTCGTCCGCTCCGCCTCCGCCCGGTCGAAGGGATCACGCGCCCGGCCGGCGAGCGCCATCGCCGCGAAGCGCACCCCGCGCATGTAGACGGCGAGCTGCTCCAGCTTGGTGGCCCGGGAACCCGGCCGCGGGTCGAGGTGGGCGATCGTCCCCGCGGGCGTCTCGGCCGCGGGGAGGCCGAGCGACGACAGGGCATCGAGGATCGCGTCGTCGTTCGGACGATCCATGAAGTCGACGCCGGCGTAGCGGTACACCTCGCGGCCGTCGGGCGCGAGGACGACGATCGCCGGCGTGGCCGTCTGGCCCACCTCGTCCCAGACGGCGCGGGGCTTGATCGCCCCCTGGCCGTCGGGGTCGGAGAGGATCGGGAAGGGCAAGGCCAGCTTCTCGACCATCGCCGCATTCTGCCCGGGAGCGTCGACGACGATCGCCGCGATGGTCGCCCCCCGCCCGGTGTAGGCCTCGTACTCGCGGGCCATGACGGCCAACTGGCCGTTGCAGTAGGGTCACCAGTCGCCGCGGTAGAAGACCAGGACGACGGCCCCGCGCCGGAGGGCCGCGGAGAGTCGCCACGGTTGCCCCGCCTGATCGGTCAGCTCGACACCAGACACGTCGGTCCCTTTCTCCCGCGGCGAGCTCTCCGGTGACCGACTCATGCCCACGGCACCGGGCAGCCGTCCGGACCGCAGATGCCGGCGGCAATCTCGTCCTCGCGTTCCCGCTTGAGCCGCTCGCGCTGCCAGTCCCAGTCGATCGTCGGATGGAACCGTTCCGGGTGCCTGGCGGCCCAGATCTGCTTGCGGATGACCAGGTTCTCCGGGTCCAGCCGCAGCGCCGCCCGCCACTCCGTCACCGCCTCGTCGCGCCGGTTGAGGGATTCGAGCAGCCGCCCCAGGCGCAGCTTGGTGTCGACCAACTCGCGCTCGACCGGGCCGAGCGTATAGGGGGTGGCCTGCACCGGACTCGGGCCGGGGTCCCCGCCCCCCAGGAAGCGTTCGACGACCGCGACGTCCTCCGGCTTGTCGATCGAGAAGCCGCCGTACTTGGCCCAGCGCAGGACGCCGTCCCCGTCGACCAGCACGCCGTTCGGGACGGCCTTGAAGCCCAGCAGCGTGCTCGTGACGCCGTGCTCGTCGACGACGGTGGGAAAGGTCGTCCGGGCCCGCTCGACGAACGGCCGCGCGGCGTCGCCACCGGTGTGTTCCATCGCCACCGAGATCAGATCGACGTCGTCGCTCCCGCGCCGTTCGTAGAAGCGCTGCCACCCGGGCAGCTGCTCGCGGCAGCCTCACCAGGAGCCCCACATGAAGAGGAGCAGCCTTTTTCCGCGCCGGTCGGCGAAGCGGAGCTCGCCGCCGTCGAGGCGTGGCAGGGTCAGGTCCGGGAGCGTCTGCCCCACGCCGGTCGTCGTCGCCGCCATCGTGTCCTCCGGTTGTGACCGAAACGGTCGTCGCCGCTCTCGGGACAGCGTACACGGTCCGTGCCATCGCCGCCTCCTTGGCGACGATGCTGACCGACCGCTCCCGGCGTCGGTTGGCGCCGGCGTCCTGCCGGATCACACCGCGCGGCACCCGGCCGATCGCTGTCCGGTCGGCGCCGACCTGGTTTGATCCCCGGCCGCGGTCGCGGAGCGGTCTTCCCCGGTAGGGCCGGCGTGGTCGGCGAGGCGACGAGATCGGGCTAGGCGTACGGCGCGACGAGTTCGAGCAGGATGTCATCCGGATCCCGGAACGCCAGTACGAAGGCCTGCAACACCGCGGTGTCTTCGATCTCGCCGTGCGACACGCCGTGTTCGTCGAAGAGGCGAGCCGCCCGTTCGAGGTCGCCCCGGCTGCCGGCGCGGAAGCTGAGGTGGTCGAGGCCCACTCGGTGCGCGACGAAACGGTCCCCGGCGCCGCACCCGGCCGGCACGAGCCCGAGGACCACGTCGCCCCGGCCGAGGACGACGACCGGCGGCACCTCCTTGACGACCGCGAACCCGAGCACGCCGGTATAGAACGCCCGCGCCCGCGCGACGTCGGACACCGTCAAATCGAGGTGGTGGATCGCCCCGAACACCACGGGATCCTGCATGGTCGTTGCATCCCGTGTTCCGCGCCGCGTTATCCGTCGCTTTCGTCCCGGCGAGGGGACCCGGGAAAGGATCGGGGGCCCGACGATGGCGCCGCGCGCGCCGCCCGCGCCGCCGGCGGCGGGGAAGGGCTATGGCGCTGGTCGCTCGTCGCCGCGGGCAGCCAGGCGCCGACGAGCGAGCAGGGCCGCCGCCGCCGCGCCGGCCAGACCGAGGAGCGGCAATCCCTCGGGTATCCCCTCGCCGCCCGACCGGTAGGCGGTGCCGACGCCGGTGCTGGGGGCCGTCGTCGCCCGGACCGCCCCCGCGTTCGAGCCGGAACCGGCGCTCGAGCTGGCGGCGGCGCCGGCACCGCTGGTCTCGCCGGTTCCACCGGTCCCCGGGGCGGCGGACGCGGCAACGAAGAACGGGGTCGCGATCGCCATCACCTCCTCCGGCGTCAGCGGCGCATCGACCGCGTCCGGGAACGACTGGCCGCCGTTGAGGCGGTTGAGGTAGCTCGCGTGGCGGGCCTCGACGCCGTGGATCGTCAGGGCGGCGGTCAGCAGCGCGTCCTCGGCGATCAGGAACTGGGCGGCGCCGGTGTAGGCGCCGACGCCGGTGTTCTCCAATGCCTGGGCGGTGGCCAGGAAGGCGGCGGGGTCGGCGAACGCCTCGCCGAAGTCGTACTCGACCTCGGTCACCGGTTCGCCGCCGAGCTGGACGATGGTGTCGGTCAGCGTCGCGACGTGGTCCGCCTCGTGGGCGGCGATCGCCGCGAGGTTGTCGAACACGCCGTCGTCGAAGTCCGCCGCCTCCAACCCGGCCAGGCCGTCGCGGTAGAAGGCGTGTTCCAGGTGCTCCAGGGTCAGGGCGTAGTTGAGGACGCCGACCGGGGTCGAGACGTCGACCTGGGCGAGGACCGCGGCAAGGCGGCGGTCGGAAGACCGTGATCCGGTCATCGTGGTACTCCTTCGGTTCCGTGGCGACGGCTACGAGACGATGAATGGGCCGGCGATCGCCAGGACTTCCTCCGGCGCCAGCGGCGTCTCGAACGCGGCCGGGAACGGCGATTCGCCGTTGAGTTCGTTGAGGTAGGAGGCGTGGCGTGCCTCGACCGCGACGATGCCGCCGGCGGCGGTCAGCAGGTCGGGATCGGAGAGGAACTGCCCCACCCCGTCGTAGGCGGAGACGCCGGTTTTCTCCAGCGCCGCCGCCACCGCGAGGAATGCCAGGGGATCATTCCCGTAACCGAAGTCGTAGTCGGCCTCCTCGACCGGGGTGCCGTCCATCGACTCGATCGCCTCGGTCAGGGCGGCGACGTGGGCCGCCTCGTGGTCGCGGATCGCGGCGAGGTTGTCGAAGACGCCGGCGTCGAAATCGGCCCCGTCGAAGACCTCCAGCCCCTGACGGTAAAACGCGGCCTCCAGGTGCTCCAGCGTCAGCGCGTAATTGAGGACATCCAGGTCGCTCGCCAGCTCCTGGGCCGAGGCGAACCGGCGGACGCCGATCCCGCCGGCGAAGGTCATCGCCAGCGCGCCGCCGGTTGCCAGCCGGACCGACCCGACGAGGACGCCGCGCCGGGTAACCCGCCGCTCCGTCGCGATGGCGACCAGGAACCGTTCCTGCAGTCGTTGGGGTTGCATCTCCGTCCTTCCCGTTCGCGGTCACCCTCAGACGGTGATCGCGTTGCCGTCGAACGTGGTCAGCGTGTAGCCGAGGAACTCCTCGTTGTAGGTTGCCCGGAGATCGCGCAGGATGCCGAGGGCAACCGCCTCGCCCAACCGTAACCCCTCGCCGCCGTCGGTCCGCCAGTGAATCCCGGCGAAGTTGCGACCGACCGCGATGTTCCAGGCCAGCTTGTTCAGTTCCTCGCCCAGCGTCAGCCGGTCGGCGTCCGGCCCGGTGTAGGGCAGGAGCGAGAGCCCGTCGTCCGCGGCGACCACCGGGTTGGCGATCACCGTCGCCTCGTCGAAAAAGGCCTTCAGGACCGTGATCGCGGCGCCGGCCCAGGTGGCGTGACCGGACGGGTAGGCGGGATGGAGCGGCGCCCCTTCCGGGTAGGCCTGAGGCAACAGGTGCGTCCCGAACCGGCGCGCGATCTCGTCCAATACCGTCGACCGCGCCATCAGGTCGGCGTGGATGGGGTAGTCGGCGGCGTCGGCCCGAACCTGGTAGACGCGCCCCCCGAACTCCTCCGGGCGGAGGCGGCGGTGGGCGAACCACTTCTGGTACCAGGCCGCCTTGAGCGCGCTGTTCGAGACCAGCCCGATCAGGCAGGTGACCTGGGCGAGATCGAAGGTGCCGAAGCCGTCCTGGGTCTGCGAGCGCAGGTAGGGGTTGCTCGGGTCGAACGGGACGCCGGCCCCGCCCGCGAAGACCCCCGCCAGCGGGATGCCGCCCGCCCCGAACGCGATCAGCGCGGCGTTGTGGGCGGCCTGCCCCGGCCAGTCCCAGTGGACCGCCTCGGCCAGGTCGCGCCCGTTGCGGATGTAGCGCGGGATTGGGTCATGGACCGGTAGCAACGCCGCGGCCGGGATGCTCCCGTCCTGCGTCGCCAGCCATTCCTCGTACGTCACGAGGTGGTCGATCGGGAGCAGGGTGCGGATCTGCTGGTTGCCGATCCGCGCCCCGGCCGGGCAGTCCTTGAGCAGAAACTGCGAAACGAAGGGGCCGACGCCGACACCGGGAAGGGCGCCGCGGAACAGCGTTCCGGGCGTGACGCGACGGCCCGGCTCCTTCGGCCCCCGGAAGTCGGTGAACGCCGAGAGGTCCTCGGCGGCGGCGGCAATGAGGGGGTCGCGCTCGTAGGCGGTAAAGGGAACGTCCCGGACCAGCGCCTGCCAGTAGAGTTCGCCTATCTCCGCCGCCGCCTCGGCGCTGGCGAAGGCCGGCGGCCGCCGCATCGTCAGTTGGTGGGAGTCGGGACCGATCAGGTCGAAGGCGAGCCCGGCCTGCGGGTTGCGCAGCCGGGAAACGCCGCCCATCGGGATGTCCTCGAAGGCGGCCGGCGCGCCGCTCGCCACCGCCCGCGCCAGGGCCTCGTAGGCGAACGGGTTGACCTCGCCCAACCCGTCGTGGGGCAGACCCTTCGAGAAGTTGCCGATCCGGCTCAGGTAGAGCTCCTCGTCGCTGGTGGGACCGGCCGACCTTAGCGGCAGCTCGTTCAACCGCTCGGCCGCCTCAACCCGAATCCGATACGCCCGCTCGTGGCGCTTCGGCGGGCCGTCCCCGGCGGCCGCGGTCCCCGCGGCGGTCTGCGCGAGGGCGACCGGCGCCGGCCCGAGAACCGGCGCCGCCAGCACGCCGCCGGCGATCGCGACCGCCCCCCCGCCGACGCCCCCCAGGAGGGTGCGGCGGGTCAGACCGGGCGACGCCGACGCCCGGGGTGCTGCCCGCTCCGCGATATCCGTGTCGCCCATCGGCTGTTCTCCGTTTCGGGAAGGCCACCTCCCCAATCCCTCCCCCGACTTCGGGGGAGGGATTGGGAGGAGAGAGCCGCTACAAGAACCGGAAGACGATCGGGCAGTTGACGATGACCCCCGACGAGCCGAAGGGCGCGCCGTCGGGGCCGGTGATGAAGCCCTCCTGGACCATGCCCAGGAGCTGGAACTCGTCGATCATCCGGGAGCGGTAGCCGTTGTCGATCGCCTCGTCGGTCCAGGTGCCGATGTTGACGTCCCAGAGCGGGCTGTAGTCGAGGGCGATCGTCGGCACGCCGCCGAAGACGTTGAGCGGCCCGCGCCCCTCCTTCATCAGGGCGCTGCCGAGCCCCTGGCGCTGCGGGTTGTCCGCCCCGCTGGGGCCGTTGGTGAGGGCGAAGAGGCGCTCGACGGCGCTGAAGGCGCCGTCGTCGAAGCCCACCCGGACGTTGCTCAGGGCCGGCGCGAAGGTCACGCCCTCGATCGCCGCGCTCATCGCGTCCGAGGCGTCCACGGTCAGATAGAGGACCGGCCGCGCGAAGCTGATGCCGGGCACCAGTTCGAAGGTGACCGTCATCTCCTCGGGGCAGATCGCCAGCACCTTGTCGTGGACCAGGCTGTGGTCGGCGTTGCCGTCGCAGAACGAGATGTCGCCGGGCTCGACGTCGAAGGCCACGATCGGCGCGTTGTAGATGTGGCCGCCGGCGTTGCCGAGCCGCATCAACGGCGTGTAGTCGGCATCGCCGACCGCCCCCGGCTCGGCCTGCGAAGGCGGGAAGGGCTTGTCGCCCTCACCCGGCGCGATCACCAGCTCGGGCGAGAAGTCGACGGTGCCCTTCTCGAAGGTGACGGTCAGGTCCTGCTCCAGCGTGGCCTCGCGCACCGCCCCGGAGACGTTGGCGTAGGCCAGCTTCGGCGCGTGGAGGAGTCCTAATGAGTTGGCGTTGCCCTCGTCGGTGGTGTCGGTCAGGACGTACCAGACCGACCGGCCGTCGGTCAGCTGCCCCTTGTAGAGCGGGATCGTCATCGTCCCGGCGTCCTCGTCGAGCTCGCCCTGCCGCATCAGGCGGAGCGGGCCGACCAGCTCCTTCTGGAAGGTCGACGGCGGCGGGCCGAAGTAGGTGAGCGGGATGTCGGCGCCGATCGAGGGCGGCGCGGGCTGGACATCGTCGGTGCCGCCGGCTTCCGGGGTCAGGTCGAGGTCGCGGGCGGTCGGGGTCGACTGCTCGTCGACCGCCGGGGGATTCTCCGTCTGGGCCAGCGAAGGAGCGACGGCGCCGATCAGGAGCACCGCGGCGATGCTGAGCCAGATAAAGGGACGTGCGAGCCGTCGGTCCATGGGCACGGGTTTCAAGGGGGCTCCTCCGTACTGCGTCGTCCGGGTCCCGGTGCGCGGTTGCATCCGAGCATCTATCCCGCGTGCGGCGGCGGTGCTCGCCGCCGAAGGCTCCATCGGCTACACCGGCATCGCTCCCTCCGGGGAATGGCGGGGTCGCCGCCGCTCAGGACGTGGCCGGGTTGTTCGCGGGCGCAACGCCCTCCGCCGCCGCCGGCTCGTCCTGGGGGGCGTCCGGCGCCTCGTCGGCGAAGCCCAGCACCGGGCAGGAGATGACGATGTTGGCCGAACCCAGGGGGACGCCGCCGGGCGACGCCACGGTGCCGTCGGCCGCTAGTTGGCGGATCTCGTTGGCGTCGGTCTGGGCGACGTTCTCGCCCGCGGCGACGGCGTCCGCGCTCCAGACACCGACCCGCAGGTCCCAGAGGGGCGAGTAGAGCGCGGCCAGGGTGGGGTCGTCGAGGGTGGGGAAGGAGTCGAGGACGTTGTGGGCGTCGCCGCCCGCGCGCAACGCCTCGAGCAGCCCGACGTTCTCCAGGTTCGCCGTCTCGGCGAGGAGGCCGTCCTCGACGACGTGACCGCCGCCTTGAGCCGGGGGGCTGGCCGGTCCGGTCTGCCCGTTGACGAAGGTGAAGATGGCGGAGCGGGCGCCGTCCGGGTGGTCGCTGGCGTTGGCGAACGGGGACTGGCCGAGGACCGGCGTGAAGGTGCCGCGCTCTTGGACGGCCTGGAGCGGCGTCGAGGCATCGAATGTGAGGTAGAAGATGTCCCTGCCGTGGGAGAAGGCGCGGACGAAGAGGAGATCCGCGGTCAGCGCCTCGGTGTCGATGCCCATCAGGCGGTCGTGGGTGTTGGTGTGCTCGATCACGTCGAAGGGGCCGTCGCCGGTGGCGACGATCGGGGCGTTGTAGACGACGTCGGAGCTTCCGACGCGGACGAAGGGACTGTAGTTCATCCCCGCCACCGCGCCGGGCTGGCCGCTCAAGGGCGGGAACCCGACGCCCGGACCGGGGACCAGGATCCGTGCCGGGGAGAAATCGACCGTGTCGGCGAAGGTCACCTCGCCCCGGCCGAGGACGGGTTCGGTGGAGACGACCTCCTGGGCGCAGCCGGGGCAACCGTTGGCGATGTTCGCCAGCCGGGGGGCGAAGTTGAGGCCGAGGTCCTCGGCCAGGCGCTCGTCGGAGACGTCGGTGATGACGTACCAGACGGACGTGCCGTCGTGGGTGCCGCGGTAGAGGGGCAGGGTGGCGAAGCTGCGGGTCAGGTTGACGTCGAGAACGCTCCCGATCGTGAGCTTGTCCTCCGCGAGGAACTCGTCACCTTGCTGGGAGGATGCGCTGGCGGGTTGGCCCGCGCCGCCTTCCTGGGCCGCGACCGGCGCGCCGGCACCGGTCAGGAGCAGCGCGGCGACGCTCAGCCAGAGGAAAGTGCGGTGGAGTCGGGCGGTCAAGGACGGGGACAGCAAGTCGGGATCCTCCTTGGGCGACGGTTCGGCCCCGTGGTTGGGGCGTCGCCTGTCGAACGCGATCGGTCGCTGGTCGTTCGCCACCGGGCGGGGCTACGGCGTCGGTGATCCCATCGGTGTGGCGAGCACGGCGCAGGCGATCCGCGCGCCGCTGCCGCCGTCCGGATCGGTCTCCAGGTCGTCCGGGTTGGCGTGGATTAGGATCGCGCTGCCGTCGATGTCGCTCAGCGAGAGCGTCCCCTCGGAGAGCGTGAAGCGATCGGTGGTCACCGCGATCTCCTCGCCGGCGGTGATGTTCCCGAGGTCGCCGGCGTGGGCGTTCGGGTCGTCCGGTCCGCCGTGCGGGGCGCCGGTCGGATTGAAGTGGCCGCCGGCCGAGGCGAACGGAACGGCCCCGCTCGGGTCGCAGATCCCGACCCCGTGGACGTGGATGCCGTGCTCTCCCGCCGGGATGCCCTCGGCCGCCACCGCGACCGTCACCCGGCCGTCGTCGCCCTCGGCCAGGGTCGCGGTCCCGACCTCCTCCCCCGCCTCGTCGCGCAACGTCACGTCGAGCGCGGCCGCCGGGGTCGCGTCGGTCAACGGCGTCGCGTCGGTCTCGCCCCCGGCGGCCGCCGCGTCGACCGCCGCCGCGTCGACCGGGGTCCCGCCGTCCGGGTCCGCCTCGCCGCCCGCGGCGTCGGCGAGGACGATGCGCCAGACCGCGCCGGTCTCCGGCGGGAACTCGTAGGGCACCTGGCCCTCGGCGGCGCGCGCCGGGTTCACGTTGGCGATCCCGTAGTCGACGACGTACATCGCGCCGTCGGGGCCGAACTTCACGTCGATCGGGCGCTCCATCCCTTCCAGCCGGGCGTCCTGCTTGGACGCCGGCCCGGGCATGGCGTTGTGGACGAACGGCGTCAGCTCGCCGGTCGCCGGGTCGACCCGAGAAACCTGGTAGCCCGTCGGCTGGTCGCGCAGCGGGTTGGTGTTGGGCGAAAGGTCGCCCCACTCCGCCACAAAGACCTGCCCCGCCAGATCACCCCACGACTCCGGGGCCACCGCCAGCTTGGAGGGCGAGGAGTTGAAGGCGTGCCGGCCCAAGACGAGCGCCTGGTCCGCCACCTCGAGGCCGCTGGCGTCGTGGTCGATGACCGGGGAGAGCTGCTTGCCGAGCGGCTGCCCGTTCTGGAGAACCGGCGCCTGCAGCGAGTCCGGGCTGTCGAACTTGGGGTCGCTCACCGGCTCCAGGGCGGCCGAGTAGTCCGGCCACCCGTACCAGGCGCCCTCCTCGACCCGGTAGGTGGCGTCGAACTCGTCGTTGACCGGGCGGGTCCCGCGGACGTCGTAGCCGTTGACCCCGGCGTACATCGTCCCGTCGGCGTCCCAGGCGATGCCGATCACGTTGCGCATCCCCCACGCGTAGACGTCGAGCGTGGATTCGGGGTCGTCGCTCGCGGGGTCGAAGGCGACGACCGCGCCGCCGCACTTTACGCTGCCGGGGATCACCTGCCCCGGCGCAGTCTCGGTGCCGAACGGCACGTAGGCGCCGGTCAGGGCGAGATCGCTGGGATCCTCGGTCCGGAAATCGGGGGTCTGGAAGTTCAGCCCCCGCAGCGTGATGTCCTCGCACGGCGTCGTGTGCAGGCCGGGGCTGCGCTCGACGAAGGCGGCGATGTCGATCCCGACGACGGCGGAGTTGGCGGCCGGACCGGTGCCGATGTAGAGCCGGCCGTCCGGACCGGGCTGGATGTCGCTCAGGGGGTGCTCGGACTGGCTGTCGAGGAAGCCGCTGAAGAGTTGCGTCACCTCGCCCTCGGGCGAAACTCGAGAGACGGCGCCGGTCCGGTCGCCGGCGTCGCGGTGGGTGATGTAGAAGTTGCCGTCGTACCAGCTCATGCCGCCGATGGGGTCGGTCGCGCCCTCCGCGAAGAGGTCGAGGAACTCCGTCCGCTCCCCGCTCTCGGGGTCGACGCGGAAGATCCGCGACGGCGCCGGCTCCTCCAGGAACTGGCCGCCCGCCTCGGCGACGTACATCGCGCCGTCGCCGTCCCACGCGACCGAGGTCGGGTACGTCAACCCCTCGACGATCTTCTCGATTTCGTACCCTTCGGGGACCAGGATCTTGGGGAATGCCTGGTCCCCGTTGTCCTGGCCCAGCGCCGCGATTGGCGCGACGCCGAGGATCACCGCAAGCACGACGAACGCGCGGAATCGCATCTGCACCCTTCTCCTCCGTTTCCCGTTGGACCTTCGCCGGCGTCACCGGGACGGTCGCGCATCGGTGGGCGCCCGGTTACGGTCCTAACCGCCGCGCCCGGCGAAGTCTCCTCCGGCCCCCCCTCCTTCCTCGCCGGCAGCGGCGCGGCGGGCCGCGCGCCGGAGTCCGGCGCGGATCGCGTCACCCGGATCGCGAAAAAACTCGACGGCGCGGTCGGCGGGGTCGCCGCACCAGCTGTAGAAGCCGCCGGTCGCGGCTTCCACGACGTAGACGGGGCCGCCGTCGCCGCGCAGCGTGACCCAGCGCCCGCCGAGGGCGACCTCGCCGTCGAGCCCCAGGGCGTGCAGCGCGTCGACGAGGAGGAGTGCCGTGGCCGTCCCTTTCCGGGCCGGCCCGGCGTCCCGCCGCCGCGTCGTCGCCCCACCAATCAGGCTAGGGGGCGCCGGTGAACGGGGTGGTGAGCGGCGGTGAACGGTTCGGTGGACAACGGTGAACAGGGGTGAACGGGGGGAGAGGGGGCCGGGGACGGAGATGGTCGGGGCGCGTGGCGTGCGTCCTTCCCCGGGTTGCGCGCGTTGGTTGGAACCGCGAAGGCCGGGGATTGCGACAGGGCGCACGCCATGCGCCCCTACGCCTCCCGTTCCCCCGCTTCCTCAACACCCCGCCGCGAACCGGTACCCGACGCCCCATTCGGTGCGGATGTAGCGCGGGTGCTCGGCATCGTCGCCGAGTTTGCGGCGGAGGCGGCGAACGAAGACCTTCAGATAGTGGATGTCGTGGACGTAGGCGGCGCCCCAGACCCGGTCGAGCAGGACCTGGTGGGAAAGGATCGTGCCGGCGTGGCGGACGAGCTCCTCCAGCAGCCGGTACTCGGTCGAGGTCAGGCGGACGACCTCCCCGCCGACGCAAACCTGCTGGGTCGCGTGGTCGAGGGAGAAGTCGCCGAGCACGAAGCCGGGGCCGGCAACCGGCGGGGGCGCGCAGGAACGGCGGACGAGGGCGCGCAGGCGGGCGAACAGCTCCGACGGCTCGAAGGGTTTGCAGAGGTAGTCGTCGGCGCCGAGGTCGAGCGCCCGGATCTTGTCGAAGGTCGAGGCGCGCACGGTCAGCATCATGATCGGGACCGCGGAGGCGGCGCGGATCCGCTGGCAGACCTCGAACCCGTTCGGTGGCGGCATCTCGATGTCGAGCACCACCAGGTCCGACGGGTCGGTGGCGAAGCGCGCGAGCGCGTCGGCGCCGCCGTGCGCCACGGTCACGGTACAGCCGGGCCACGTCATCCGGGCGCCAAAGGCGACGGTCGCCGCCACGTCCTCGGCGTCGTCGGCCACCAGCACCTTGAGCGTCATCCCCGTCCTTCCTCAAGATGGGCGGGCAGGGCGACGTGGAACGTGACCCCCTCGCCGGGGCGGCTCTCGGCCCACATCCGGCCGCCGTGCAGCTCGACGATCCCCCGCGCGATCGCCAACCCCAACCCGGACCCGGAGGTGGCGGCGGCGAGGCGGTGAAAGCGGGCGAAAACCGCCTCTAGCTCGGCCTCGGGGATGCCGGGGCCGCGGTCGCGGATCGCGACCCGGACCTCGTCGCCGTCGAGGCGGCCGGCGACGGTGATCCGCGTCCCGGCGGGCGTGTGGCGGTGGGCGTTGGCGAGCGCGTTCAGCACCACCAGTTCCAATCGCCCGGCGTCACCAC
>CADCWE010000202.1:0-2363 GCA_902806325.1 uncultured Thermomicrobiales bacterium | reverse complement strand
GCGGCACGGGCAGATCCAGTTCCAACGGTTGGCGCTTGGCCTCCAGGAGGGGGTGGACGGCGGCCATCGCGTCGGTGACCACGGCCCGCAGATCGAGCGGTTCGGGTTCCAGGCGGAGGGTCCCGGCTTCCAGTTCGTTGAAGGCGAGCAGGTCGTCGATCAGGAGACCGAGGCGCTCGACGTTGCGCCGCCCGTTGGCGAGCAGGCCGGCCTCGTCGGCCCGGAGCCGGGGGAGGGCGCTGGTTTCGAGCATCCCGAGGCCGGCCCGGGCGGCGGTCAGCGGCGTCCGCAGATCGTGCGAGACGGTGGCCACGAACTCGGCGCGGAGCCGGTCGAGGTCGTCCAGCCGCTCCGCCTCGTGCGCCATCGCCTGACCGGCCTTGCGCTCCAGTTCCAACCGCTGGGCCAACACCGAACCGCCGACCCCGACCACGCCGAGCACCGCCAGCCGGGTCAGCAGCGCGCGCAGATCGGCGGCGTCCCCGCCCCACCCCGACAGCGTCGGTTCGACGCCGCCGACGATCGCCGCCACCGCCGCCGTGTACAGTACGCTGCCGACGGGGGTCATGAAGGCGGCGGTTTGGGCGGCGGCGAGCACCGCCAGGCCGAACAGCGGCCCTCCCGGCTGGGCCGAGGCGGCGTAGGCCAGCCCCACCGCCGCCAGATCGAGCAGCGCGCCGAGGGCGACCGAGCGGCGGCCGGAGGGGTGCTTGGGCAGCACCGCGAGGAGCAGGTTGTAGGCACCGAAGCCGACCACCAGAGCCCAGTCCGGCACCCGCCCGGAGGGCAGATCGGTCGGCAGAAACGCGATCGCGAGCACGACCGCGATCGTCGCCCAGCGCAGCCGGGCGAGGGTTGCTTCGAGGAAGCGGTCCAGTTCCCGCTTCGTGAGCAGCGGCGTTGATACCAGTCGCCTCATGCCGTCCCCGAATGAGGAACGTCGCGCGCGCATTCGCCGCGACGCCCGGACACCGGCGTGGTCGGACTATTCCTCTCCGCCTGCCCGTCAAACCATGCCGCGTGTCGAACCAAGCCGCTTGGTTTGGTCCAATCGGTCCACTTGCTGGGCATGGCGCCTTACCCCGATCGCCCGCCGCCGCACGGCCCCCGCGTCCTGGCACCGGGGAGACCGGGGGTGCCGAACCGGTCGGCACCGGCTCGTAACTGTGTGGTCCGCCTGGGGTGCCCGTCCGTTACAGCCCCGTCGGCGGCCGTGAGCTGGAGGTCACAGGAATGGATTGCCCGGGGTGTCGAGGTACGCCGCCGCCACCGTCGTCGGCAACCCGGACGAGGTCCGCGTCCACCCCAGGGACTGGTCGACGCCGGGATCGACTACGTGGTCATCTTCCTGCCCCGCGTTGCCGACGACCGCGAACCGTCGCACCGCTTCGTTCGGGTGGTCATCCCCCGCTTCGCGTCGTGCGGGGCGCGAACGCGACGTTCGTCCCGAACTCGGTCCTGGAGGGATGCGGTCGGTTCGGCCCGAGGGATGACCCTCCGTCCCCGGCCTCGACTTCTACCGCATCAGCCACGCGTGCGGGCGCTCGATCATGCCGGCGATCCGTTGCAGGAAGCGGGCGGCCGGCGCCCCGTCGACCGCGCGGTGGTCGAAGGTCAGGCTCAGCGCCATCATCCGCCGCACCGCCACGGTCTCGGTCGCCTCGTCGGTGACCACCGGCCGGGCGACGACCCGCCCCAGGCCGAGGATCGCGCACTCGGGCAGGTTGACGATCGGGGTGAAGGCGTCGACGCCGTACATCCCCAGGTTGGTGATCGTGAAGGTGCCGCCGGCGAGGGCCTCCGGGGCGACGGTGCCGGCTCGTGCCTCGCCGATCAGGCGCGCGGTCTCGGTGGCGATCCGGTGGACCGGCTTGCGGTCCGCGTCGCGCACCACCGGCACCACCAACCCCCGCTCGGTGTCGACCGCGATCCCGATGTTGACGGCGGCGTGTTCCACGGTCGCGTCGTCGCGGACGGTCGCGTTGAGGGCGGGGTGCTCGACCAGCGCCAACGCCGCCAGCCGCACCAGCAGGTCGGTGAAGGACGGCGTCGGGTCGCCGGGCAGGGCGGGGTCGGTCTTGAGGATGCCGCGCAGGCGCGCCAACTCCGTCGCGTCCGCCTCGGTGGTCAGCGTCACCGGGGCCACCGCGCGGGCGCTCTCGGCCATCCGCCGGCTCGTGATCCGGCGGACCGCGGTCAACGGCACGAGCCGGTCGTCCGCCGGCCCGTCCGCCCGCCGCTCGGGTGCGTCCGGCCCGCTCGGCGCCGCGCCGCCGGCGGTCACCGCCCGGATGTCGGCCCGCGTCACCCGCCCGCCCGGCGCGTCGATCGCCAACCGCTCCAGATCGACCCCGCTCTCCGCG
>CADCWE010000201.1 GCA_902806325.1 uncultured Thermomicrobiales bacterium | reverse complement strand
ACCGGCGCCGCCCCCGTCCTGACCCCGATCCGCGCCCGCTCCCGGCGCGGCAGCCGGGCGGTCGGGTCCGTGCCGCGCCGGCGGCGGGAGCACCTGACGCTGGTCGCCGCGCTGACCCCGGCCGGGATCGCCGCCCCGACGCTGCTGCGGGGGGCGCTCGACGGGACCGCCTTCGCGGCCTGGGTCGAGCAGCAGCTGGCGCCGACCCTGCGCCCGGGGCAGACGGTGCTCCTGGACAACCTCTCGGTGCACAAGAACGCCCGCGCCCGCCGCGCCGTCGAGGCGGCGGGCTGCGCGCTGCACTTCCTGCCCCGGTACTCCCCCGACTGCAACCCGATCGAGCAGGCCTTCGCCAAGATCAAGCAGGCGCTGCGCCGGGCCGAGGCGCGCTCGTTCGCGGCCCAGCTCGACGCCGCCGCGGCGGCGGTCGACGCGATCTCGGCCAGCGACGCCCGCGCCTTCTTCGCCGCGGCGGGCTACCCGCTCCCGACGGCCGGTTAATATGCAACCCGCTGTAACCGGTCCAACACGAACGCCTCCGCCGCCGCGACGTCGACGCTCAGGCCAACACTCGCCGTGGCAGGGAGATCCCCACCCGGCAGTTTGGCGACCGTCATTCCGGACGTCACCCGGCCCTGGGTTTCGACCGCGACGTGCAGCGGCGCCGTCTCGATCAGGCGGGGCCGGACCACGACCGCCGCCGCCAGCGGGTCGTGCAAGTAGGTCGAACCGGCCTCGACGAAGCGGGGATACAACTCCACCTGGCGCGCCACCGCGTCGTGGAACGGCGTGCCGACCGCCTTAATCTTCGCCACGTCGTCCGGGCGGATCGAGACCCGGGTCGTCAGGTCCAGCGGCACCAGCGTGATCGGCGCCCCGGACGCGAAGACAACGTGCGCCGCTTCCGGGTCGCAGACGATGTTGTGTTCGGCGAAGGGCAGCCCCAGCTTGTCGGTGCCGCGCATCGCCCCGCCCATGATCGTCAGGTGGCGCACCGCCTGGGCCAGCCGCGGCTCGCGGCGAAACGCTAGGGCGACGTTGGTCAACGGCCCGATCGCCAGGAGGTGGAGCTCGCCCGGACGGGCCATGATCGTCCGCACCAGGTAATCGACGGCGTGCTCCGGGTCCGGCGCCAACGCGGCGTCACCGTCCTCCAGCAGCCCGACGCCCTCGTGCCCCGGCCAGTAGATCTCGCGCACGCCGAGCAGCGTTTGCTCGGCGCCGAGCATCACCGGCACGTCGGTACGCCCCGCGAGTTGGAGCAGCTTGAGCACCATCCGCGCCCGCAGGCGGACGTCGCCGTAGACGCAGGTGACGCCGAGGAGCTCGATCTCGGGCGAGGCAAGGATCACCGCCAGGGCCAGGCAGTCGTCGACGTCGGTGCCGATGTCGGTGTCCAGAATCAGCGGGGTCGCCTCGGTTGTCGCCATGGGGTCGGATCTCCTCGACGGTGCCGTGATCCCACGGCGAAACGACGCCCGCCGACCGTCGGCGGACCTTGCCTGTCGCGCGGCGCGCGTTATCCCTTGATCCCCGACCCCATGATGCTGCCGACGTAGTAGCGTTGCAGCGGCAAGACCAGCAGCAGCGGCACCGCCGCCGCGATCGTCGCCCCGGCGAAGAGCTGGTCCCAGTACCGCAACTCCTGCTGCACGCCCAGGATCGAGACCGCCACCTGGACCAGGCGGTGGTCGGCATCCGGGGCGACCAGCATCGGCCAGAAAAAGGCGTTCCACTGGGCGAGGAAGATCAGGATCGCCGAGGTGATCAGGACCGGTTTGGAGAGCGGCAGCACCACCCCGGCCAGCACCCGACCCCACGAGGCCCCGTCCACCCTCGCCGCGTCGAGGAAGTCCTGGGGGATGTCGGCGAAGAACTGGCGGAAGAGGAAGACCACCGTCCCGTTCGCCAACGCCGGCACGATCAGGGCGTACCAGGTGTTGAGCCAGCCGAGCGAGTTGACCAGGGTGTAGGCCGGGATCACGGTCGCTTCCCACGGCACCATCAGGCTGACCACGATCAAGGCCCAGAGGGGACCCTTGCCCCGGAACGCGAACCGGGCGAAGGCGAACCCGGCGGTGGCGGAGACCGCGATCGTGCCCACCACCGTCGTCAACCCGACGAACAGCGTGTTCAGCAGCGCCTGGCCGAAATCGTTGGCGAAGATCGCGCGGTAGCCGGCGAGGGTGAACTCGTCCGGCAACAAGGCCCGCCAGGTGAACGGCAGCACGTTCTTCCACGCCGTTTCGCGGGTGGTGAACGACGAGGCGCCGATCCACCACAGCGGCGCCAGGATCACCGCCGCGAGGACCACCAGCAGCCCGTATTGCAACGTCAGCCCGACGCCCGAGCGCCACGCCGCCACGGCTCGTATGCGCCGCTCGCCGATCGTTGATCCGGCGCCGACCGCCGCCGGCGCCGGAACCGGTTCGTCCCCCCATCTGGCCCGCATCGTCACTCCTTGGTCTTGGACCCGCCAGATCGCCTCCGGCCAATAACCTAACTAATGCCGGGGTCGCAGCAGCGCGAACTCCACCGCCACGACCACGACGGTGATCAGCAGCAGCACGAAGACCATCGCGGCGGAGGCGCCAAGATCGCCGTAGACGAACCCCCGTTGCCATGCCTCGTACATCATGAGGTTGGTCGACTCCTGCGGTCCGCCCCGGGTCAGGAGGTACGGCGGCGCGAACAAGGTGAAGTTGATCACCGTGTCCGAGACCAGGACGAACAGGATCGTCCGCCGCAGGAGCGGGACCGTGACGTGCCAGAACGCCTGCCAGCGCGAGGCGCCGTCGATCCTCGCCGCTTCCAGGACCTCACGCGGGATGCCCTGGAGCCCGGCCAACAAGAACAACATCCAGAACGGCACGCCGATCCAACTGACGATCCCGACCAGCGTTGGCAACGCCTGGTCGACCGAGCGCAGGAACGGCTGGCGGGCGATCCCGACCGCGTCGAGCAACCCGTTGACCAACCCGTAGTTGGTGTCCAGGGCCTGCCCCCAGGCGAGGGAGGTGATGTTGATCGAGATCGCCACCGGCAGCAAGAGGATCGTCCGGAAGACACCGATGCCACGCAGCGCCTGGTTCGCCACCACCGCCAGCGCCAGCGCCAACACCACCTGCAGCGGAGACACGATCACGTTGAACCAGGTCGTCACCCGCAGCGACTGCCAGAACACCGGATCGTCGAACAGCCGGGTGAAGTTGTCCCAGCCAACGAACTCGCGTCCCCCGGTCAAGCTCAGCGCGTTGCTGTAGAAGCTTTCCCGCAGCCCAGACACGATCGGGATGTACCGCCACATCAGCAGCAGCACCATGGCCGGGAGCAGGAACAGGTACGGCGTCCAGCGCTCGTCGCGGGTCATCGGCCGCCTCCGAGTGGGCGGTGGGCGGAGGGCGGTGGGCAGGACGACGGCGTTCGTGCTGACGGCTGACGGCTCGTCACGCCATACTATCGGCTGCCCACCGCCCACCGCCCACTACGTGCGGTACTTGTCCATCTCCCGGTCGATCCGGTCGGCGGCCCCGGAGAGGGCCTGCTCCACGTCGGCGCCGTTGCGGATGTCCTCAAAGGCGTCGGAGAGGATCTCCTCGTACTCGAGGTAGCCCGGGGTCAACGGGCGCGGCTCGGAATGCTGGGCCTCGGCGGCCGCCACCGCGTAGGCCCGGCCGGGCCAGTCCTCGTTGGCCGGGTCCTGAATGATCTCCTCCAGGAGCGACTCCTGCGGCGGCCAGATGTCCTCGAGCTCCCGCCAGACCCGACTGCCTTCGAGCGACGACGACCACTGAACGAACCGGATCGCCTCCGCCTGGTGCTTGCCGTTGGGGTTGACGCCGAGGTGCCAGGAATCGGTCGGGACGTAGATCTCGCCGCCCCAGTAGGGGTGCGGGGCGGCCCGCCACCGGAACGGTAGATTGGCCTCGGTCAGGGACTTGATCGCCCACGGCCCCCGGACGCACATCGCGAGTTTCTGGTTGATGAACAGTTCGTGGACATCGACGGTGCCTTGAGGAGCGACCTTGCTCTTGGTGTGGAGGTCGCCGAACCACGTGAAGGCCTCGATCCACTCCGGCGAGTCGATGATCCCCTTGACGGTCAGGCCGTCCTCCCCGATCACCGGCGCGCCCTTGCCCTGCGGTAGGGGCTGGAGCTGGTAGATCCGGTTGTACTGCTCGAACTGGAAGCCGAAAACATCGCCTTGAGTCAGCCGCTGGGCGGCATCGGCGACCTGATCCCAGGTCCACCGCTCCTCCGGTCCCGGTGGCGTCACCCCGGCCGCCTCGAAGAGGTCGAGGTTGTAGTAGAAGAGCTGCGAAGAATTCCAGATCGGCGCCGAGAGGCGCTTGCCGTCGTAGACGCTGGAGAGCGCCTGGGCATCGACCCAGGCGTCGACCTGCTCCTGCGGGATGTGTTCGTCGAGCGGGAGCAACCAGCCGCGGAGGCCGTAGGAGGCGACGACGGGGGCGTCGACGCTCACGATGTCGGGGTTATCGGCCTTGGAGCCGAGGCGGATCTGGTTCTGCTGGAAGACCTCGCGGAAGGTCAGCAACTCGACCTCGATTTCGATGTCGGGGTTCGCCTCCGTGAAGCGGTCGGCGACCTCCTGAGAGTTTGGCAGGTCGACCAACCAGGTGAGGGTGACCTTGTCCTGGGCCGCCGTTCGCTGCGGCGCGGTGGCCGCGGCACCACCGGCCAGGGCCAGCGCGGCGGCCCCGGCGCCGGAGTGTTGGAGCAACCGCCGCCGGGTCAACGATGGTCCATCGAGCCAACGACTACGCATGGTCTGATCCCCTCCGTCGGGCGGACGCGCCTCGTCGCCTGCCATGTTGCCGTGCCGCTCTGCCTCGGGATCCTCGTTCGCTGCTCGGCCCGTCGTTCCGGTTCGCCCCCCTTCGCGCCACCACATCGTGCCGCGATGCCGCCCGTGACCGTCCCTGAGCCGCCGTGGGCCGGCGTTGAACGACAACGTTGTCGTCATCCTACGCACGCCGCATTGGGGCGTCAAGGGGATAGAACCAGCGACGAGCGTAGACGCCGGCGGAGGCGATCGATCGCCCATCGGAGAGACAAGCGCGACGGAGTACGCGCCGGAGCGGGTCGGTTTTGATCGGGTCCCGATCACGGAACGACCTTCCAGGTCCGCGGCGGCCCCGATCCGTACAATGCCGCGGTCCGTGCCTTGATCTTCCCTCCCGAAAGGAACCCGCCACGCCGACACCCACCGACGCGCGACCACCCGATCGTTCGCCGCCCGCCCTCGCCGTTCTCCTGTCCGGCACCGGGCGGACCCTGGAAAACCTGCTCCGCGCCATCGCGGCGGGGGAGTTGGACGCCCGCGTCGTCGCGGTCGTCAGTTCCGTGCCCGGCGTGCGCGGCCTGGCGATCGCCGACGCCGCCGGCGTTCCCGCGCTCACCCTCCGCCGCCGCGACTACCCCGGCGACGCGGCCTATAGCGCCGCGATCTACGCCGCGCTGGCGCCGCACGCGCCGGACCTGATCGCGCTCGCCGGGTTCCTCCGCCGCCTCGTCGTGCCCTCGGAATGGGCGGGCCGCATCTTAAACATCCACCCCGCCCTGCTGCCGGAGTCGCCCGCCGCCGGCCCCGGCTTCTACGGCGAGCGGGTCCACGCCGCCGTCCTCGCCTCCGGCGCGACCGAATCCGGCGCCACCGTCCACGTCGTCGACGACGGCTACGACACCGGCCCGGTGGTGGGGCGCGCCGTCGTCCCGGTCTTGCCGGACGACACCCCTGCGACCCTCGCCGCCCGCGTGTTTGCGGCCGAGTGCGCGTTGTATCCGGCGGCGATCGCGCGGCATTGGCAGGCGTTTCGCGGCGGGCAACCGGACGGGACGTCATAGGGGCGCAGGGCGTGCGCCCTCGTTGTCGGACGCGATGACGGTGCCGGGGACGGCCGTTTGGGATATCGAACGGGCCGGTGGCTTATCGGGCGCATGCCATGCGCCCCTACTCGTCCACCCAGACGTACGCCAAGCTCCAGAGCAGCCCGTACCCGTTCGGGTAGAAATTGTGCAGCGTGGTGGCGTAGCCGGTGCGGCCGACGCCGAAACGGATCAGTCCGATCGGCTGCTCGGTCCAGACGATGTCGGATTGCTGGATCAGCAGCTCCCGCCGTTTCGCGGGGTCGAATTCGCGCTTCTGCTGCTCTTCGAGGGCGTCCCATTGGGCGTTGCAGTACGACATAAAGTTAAACGCTCGTTCCGCCGAGGCGCAGGCGAAGACCGGTCCCTGACCGCCGTCCGGCCCCCAGGAGAACGCCAGCAGGGCCATCTCGAAGTCGTGGTCGTCGAGGCGCTCGAGCAGGACCGAGCCGTCGGTGCTTTCGGGGTTCATCTCGACCCCGACCGCCCGCCAGGCATCCTGAAGGTAGGCAACCATCTGGTCGACGGTGCCGCTGCCGCCGGCGTAGATCAGGTCGAAGGACAGGTCGGCGCCGTCCTTGTCGACGGTGCCGTCGTCGTCGGAGTCGGTCCAGCCGGCTTGGGCCAACAGTTCGCGCGCCCGGTCCTGGCTGAACGGGTATTGGGTGGTCATCCGCTCGGGGGCGTAGGCGGGGGACAGCTTGGGTTGGGTGCCGGCGCCGACCTCGCCGTAGCCGAGGAAGATCGTGTCCGTGATCGCTTGGCGGTCGATGGCGTGGAACAGCGCCTGGCGCACCGCCAGGTCCTGGAACAGCGGCGTCACCTCCGGGTCCAGGTTCATCGCGTAGAAGGTCGAATCGAGCAGGTCGTAGACGTCCACCTTGAGACCGGGGGTATCGCTCACGCCCTGGGTTTCAGCCGCCGGGACGATCCCAATCACGTCGATCTCGCCGGTCTTGAGGGCCTGGACCGCCGAGGTGTCGTCGGGCAGGATCCGGATCGTGAACTCGTCGATGCTCGGCACCACGTCCCAATAGGCGTCGTTGCGGACGATGGTGACGTGGTCGCCCTGGACCCACTCGCGGAACTTAAACGGCCCGGTGCCGACGACCCGCGCCGGGTCGGCGCCGGTGCTGCCGCCGTCGAAGGTCCAGGCCTCGAACCCGACCGGCTCCCAGACGTGCCGCGGCATGATCAGCACCGTGCCGGGGGCGTTGTAGAGAAAGTCCACGAACCGGTCGCGGGCGACGATCTCGAACGTGTCGGCGTCGACCACGCGGTACGACGCGACGGCCTCGTTGACCGTCGTGGTGTACGAACTCCCGGTGTTGGGGTCGAGCACGGCGTCGAAGCTGAACCGGACGTCCTCGGCGGTGAAGTCGGTGCCGTCGTGCCAGGTCGCGGCCGGGTTGAGGCGGAAGGTGTAGGTGATCCCGTCCGGCGCCACGGTCCAGGAATCGGCCAAGCCGGGCACGATCGTGCCGTCGATCGGGCTGCCGCCGACCAGGGTTTCGTAGATCGCGCCGGTGACGTAGAAGGTCGGGTAGTCCGCGGTCAAGATGCCGTTGACGGTGGAGATGTCGCCGGTCTCGCCGACCACGACGGCGCCGCCGGTCCGCCCGACCGGCTCCATCGGGAAGCGGTCCAGCAGTTGGCGCCGGAACTCCTCACGGCCGATCGAGGCGCCGCTGGCGGCGGGCGTTGCCTCTTGGGCGATGGTCGCGGCCGGGGCGCCCAACCCGATGGTGAGGGCGAGCAGGAGCAGCGCTCCGGGTTGGATCCATCGTCGGGGCATCGGGGTGTTCTCCTGGGGTGGTCGAAGCGGTTGGCGGTGGCCCGGTCACCGAGCGCCGGTCGGGGGATGGTAGCGCACCGGGGCGGGTTGGTTCTGGTCGCGGCGTCGGTGCATGGGGAACGGGCACTCCCATGTGGTCGCCCGTTCCCAGACCGCCTCGACTCGACCCCATCCGATCCCGCTCGCCTCGGTCGATCCAACCGCCCGCCACCCCAGTCCCGCGCATTATGTATGTTAGACTCCGCCCAGCCCCGCGGGTAACCCACGCCGGCGAGCGGGCCGCACCCGCCGCCCGGTTGCGGCGTGGAGCAAGCGACCGGCCCAACAACGGGCGAGGCAAAGGGGACGATGACGGATGATCGTGGGCGTGCCGAGGGAGGTCAAGGACCGGGAGAACCGCGTCTCGACGACCCCGGGCGGCGTGGCCGAGTACGTGGCGCGGGGACACCGGGTCCTGGTCGAGCGCGGCGCCGGGAGCGGCAGCGGCTTCTCCGACGCCGAGTACGTGGCGGCGGGCGCCGCGATCGCGGACGGCCCGCGGTCGGTCTTTGACCAGGCCGAGATGATCGTCAAGGTCAAGGAACCCGTCGCCGCCGAGTACGACCTCCTGCGGCCGGATCAGTTGCTGTTCACCTACCTCCACCTGGCCGCCGACGAACCGCTGACCCGCGCCCTGATGCGCAACCGGGTCCAGGCGGTCGCCTACGAAACGGTCCAACTCGACAACCGGATTCTGCCGCTCCTGACCCCGATGAGCGAGGTCGCGGGCCGGATGGCGGTCCAGATCGGCGCCCACTACCTGGAGCGGACCCATGGCGGGCGCGGACTGCTGCTTGGCGGCGTGGCGGGGGTGCCCGGCGCCAACGTCGCGGTCGTCGGTGGCGGCGTGGTCGGCACCAACGCGGCCCAGATGGCGCTCGGGATGGGCGCCAACGTGACGATCCTCGACCTGTCCGTCGAGCGCCTGCGCTATCTGGACCAGGTGCTGCACGGCCGGATCAACACCCTGGCCTCCAACTCGCAAAACATCGCCGCCGCCGTCGCCGAGGCCGATCTGGTCGTCGGCGCCGTCCTGATCGCCGGCGCCAAGGCGCCGAAACTGGTCACGGCCGAGATGGTCCGCGCGATGCGCCCCGGCTCGGTCGTCGTCGACGTCGCGATCGACCAGGGCGGCTGCATCGAGACCGCCCGCCCAACCTCCCACAGCGACCCGACCTTCCTGGTCGACGGCGTGATCCACTACTGCGTCACCAACATGCCCGGCGCGGTGCCCCGCACCAGCACCCTGGCCCTCTCCAACGTCACCCTGCCGTACGGCTTGGAACTGGCCAACCACGGCCTGGCCGGCGCCATTGCCCGTGACCCCGCGCTGGCCAAGGGCGTCAACGTCTTCGACGGCGCCGTGACGTACCAGGCGGTGGCGGACGCGTTCGGCTTGCCGTTCGTGCCGGTCGCCGAGGCTCTCGGCGACCGGCCGTCAGCGGCAAGCACGGGGCAGCCGATCGCTGATCGCCGATCGCCGACGGCCGATGGCTCGTGAAGGGAACACCATGCGCGACAGCGTTCAGCAATTCCTCCGGGTGCTGGAGGCTGAGCGGGGGTTCTCGCTCAACACCATTGCCGCCTACCGCAACGACCTCCACCAATTCGTGGGGTACCTGGAAGATCATCCGTTCGATCCGGACGGCGGGGCCACGGTCGCCGGTTGGTGCGACCTGACCGACGGCCACTTGACCGGCTATCTGCTCCACCTCCGCGAGCGCGACTACGCCTCGTCGACTGTGGCCCGGAAGACGGCGGCGATCAAGTCGTTCTGCCATTTCCTCTCCGTCGAGGGCGTGATGGGCAGCGACCCGGCCGCCGGGATGAGTTCGCCCAAGGTCGACAAGTACGTCCCCCGGGCGATCACCCCGGTCGAGGTCGCCCGCCTCCTGGAGCAACCCGACACGGCCGCCGTCGCCAACGGCGCCGCCGCGCGGCCAGAGGCCCTGCGCGACCGGGCGATGCTGGAGACCCTCTACGCCAGCGGGATGCGCGTCAGCGAGCTGGTCGCCCTCGACATCGAAGACCTGAACCTGGAGGCCGGGGGAGTTCGCTGCGCCGGGAAGGCGGGCCGCGAGCGGACGGTGCCGCTGCGCGAGAGCGCGGTCCGCGCCCTGCGTCGCTACTTGGACGAGGCCCGGCCGATGCTGACCCTGGGCGACGACGCGGCCCTGTTCCTCAACCACCGCGGCAACCGCCTGACCCGTCAGGGCTTTTGGCTGATCCTCAAATCCTACGCCCACCAGGCCGGGATCGGCGACATCACCCCCCACACCCTGCGCCATTCCTTCGCCACCCACGCCCTCCGCGACGGCACCGAGTTGCGCGACGTTCAGCAGATGCTCGGCCACGTCAGCATCTCCACCACCCAGGTCTACCGCCAACTGGCGGGCGACGACGGACCACGGTTCGCCCCGGATCTGGACGCGGGGTTCGGGGAGGCGGCGGAGGCGTGACTTGAGCGCGCGGCAACGCGCCAATGGGCTGGCTCAGACGAACAATTCGTCGAGGTCGATCGTCACGCCGGGCAATGAGAGGACCGGCACGACCCCGCCGCGGTAGAACGCCTCCTCGTAACGACCGTCCGGTTGGCGTCGCCAGGCCGTGACCGTGCGGTCGTAGGCGTGCAGCCGCCAGATCTCGAGGTCGCCCCTGCGCTGGTACTCGGGGAGTTTGGCGTCCACGTCGTAGTCGCCGGTGGACGGGGACCAGATCTCTGCGACAAACGGGAGCGGCCCGTCGTAGATCTCCAGCGTGCCCGGGCGACCCCGCAACGGATCCACGTACTCGATGGGGATCACCGCCACATCCGGGATGAAAACGGTCGTGTCTGAGCGGCGCGCCCGAGCGTGGTTGTAATGAACGCGGTAGCGACCGCCGTCGAGTTGGCGCCGGAGGAAGTATCCCAACTCCCCCATCGCGTCGCCGTGTTCGAAGCTCATCCCCGGTTTCTCCCGCAACCGCCCGTCCCAGAGTTCCCACAACCCGTGCGGGTCTTCTAGCGCCACCGCCTCGTAGGTCCGCTCCGACACCGCCATCGCATCCTCCTCCTCGCGGCCGTGCTCGGCAACCAGTCTACCGGTTTGGGACGGATCGGCGGGCAGTCTCCGGTCCGCTACACTTGACCGAGATACCGACCTCGCGCGCCGAGAACTGGAGCAGCACCCGATGGCAGACGCCACGACGACCCGCGCCGCGACGATGGAAAAAATCGTCGCCCTCTGCAAGCGGCGCGGCTTCGTCTACCCCGGATCCGACATCTACGGCGGCCTCGCCAACACCTGGGACTACGGGCCGCTGGGGGCCGAGCTCAAAAACAACCTCAAGCAGCTCTGGTGGCGCACCTTCGTCCAGCGACGGCGGGACATGGTCGGCTTGGATGGCGGGATCCTGATGCACCCCCGGGTCTGGGAAGCCTCCGGCCACGTCGTCAACTTCAACGACCCGCTCGTGGATTGCAAGACCTGCAAGAGCCGCTTCCGGGCCGATCACCTGATCGAGGAGCGATTGGGCCAGGACGCCGCCGGCAAAACGCCCGACGAGATGTCGGCGATCCTGAGCCAGGCCAACCTGCCCTGCCCCAAGTGCGGCAACCGGACCCTGACCGATGCCCGCCAGTTCAACATGATGTTCCGGACCACGATCGGCCCGGTCGAGGAGACCGGGGTCCAGGTCTACCTGCGGCCGGAGACGGCGCAGGCGATGTTCGTCCAGTTTAAGAACGTCCTCGCCACGTCGCGGGTCAAGCTGCCCTTCGGCATCGCCCAGATCGGCAAGGCGTTCCGCAACGAGATCACCCCCGGCAACTTCATCTTCCGCGACATCGAGTTCGAGCAGATGGAGATCGAATACTTCGTCCACCCGGACGACGGCGCCGACGCCTTCGAGCGCTGGCTGGCCGACATGCGGGCCTGGTTCGGCCGGATCGGGGTGCGGGAGGAACACGTCCGCGTCCGCGAGCACGCCAAGGAAGAGCTGTCCCACTATTCCAGCCGAACGGTGGACTTCGAGTACCTGTTCCCCGGCCCGATGGGCTGGAAGGAACTCTACGGCCTGGCCAACCGGACGGACTTCGACCTCAAGCAGCACCAGGAGCACTCCGGCGAGGATTTGACCTACTTCGACCAACCGACCGGCGCCCGCTTCCTGCCCCACGTTATCGAGCCGACCTTTGGGGTGGACCGCACCTTCCTGGTGGTCCTGCTCGACGCCTACGACGAAGAAGAGACGGTCGATGTCAACGGCAAACCGGACACCAGGGTCGTCTTGCGCCTCCACCCCCGGCTCGCCCCGTACAAGGCGGCGGTGCTGCCGCTGGCGAAGAAGCCGGAGTTGACCGAGGTGGCCAAGACCCTGTTCGACACCCTTGAGGCCGAGACCGGCGCCCTGATCGACTACGACGAGACGGCCAACATCGGCAAGCGCTACCGCCGCCAGGACGAGATCGGTACGCCGTTCTGCGTCACGGTCGACTTCGACACCCTCCAGGATCGGGCGGTCACGATCCGTGATCGCGACACGACGAACCAGGAGCGGGTGCCGCTGGCCGAGGTCGCGGGCTGGCTACGGGAGCGGATCGTCTGATCGAGGGCGGTCGCCGGCGGTGGCGCGGCGGAAGACGACCCCGGCCGGGGGCCGATGGTGCCGCTAGCCTGGACTGCGTGGGCAGCGTGCCGCGCCGTCGAGCTTCTCCCGCACGAATCGATCTTGGGCCGCCGTCTTGGCCAGCGCAAGGGCGTCGGCGAGGGCCGCGCGGGACTGGTGGTGGTCCTCAAGCTGGCCCGCGATCTCGGACCGCGCAACGTGGAACCAGAAGTAGCCGCGCATCTGGGGCAGGGGCAGCAGGCGCTTGATCTCCGCCGCTGCCAGGACCCCTTCGCCGGCCCGCTGCAACGCGACGGCGAGGTTGAGCCGGTGCACGGGGGAGTCCTCCAGGTTGACCAGTCGCCGGTAGTCGGCGACGATGGCGTCCCAGTCGGTGGCCTCGATCGAGGGCGCGGCGGCGTGGCTCGCGGCGATCCCGGCCAGCAGGTGGTAGCGCGAGATACGGTCGCCGCCGGCGCTGGCCGCCAGGTGGCGGAGGCCACGGCGCAGGTGCTCCCGGCTCCAAACCGAGCGGTCCTGCTCCGGCAGCAGGGTCACCGCGCCGGGATTGGCAAGGCGCGCCGGCAGGCGAGCGAAGAGCAGGTTGAGCAGCGCCGCCAGGGCATGGGTCTCGGGTCCGCGGGTGACCGGGTGGTGGGCGAGCGCGTCGGCCAAGCGCAAGGCCTCGGCGCAGAGGTCGGCGCGCGCCGGCCGGTCTCCCGAGGACGGCTCGAAGCCCTCGTTGAAGATCAGCGCGACCACGTCGAGGGCGACCGCAAGGCGTTGCCGCAGCGGCTCACCGGTCGGCGTGTCAGCGATGCCGGGGACGCCGCGCAGGGTCGCTTTCGCCCGCGACACCCGCTGGGCGACGGCGTCCGGTTTAATCAAGAGGGCGCTCGCGATCTCCCTGAGCGTGAACCCGCACAGGATCTGGAGCGCGACGGCGATCGCCGACGGAGTGTCGAGCGCAGGGTGGCAGAGCGCGAACAGCACCGCCAACTCGGGGTCGGAGAGCGCGTCGCGGTCGACGACCGCCGGTCCCTCGGCCACGAACCCAACCTGTGGCGCGTCGTCGAGTGGCACGCTCCGGCGCTCGGCGGCGCTGCGGATTGCGTCCAGCATCCGGTTCCCGGCGACGACGTAGAGCCAGGCACCCGGCTGGTCCGGCACCCCCTTGAACGGCCACGTTTCCAGGGCGCGGACGAGCGCTTCCTGCAAGGCGTCCTCGGCCAGGCCCGCCCGATCCCAGCCGAAGCGGCGGATCAGGCGGGCGTGGGCCGAGGCAGCCTCGTGGCGCATCCAGCCGTCGAGCGCCGCGTGCAGCAGAGCGGGCGGGGCGGCTCCGGATACCATCGCCGCCGTCACCCCGCGACGCGGCGGATCTCGACCGAGCCGCCGTTGGCCAGGTGGGGGCAGCCGGACGCGATGGCGACGGCCTCGGCGTCGTCGGCGGCGGCGACCAGATAGTAGCCGCCGACGATGTCCTTGCTTTCGGTGTAGGGGCCGTCGAGGACGACGACGCCAGCGCCGCTCCCGTTCCGGTGCAGGAGCTTCGCCCCCGCGTCGCCGAGCCGGTTTGCGTGGCGGAGTTGGCCGCGGCGCATCAGGTCGTCGAGCCAGGTCCGGTACGGCGCGACGTGGGCCTGCATCTCGGCCGGGGAGACCTCCCCGTCGTCGCCGCCCGGTCGCTCGCCGCCCCGCAGCAGCAGCATGTATTCGGCCATCGGATGTCTTCCTCTCGCGACAACAGCGGTGGAGCGATCGGGGAACCGGGAGCTAGCGCCAGCCTTGGTAGGGTGCGAGGTCCCGGTTCATCACGTTCGGGATCGCGCCGAGTTGGACCAGCATCGCGTAGTAGTCTTGGAGGTGCCAACTCTCGACGATCTTGCCGCCGGCGAAGCGGTGGCACTCCAGCGTCGTGAAGGCGACCGGCGTCCCCGCCAGGTCGTGGCCCAAGAACTCGCCCCGCGCGGTGCCGGTGACGAGGGATCGGATCCACACCTTGTCGCCGTCGGCCGAGACGTCTTGGTGGTCGAAGTGGAACGCGAAGTGGTCGTGCAGCCACCGAGACTTGGCCTTGAACCCTTCCACCCCGGGGCCCTCATGGAAGTCGATCGGGTGGTTGATCCACCCCGGGTCGAGCACCTCGTCGAGGAGATCGACGTCGCCGCTGACCATCGCCTCGGTGTGCCGCACCGCCGTCACCTTGTTCCGCTCGATCTGCTCCGTGCGCGCTATCGTCTGAACCATCGTACCCCCCGTTTCGCGGGCCGCGTGCCCCGCCGTCGGATGAGGCGCTCGCCTCCGTCCGATAGACGAACGAGCGCCCCCCGTTCTGACGTGGCGGGCCGGGCCAGGGTGGGACGCGACCGACGCCCGCCGAACCGGAACAAACGACGGCCCCCCTCGCGACTCCGAGGGGGGCCGTCGATCCGGCGGTGGCGAACGGGTGCCCGCCCGGGCGGGGATTAGACCGGGCGCTCTACCCGGGCCTCGGTCTCCTGGCCGACGAGTTTGTTCCAGAGTTCGTAGTCGGTGTCGCGCTTGGCGACGTAGCGGTTGCCCGATCCGGCCTCGTGGCCACCCATGGCCTTGAACGGGCCGCGGCCGAGGTCGTTGAGGTCGACGTAGGTACCGCCCTGGTCGAGCGCGGTGCCGGGTTCCAACACCGAAAGCTGGGCGAGTTCTCCGTCGTCCCACCCTTGGAGCGTTCTGGCGATGTCCTTGTCGTCGGCGGCCGAGGTGCTCTCGTCGGCGTGGCCGCCGGGTTCGGCGGCAGAGGTGTCCGGGGCCAGTTGGGCGGCGAAACTCTCGTCCACCGGTTCCGGCCCGGTCGGATTGGTCGCCGCTTCGCGCCGGACATCGTGGGTCTCGGCGTGCCTGGCGGCAGGACCACCCCGATCCGAGTAGGGTTGGCGGCGGTCGCCCGGGCTGTGGTCGTCGGACATTGGTCTCCCCCTTCGCATTGCCGATCCGGTGGCCACGGCGCCCGCGCGGGCAACCGCGCCCACGCGGATTCCGCAAGGTTGCGGCCAGGGCGAAGGACGTTGCTTCGGGCGACACCCCGTGGACCGCTATATTCGAACGGCCGCCGAGGGAATCGCGCGCTTTGCTCACATCGGAGATGAGCCATGGAGGTGGCGAAACCAACACGGCGCGGTCCTTCGAGGACCAGGTGTTTCGGCAGCGCCCGTCCCTCCGCAGGGGGTGGTGCGCCTGGGTTTTGGGGAACCGTTCTGGAGTTTCCCGGCCATCTCCTCCGGGTCGGGACCTTGGAAGATGGCGAAACGGTTCACCATGCGTTCCCCGATCGCGACTTCGTCCTTCCGCCGCAACGGTGAGGAACCAATTTCGATGAAACTCCACTACTATCCCGAGACCGATTCGCTCTACATCGACCTGGTCGATCGCCCTGGGGTAGAAGCGCGCGAGATCGTCGACGGGCTGGTTGTCGATTTCGACGCGGACGGCAACGCGGTCGGGATCGACATCGACCGGGCATCGGCGAAGCTGGATCTGACGACGCTCGAAACCGCGTCGCTCCCGGCGTTGTCCCTCAAGATGGCCTGATCACGCCGCCGGCCGCACCACCGGATTGACCAGTTCCCCGATGCCGTCGATCGCGATCCGGACCTCGTCGCCGTCTTCGAGGGTGAACTCCGGCGGCGGGATGATGCCGTGCGGGAGAGCGGTGGCGACTGCCGGTTGCCGGCGTTGACACTCGCTATACACAACGATACAGTTGGGTCATGATTCCGAACGCCGATCCCGGCGGCAACCTCCAACCCGGAATCCATTGGGCAACGTGGGACGAGTTCGTGACCCGGTTTGGGGCGAACGAGCATCGGCGGCGGTTGCTCGCCGGACTCCGGCTGGCGTTGTCCGATCTCAAGGCGGCCGGGTGCCGAACCGTCTACGTCGATGGTAGCTTCGTCACTACCAAGCCGATTCCGGGAGATTTTGACGCCTGCTGGGACAGCACCGGCGTCGATCCGAGACGACTCGACCCCGCGCTACGCACGTTCGATCCGGGACGGGCGACCCAGAAGGCAAAGTACCATGGCGAACTGTTTCGCGCGCAATCGGTGGCCGACAGCGCAGGATCACCGTTCCTCAGTTTTTTCCAGAGCGACAAGCAGACGGGCGAACCTAAAGGCATCGTTGCCCTTGACCTGAGGACGTGGCCATGATCAAGAATGAGCGACAGTACCAGATCACGAAGCGCCAACTTGGCGGCTTCGTGGATGCTTTGGCGGAAGTCCGCCAGCGCACGTTTCCCGACGACTCGGACGACCAGCTGTTCCAGCAGATCGACCGCGATGCCCTCGAAAGCCAAATCCACGATCTGCGGCGGGAGATCATGGAGTACGAGGCGCTGAAACGTGGGGGGCCGGCGACGCTCGCGGTCGAATCGTTCGAGGGATTGCCCCACGCCCTGATCGCGGCGCGAATCGCGGTCGGGTTGACCCAACGCGAGCTTGCCGAGCGGCTCGGGATCCAGGAACAACAGATCCAGCGCTACGAGGCGACGGACTACGCCGCGGCGAGTCTCCAACGCGTCGGCGAGGTGATTCGGGCGCTCGGTCTTGTGGTCCGGGAAGAAATCACGCTTCCCACCACCAACGCGAGCTAGAGCCGTCGATCCCTATCCGGTCGGCCGCACCACCGGGTTGACCAGCTCCCCGATGCCGTCGATCGCGATCCGGACCTCGTCGCCGTCTTCGAGGGTGAACTCCGGCGGCGGGATGATGCCGGTGCCGGTCATCAGGACGACGCCGTGCGGGAACCGGTTGTGGCGGCGCAGGTAGCCGACCAGGTCCGCGAACGGGCGGTGGATCTGGGACGTTGAGGACTCGCCTTCGAAGTGGATCGCGCCGGCGCGGCGGATGGAAAGACGGATCGCGAGGTCGGAAACGTCGGACAGATCCCAAGCCAGGGCGACGGTCGGGCCGAGCGCGGCGCAGGCGTCGTAAACCTTGGCCTGGGGCAGGTAGAGCGGGTTCTCGCCCTCGATCGAGCGCGACGACACGTCGTTGCCGACGGTGTAGCCGATAGTCTCCCCGTCGGCGTTGAGGACCAGCGCCAGCTCCGGTTCCGGCACGTCCCAGGTCGAATCGGCGCGGATCGCGACCGGCTCGCCGGGTCCGGACACGCGGTGCGGGGTGGCTTTCAGGAACAGCTCCGGCCGCTTGGCGTCGTAGACCCGGTCGTAGACGCTCTTCTCGGTCGATTCTTCCATCCGGGCGTCGCGGGAGCGGAGATAGGTGACGCCCGCCGCCCAGACCTCTTGACGATCCACCGGCGCCAGCAACCGGACGTCGGCCAGGGCCACCGTGTCCCCGGCCGCGTCCAGGACGGCGCCCAGGCGGGAGCGCAGGTCGCCTAGCGGCATCGCCAGCGCCTCGGCCATCGTGGCCGGTCCACCGACCGCGGCCACGTCGTGGACGCGGCTATCCGCGATCAGGCCGAGGCGCGGGGCGGCGTCCGGGGCGGCGTCCGCGGGGTCGCGGTCGCGGTCGCGGTCGCGATACAGGCAGAGGGACACGTCGGGTCCTTTCGCGGCCGGGCCGAGCGCCGGGTCGGTTCGTCGACCCGGGGCAACGATCGGCATGGTACGGCAGCGCCGGTGGCCTGCCAAGCGGACGGAGACGGCCAATGCGATCGGACGGTTCCAACGGGCGGGACATTTAAGGCGGGCGGTTGGCGGTGGACCGGGGCGTGGATCCGACCGCTCGCGGTGACGACCGCGTTCCGGTGGGTCTTGGTTGGCAGCCGAACGATACGGTCAGTCCTTGTCGTCGGGCGGGAGCGATCGCGCGGCCGGACCATCGTAGTCCACGGGGATCGAGATGCGCATCGGTCGCTCCCGGTCCATCTCCTCGGCGACGTGGGCGGTCAGCCCGGCGACGCGCCCGACGAGGAAGAAGAAGCGCGCCGCGACCGGGGCAAAACCGAGATCGAGCAGCACCGCGCCCAGCGCGCCATCGACGTTGATCGGGAGCGGACGGATCCGGCGGCTCGCTTCCGTGCGGATCGCTTCGATCAGGGTCATCCCATCGCCCGCCACGCCATGCTCGCGGGCGAGGGCGAAGAGCACGCCGGTGCGGGGGTCTTCGGCGTGGGTGCGGTGGCCGAAGCCGGGCAGCCGCGTCGCCCGCGACACGGCGCGCTCGACCAGCCACCCCGCGGCCTCGGCCAGGGACCGCTCTTCCCGCCGTGCCCAGGCGATCCCCTCCGCCAGCAACGCGAAGCACTGCTCGCCGGCCCCGCCGTGGTAGTCCCCGATGGCGAGGATGCCGGCGGCGACCGCGGCCTCCGGCGCGCGACGGTTGCCCGAGGCGACCACCCGCGCCGCGAGGGCCGATGGCGCGCCAGGTCCGTGGTCCGCACTCGCAATCAGCATCGCATCCACCAGCCGCCGTTCCCCGGCCGACGGCAGCCGCGACCG
This sequence comes from uncultured Thermomicrobiales bacterium, assembly GCA_902806325.1. GTDB lineage: Bacteria > Chloroflexota > Chloroflexia > Thermomicrobiales > UBA6265 > CADCWE01. The sequence continues at coordinate 47,956 of CADCWE010000201.1, read as the reverse complement.
GTGGAGCAGGAAGAGCAGATCGGCGAAGCCGCACCGCCCCATCAGGTCGGTGACATCGTAACCGCGGATCCGGATCGAATCCGGCCCGCTGTCGGTCACCCCGGTCCGCCATGGTTCCATCGGTTGTCCCATCCTCCACCGGCGTGGCCACCTGGGCCGCTCGTCAAGGTCGGATGCCTCTGGCGGGAGACGGCTGCGGCGGCAGGAGATGCTTCGCACGCCCAGAACGACGGGCGGGTGGACGCCGCGCCCGCATAAAATTCTCGGCATACCGCTAGATGACACCGTCCCGCTCGAGACGGTCCAACTCCTCGGCCGTGATCCCAAGTTCCTCCCCGTAGACCTCCCGATTATGCGCGCCGAGGCGCGGTCCCGGCCATCGGATCTCGCCAGGGGTGGCGGAGAGCCGCGGCACGACGGTGTGCATCCGCACCGCGCCCTGGTCGTCGGCGACGTCGACCGTCAACCCGCGGGCCTGCCAATGCGGGTCCGCGACGATGTCGGCGATCGTTTGGATCGGCGCGGCGGTCAGGCCGTGCCGCTCGACGATCCGCCGGTTCTCGGCCAGTGTGTGCTGCGCGATCGCCCCGGTCACCAGGGCGTCGAGCGCCTCGACGTTTTTGACTCGGGCTTCGTTGGTGGCGAAACGGGGGTCGCGCAGCAGGTCGCCCAAGCCGTAGGCGGCCAGGAACCGCTCGGCGGTGTCCGGAGTCGAGGCGCTGACGGCGAGGTAGCCGCCGTCGGCCGTGCGGTACGCGCCGCGCGGGGCGGTGTTGCGCGACCGGCCGTTGCTGCGGGATCGTACTTGACCCAACGCCGCGTGCTCGGCGGCGAGCGGCCCGAGGGCGGAGAAGACCGCCTCGAAGAGCGCGACGTCGATGGTCTGGCCGGGCGCGCCGTGGACGTCGCGATGGTAGAGCGCCATCACGGCCGCGTTCGCGGCGTAGAGGGCGGCGTACATGTCGGCGAGGGGGAACGGGGGCAGGACGGGCGGGCCGTCCGGGTCCCCGGTCATCGCCGCCAACCCGCTCGCCGCCTCGACGAGCGTGCCGAAACCGGGCCGGGCGCGGTCCGGCCCGTCCTGCCCCCAGGCGGAGATCCGCACCAGGACCAGACCGGGGTGCCAGGCGTGGAGCGTGTCCGGGCCGATGCCCCAGCGTTCGAGCTTGCCCGGCACGAACGACTCGACGACGATGTCGAAGCGGGGCACCAGTTGTTGCAGCAGCTCCCGCCCCTCGATCGAGTCCAGGTTGAGCGTCACCGACCGTTTGTTGCGGCCGTAGACCCGCCACCAGAACGACTGCCCGTCGGTGCTCCACGTCCGCAGCGGATCCCCCCGGCCCGGCTGCTCGACCTTGACGACATCGGCGCCGAAGTCCGCCAGGCACATCCCGAGCGCGCCGCCAGCGACGAGCCGCGACAGATCGAGCACCCGAATCCCATCCAGTGGTCCGGCCATGAGGCTCCTTGTCGTTGGCCCGGACGGCCCCCGACCCGCTGCCGGCGTCACGCCCTGGCGCATTCGGTTGGGTCGGATCTGCCCGCCAGGCGATCGTTCGGAGCGCAGCGAAGCATCTCCTGCCGCCGCAGCGTCGGTTCCTGGGACGCCGTCGCCCGTGGGCGAGAGGTTCTTCGCCGGCTCAGAACGACGGGGGGCCGTGGTGCCGATGCGCGTCCTCCCGTCACGCCTCCGCCGGCCGCACCCGGACCGCCTCGCTGCCCAGGCACCCCTCGGTGCAGACCAACCCGACGCCGCCGCCGGTCAACGGGTCGGTTTCGTCGACGACGTCGAACAGCAGCGCGCCGTCGATCCAGCCGCGAAGCCGGGCGCCGTCGGCCTCCAAGGCGAGGGCGTAGGAGCGGTCGAAGTCCCAGGGGAACGCCGCTTCGGCCAGGATCGTCTGGCCGTCGCGCATCTTGATCAGCCGCGCCTGCCCGTCGTCATCGAGCGTCAGGGCGTAGTAGCGGCGCATCCCGCCGGTGCGCACCGCGAGGCCGCCCGAGCGGGCGAGGTAGACCTTGACATCGGCCTCCGCCCGGTAGTCGGTCCAGTCCGCGGTGCCCTGGCTGATCAGGCCGGTGCCGTGGTTCTGGACGATCCGGTACGGTTCCGGCCACCGGTCGCGAAAATCGTCGACGCCGTCCATCCAGGCGCGGCGCCACATCGTGCCGCGGGCCGCCGGTCGCCCGAGCGTCGCCTCCGGGGCGCCGTCCCAGTCGAGGTAGTCGAGGTAGACGGTGCCGTCGCCGGATCCGCCGTCGCCGTGGCGCGCCTCGATGCCGACCTGGGCGATCGGTTGGCCGTCCGTCTCGGGGATCCGCCAGACCAGCTCCTGGGTCGTGCCCGGCTCCAGAACGGCCTCGGACCCCTGGACGAGGGTCAACGTATCGTCGCCCGTGTAGGCGCGGAGGAAGAGGCGGCAGGTGGTGGTTTGCCGGTTGGATTCGTCGGCGGCGACGCCGGCCCGCACCGTTTGCCCGGCGTAGAGCGTCGGCGAGGCGAGGAGAACGTAGCCCCGCATCGCGATCGCCTCGGGTGGGATGAACGTCGGGGTGGCAATCCGCGCCGTGCCGCCGGCGCGGGCGCGGACGGCCAGGCTACGCTGGCCACGCGCGCTGTGCCCGACCACGTTCTCGACCGAGACGCCGTCGCCCTCGGCTCCGAACCCCTGAACGGAGCCGGGGAGTTCGAAGTGGAACCGGGCGCCCTGCTTGGGGTGGAGCGGCGCCTCCCCGGCCAGCGCGCGGCCGATGTTGACGACGTGGAAGGATTCGGTCGCGGCGTCGGTGATCGCCCGCCCGCCGTCGGCCGTGGCGAGGTAGAGCCGGTCGGCGACGGGACCCCGCCAGTCGTAGGGCGAGGCGTCGATCGCCGCCAGTCCGTTCTTGATCCCGAGCAGGCAACCGAGGTTGCCGGAGTTGCAGTCGGTGTCCCAGCCGCAGGTGTTGACGATCGTCAGCGACCGCCGAAAGTCGTCCTCGCCGTGGAGCAGGGCGTGGATGATCAGGGCGTGGTTCGGGACCATGTGGCAGTTGCCGCGGTACTTGTCGTAGCCGTAGTTGGCGGCGATCAGGTCCCGCGTCGCCCGCCAGTCCCGCTCCGCCGCGTGCCACTCCCGGACGTCGTGGATCAGGCGGGCGATCGTCGAGTCCGGCGGGATGAACGAGACCCCGGTGTCGATCAGCCGATTGGTGTCGGATTCGACGAAGGCCTGGGCCTCCATCGCGGCGACGACCTGGGCGCCGTAGATGGCCTCCCCGTCGTGGCTGACCGACCCCGCCCGGCGGGCCAGGTCGGCGGCCAGCTCCGGATCGCCCGGCGCGACCATCGCCCATCCGTCGACGAAGATCTGGGCTCCGATCTGCTCGGCGACGGTTTTGCTGTTGAGCGCAATCGAGCCGCTGCGGGGGGCGGGGATCCCGTCCTTGAGACGGAGGTAGGCCGTGTGCTCCGTCGAATTGCCCAGCCCGCCCCACCAGAGGATCGTCCGCCCTTCGACGATGTAGTTGAGCCAGGTGTGACCGATGTCCTGGGCCGAGATGTCGCGCCGGTTGCCGTTGTCCGGCAAGGCGCGGAGAAAGGTGAAGGTGCCCGAGATGTCGTCGTCGGTGACCACCAGGATGCCGCCCTTGATCTCGGGCATGTAGCGGTCGATCTCGCCGATCTCGGTCGTGATCCGCTCGTATTTCCAGCTTTCGACCGGGCGGCCGAGGTAGACGCCGATCAGCTTGCCGAGCACCCCGGCGTAGACGCGCTCCGCGTAGTCGTTGGGCAGGGCCAAGAACTCCTCCTCGTTGGCGAATCCCGGCGATGGGCGCTAGCTCGGCCGTGTTGATTGAGAACCAAGTTCGGTGAACAGGCGGTGGCGTGCTTCGTCCGCGGTCAACCGGCGCCGGTGCAGCCGGTCCGCCAGCGCCGCGAGGTCGCGCGCCAGCGGGTCGAAGTCGACCCGGTTGGCGGCGTTGATCCGCTCGATCCAGGCGGGACGGATCGCCCCGTCGCCGTGGAGGGCGCCGGCGATCGCGCCCGCCATGCCGGCGATGGAGTCGTTGTCGCGGCCGTAGTTGGCGGCGGCCAGGACGCTGGCCTCGTAGTCGCCGCCGGTGACGATCAGCAACCCGAGGGCGATCGGCAACTCTTCGATCGCGCGGACCCGGCTGGGCGTCCAGTCGTCGGTGCCGTTGCCCCGGTTGCGGATCTGCTAGGCGGCGCCGTCGAACGGGCGAACCGCGTCGCGCAGCGGCCCGAGCGCGGCGCGCCAGTCGTCGAACCGCCGCGCGCGCTCGACCACCGCCGCGATTGCCGACCGGGTGCCCTCCTGGGACAGTCCGAGCGCGGTGGCGACGATCGCGTCGACCGTGGTGCCCGGCGTGAACGCGCCGGCCACGCAGGCCGCCACGACGCCGGCCGCTTCGAGCCCGTAGCTCCACTGGTGGGCGGCGAAGATCTCGATCGCCTCGCGGTAGGCCGCGCCGGGATCGCCGGCGTTGACGATCCCGACCGGGGCGGCGTACATCGCGGCGCCGCAGTTGACCATGTTGCCGATCCCGCCCAAGCGCGGGTCGGCGTTCGCCAACCGCAGCCGCATCAGCAGCCATTTTTCGGGGTAGAAGAGCCGCTCGATCAGCGGCATCTCCCGCCCGTGTTCGGGAACCCAAATCGGCTGGTCGGCGATCCGGGGGACGACGGCGGCGGCGAAGCGGAACACGTCCAGGTGGTCGTCCGCGTCGAGGTAGATCCGGCTCAGGATGGTCGTCATGTGGGTATCGTCGGAGTACCGGCCGTCCCCCTTTCCGATCGCCGACGGCCCGTTCCACGGTTCGACGAAATCGGTGATCTCGCCGTACCGGGCGCGGATGTCCGGCGGCTCCTTGCCCTCCGCCGGCGACCCCAGCGCGTCCCCGACCGCGGCCCCGTAGAGGACGCCGCGGACCTTGCGTTCCAACGGGTTCCGATCCATCAACGCTCCACTTCTCGTCGTTCCGGCCATTGGTCGCGGCTCGTGGGCAGCCACGGAGCATGTGCCGGATCTCCACGCCGTCGGGGCGCCGCTTGCCGCGCCCCCGTCGGCCGGAGACCGACCGTCGTCGTTCGTTGGTTCCCCCGTTGTGGCCTTCGGGCCACGGGCGCAGCAAGCAGCGCCCCTACGGAGGGCCACGGGCGCCCCCTACCCCTTCGTCCCCCCTTGGGTCATGCCCTCGATGAAGCGGCGCTGGAAGGTGAGGAAGATGGCCACGATCGGCACGATCATGATCACCGCCGCCGCGCTGGTCAGGCTCCAATCGCGGCTGAACCGGGTGGCGAAGTTCTGGTAGCTGGTGACCACCGTGAACTTGCTTTCGTCCTGCAAGAACACCGTCGCGAGCAAGAACTCGTTCCAGACCGCCAGCGCCACGACGAGGCCGACCGTGAGAAAGCCTGGCCAGGAGAGCGGGACCACGATCCGGGAGAAGATCTGCCACTCGCCGGCCCCGTCGACCCGCGCCGCGTCCTCGAAGTCGCGCGGGAGTTGGATCATGTAGGACCGGAGCAGGAAGATGGCGAGCGGGGCGTTCAGGGCGATGTAGATCAGGACCAGACCGAAGACCGTGTTGAGCAGCCCCAGCTCCCGCCAGAGGACGAACAGCGGCACCAGGAACAGGTGGATCGGCAGGCTGGAGACCACCAGCAGGAACAGCATCAGCGCCCCCGCGCCGGGGAGATCGAGCTTGGCCAGGCTGTAGGCCGCCATCCCCCCCAGCAGGAGGACCCCGATCACCGTCGCGGCGACGAGGATGCCGCTGTTGACCATCGTGGTCGAGAAGTTGCCGACGTCCCACGCCTCGCGGTAGTTGGACCAGACGAAGTTCCGGGGCAGGCCGAGCGGGTTGTCGGCGACGTCGGTCCGGCTCTTCAGGGAGTTGAAGGCCATCACCAGCAACGGGCCGAGCGAGAAGACGAGCAGCACCGTGAGGATGACGTAGTTTGGAACGTGGCTGATCTGGCGCCCCTTGGCGGTCGTGGTGCCGAGCGACCGGTTCATATCTCCCACCCCCTCCGGCGCAGCACGACGAAGATCGAGAGGATGAACCCGACAAACAAGCTCATCGTGATCCCGAGCGCGGCGGCGTACCCGGCCTCGAAGTTCTGGAAGGCGTTCTTGAAGACGAGCACGGAGAGGACCTCCGAGGCGCCGGCCGGGCCGCCCTGGGTGATGATCCAGATCAGGTCGAAGGTCAGGAACGACCAGATCCCGGTCATCAGGATCATGAAGACGAGGATCGGCCGGATCCCCGGCAGGGTCACGTCGCGGAACTCCTGCCAGCGGTTGGCGCCGTCGAGGCGGGCCGCCTCGTAGAGGTCCGGCGGGATGTTTTGCATCCCCGCCAGGAACAACACCATCAGGAACCCCCACCAGCGCCAGTTGTCGATGAAGGCGATGGTCGGCAGCACCGTCGATTCGCGCCCCAGGAACGCGACGTCCATCCCCGACACGCCGCGCTCGTTGAGCCAGCCGACGACGCCGCGATCCGGGTGGATCAACGAGCTCCAGAGGTGGGCCACGACCACGCTCGGCAAGACGTAGGGGATGAAGAGCGCCATCCGGAAAAAGAGCGCGCCGCGCTTGATCGGCGCCAGCAGGCTGGCCCCGAGCAACCCCATCGCGATCGGCACCGTCAGGAACATCGCCATCCACATCAGGTTGTGGACGAACGCGGTCTTGAACGAATCGTCCTCGAAGAAGAGCTGGCGGTAGTTGGCCAAGCCGACGAAGTCGGCCGCGCCGATGCCGCTCCAATCGGTCATCGAGTAGTAGACCGCCGCCAGGGTCGGGCCGAGCACGACCAGCAGGTTGATCAGCAACACCGGCAGCACGAACAACCAGGGGATGACCTTCCGGCGATACGAGGCCCGGTTCCACCGCCGCCGGCGGACCTCTAGACCCGGGCGGACCTGGATCGCGGTTTCGCTCACCTCGTTCCCCTCCCGCGAACGGTTGGACGACGCCACGTCGGCCGAGAACGGCGATGGAGTGGGGGCGTCCGGAGACGCCCCCTTGCGGAGGGGTCATGCTGAGCGAAGCGAAGAATCTCCCGCCGCGGCGGTATCATCGTCATCTCCCAAGGGAAAACGCTGCTCTGGCAGGAGATTCTTCGCTTCGCTCAGCATGACGCGGGCTGGGATGGTGGCCGACGGATCGCCGAACGCCCGTTCATGCGGTGCCTCGCGGAGCACCGGCGCGCATCCCGTGCCCCGGCGAGCGGACGACCCGTGAGCCCTCGACCCACGAACCAACCGGCCGCGTTCGGTTAGGTCACCGACCGATCCGGGATCGGGGGCACGACGCCTTCCGCCACCTCCTGGTCGAAGGTTTCCTGCACCCCCTGGAGATACTCCTCGACCGTTAGGTCGCCGCTCCAAACCTTCTCGATCTCCTCGAAGAAGTAGGTGCGGGTCGCCGCCGGGAAAAAGGTCCAGGTCGTGTAGCCGTAGTTGCCGGCCGCCGAGGCTTCGTTCTGGGCGACCAGGATCTCGGCGTACTGCGGATCGACGCCTTCCAGGGCGTTTTCTTCCAGGGGCACCGAGGCCGGCGAGTCGCCGCATTCGACGACGAGCCGGGCTTGGGTCTCCGAGGTGAACAGGTAATCGATGAACTCGGCCGCGGCGTCGGGGTTCTCGGCGTTCTTGTTGATCGAGACCGTCGACCCGATGCCCAGGTCGTAGATCGCATCGCCGGTGGTCGACGGCATCGGCACCCAGCCCCACTCGCTGCCTTCCTCGCCGAAGAAGGTGTTGAGGTCGGCGACGGTCCACGAGCCCTCGATCTTCATCGCCGCCTCGCCGGCGGCCAGGGCGGCGTTGGCGTCGGCGAAGGTCGTCGTGTAGTAGCGATCGACCCCGCCCATGAACCAGTCGTTCTGTTGGGCCTCGTTGAGCTTGGTGATCGCGTCGACGAACTCGGGGTCGGTCCATTTCGCCGCGCCGGTCAGGGCCTCGTAGACCTTGTCCGGTCCGGCGACGTGGTTGAGATACTCGCCGACGAACCACTCGTTGGCGTCGCGGAACTCCTGATTGGAATGGGCGAACGGGATGATGTCGGCCGCGGCGATCTCCTCGGCCAGGGCCGTCAGCTCGTCGATGGTCGTCGGCGGCTCCCAGCCGTTCTCCTCGAACAGCGTCTTGTTGTAGAAGAGGGCCAGCGTCTCGACCTGGTTCGGGATGCTGTAGAGAGTGCCGTCGACCTTGCCCAGGTCCATCGCCCAGGGGGCGAATCGCTCGTTCCAGCCGTACTGGGCGGCGTAGTCGTCGAGCGGCAGCAATTGGCCGGCCTCGGTCACCTGGACCGCGAACGCCGGTCCGGGGGTGTAGACCACGTCCGGCCCTTCGCCGCCGGCGAGCGCGGTCTGGGTCGCCTGCCAGCGGTTCGGCTGCAGGCGCGGCTCGACGACGACCGTGTCGCTTTGTTCGTTGAACGGATCGACCGCCGCCGCGATCCGGCATTCGGCGGTCTCCGAGCCGCTGGTGGAATCGAGCCAGAGGCTGATCGTCGCCTTGTCCTGGGCCTCGGTCGGCGCCGAGCCGCGCCCGACCGCGACCATCGGCACCAGCAGCGCCAGCGCGAGAACGATCGTCAGCCGTTGGGACCTCGAGCGGTTCGCCATCACCTCGTTCGCCTCCTTGGTGTTCCACCCACGCCGTCGCGGGGCGACCCGGCGCGCGACGCCGGGTGACGCAGCGCGATGACGTTCGTCGTCACGCGCGATCGAGCGGAGCGATCTGGTCCGTTGCACCTCGCTTTCCGGGTGGCGCCGGCAGGAGCATCGTCTCCGCGCGTCGCGCTCAGGCCGACTCGCGGACGACGAGTTCGTAGGGGCGCTCCTCGCAACGCCCGCCCTCGGGGGCCGTGCCATCGAGACGGGAGAAGAGCAGTTCGGCGGCGCGCCGACCGAGTTGTTGAGGGAATTGGGCGACCGTCGTCAGCGACGGGCTGACCAGGCGGGCGGCCGGGATGTCGTCGAACCCGACGACGGCGACGTCGGCCGGGACCCGCAGCCCCGCTTCGCGCAGCGCGACGAGCGCCCCCATCGCCAGCAGATCGTTGGCCGCGAAGACCGCCGAGGGGCGGGAATGATCGCTGAGGAGTTCGCGCATCGCTTCGTAGCCGCCGCCCTCGACGAACTCCGTCTCGCGCAGCAGCCGCGGGTCGAACCCGATGCCGTGCGCCGCCAACGCGTCGCGATAGCCGCGGACCCTCGGCTGGCGAGGTCCACCACGCCCGGCGATCATCGCGATCCGCCGGTGGCCGCGCCCGATCAGGAAGGCGACGGCCTCGCGGGCCGCGGCGACGTTGTCGACGTAGAGGTTGTCGAGCGGCAGGGGGCCGATCTCTTGGGGGGCCGCCTCGAGCCGGACGACCGCGACGCGTCGCTCCAAGAGCGGGCGCAGTTCGGTCGCGGTCAGGTGGAAAAAGACCCCGATTACCCCATCGACCCGACCCTGGACCGCGCGCTGGAAGCGGGCTTCCTTTTCCGCGTCGCCGTCGGTGTTGTAGACGATCAGGTCGTAGCCGTGGCTCGACGCCACGTCCTGGACGCCGCGCTCGAAGGCGGGGTAGAAGGGGTTGGTGATGTCGGGGATGATGCCGGCGATGGTGAAGGTTTTTCGGGTGCGGAGCGTGCGAGCCGCCTGGTCCGGCACGTAGCCGAGCTGCTCGATCGCGGCGATCACCCGCCGCCGGGTCTCCGGCGCCACCGGAGCGATCGCGTCGCGATTGAGGACGTAGGAGACGACCGGCTGCGAGACCGCGGCCAGCCGCGCCACGTCGAGCTGCGTCGGTCGCTTCTTGGGGCGAGCGGGCGCGTCGTCCATCCATACCTCCGCAGACCGGTCGACGGCCGCATGATACGTATCAATTTGGGCTTGTCAAGGGCACCCGTGTCCGCCCGCCGAGCGAGTTCCATATCCGTGTTGCGGGTCTTAGACGCCCTCAGGAACGCCGTTCTCCGTCCGGCCGTCGCGCCGAACGACCGGGGCCGAAGGCCCGGTCTGAACCTGCAAAGTCCCTCCGGGACTACGCACGGACGGAGGCTCGCGGGGTCTCCGGAGAGCGCCGTAGGAGCCAAGGAGGCCCGCGCCCGTTGGAGGTTGAGGAATCGTGGGAGATTCCGCACGCCGTTCCGATGCGGGGCTCAATCGCCCAGAGGGCACCCGCGCGCCAGTCGGAGAATGCTGGCTCAAGACCGGCTGGACCGGTTCCGTCCCAAACAGTCGATAACGTCCTCGACCGTCAATTGTCGTGCAGTCGCCCGGTGCGTTCGACCGCCAATGGTGGCCGGGTTCAGTCCCGGAGGGACTTCGTGAGTTCAGACCGGGCCGTCAACCCCGGACCCCCGCGAGCCATGATCGTAAGACGACCGTGCCGATCGTCTCGGCACGGCCTCACCCCAGCGCGCGCATCCGCTCCGCCACCACCTCCGCCAGGTGCGCCACCCGCAGCGGCCGACCGGCGGCGTCGCAGCCGCCTCGGAGGTGCATCAGGCAGCCTTGGTTGTCGGAGACGAGGAGGGGGGCGCCGGTGGATTCGGCGTGGTCGAGTTTGCGGTTCATCAGGCGCTCGGCGACCGCCGGGTACTCGAAGGAGAACGAGCCGCCGAAACCGCAGCAGAGGGTGTTTTCGGGGAGTTCGCGGAGGTCGCAGCCGAGGACATCGCGCAGGAGGCGGCGCGGTTCGTCCTTCAGGCCGAGGGCGTTCAGACCCTGGCAGGAGTCGTGGTAGGTCAGGACCGGCGAACCGGGACCGGCCAGGCTGCCGGCCGGAAGGTGGGCGACGCGGTCGAGGAACGAGGTGAAGTCGAGAACACGCGCCGCGAGGCGTTCGGCGCGGGCGAGCCAGGCCGGATCGTCCCGAAACAGGTGGGCGTAATCCTGGGTCAGGGTGGCGACGCAACTGGCGCTGCCGGACACGACATAATCGGAGCGGACGGCTTCCAGAGCGCAGATGGTCTGGCGGGCCATCCGGCGGGCGTGCGGGGCATCGCCGGAGTTGTTGGCCGGGAGACCGCAGCAGTGCAGCCCGGCCGGCAGGACGACCCGCGCCCCCAGGCCGCGCAGCACCGCGACCACCGCCTCGCCTTGCTCCGGATAGAGCCGGTCCGTCATGCAGCCGGGAAAAAGGGCGACCGTCGTACCGGCGGCGCCGTTCGGGACCACCGGCGGGAACGCGGCGAGCACGGTCCCCGCTTCCAACCGGTCCCGCAGTGGGCGGCGGGCGATGGCGGGCAGGGAACGCCAGCGGGTTTGCGCCCGCAACGGCGGCACGGCCCGGGTGCGGACGAACCGCGTGCCGCGCGTCAAGGGCAGTTGGGCGCGACGGCCGATCCGGAACAGCCCTCCGGCGACGCGCGGCCGGGCGTAGGCGCCGAGGACGGCGCGTTTGACCCGCGGCAGCCCCTTGGCCTCGACGACCATCCGCCGCACGTCGAGGATCTGGCGGGGCAGCGGGATGCCGACCGGGCAGACCGTCTCGCAGGCGTTGCAGGAGAGGCAAAGGCTCTGGGGTTTTGCCCCGGCCTCCAAGCCGTGGTGGAACGGCGTCACCACCAGGCCGATGGCGCCGGTGTAGATGTGGCCGAAGACGTGGCCGCCGACCTCGCGGTAGGGCGGGCAGACGTTGGCACAGGCGGCGCAGCGGATGCAGTGCAGCGCCTCGCGAAACTCCGGCGTCGCGTGCATCGCCCGGCGCCCGTTGTCGACCAGGACGACGTGCAGATCGTGCCCCGGCGTCGGGCCGGTGATGAAGGTGGTGTAGGACGTGATCCGCTGGGCGGTGCCGGAGCGGGCGAGGAGGCGGAGCTGGACCATCGCGTCGGCGAAGGTGGGAACGAGTTTTTCGATCCCGGCCATCACGACGTGGACCCGCGGCAACGAGGAGCAGAGGCGTCCGTTGCCCTCGTTGGTGCACATCATCACCGTGCCGCCCTCGGCGATCAGGGCGTTGGCGCCGGTGATTCCCATCCCGGCGGCGAAAAACACCTTCCGCAGCTCGTCCCGCGCGACCCGCACCTGCTCCCCGATGTCGTCCCGACTGACCTCCCGCCCCAACGCCTGGGAAAAGATCTCGCCCACGTCTTGGCGCGCCAGGTGGACGGCGGGCATCACCATGTGGCTCGGCCGTTCCGCCCGGAGCTGGACGATCCACTCCCCGAGGTCGGTCTCGACCACCTCGATCCCCGCGTCGGCGAAGACGTGGTTGAGATCGATCTCCTCGGTGACCATGGACTTCGACTTCGCCACCACCCGGACGCCGTGGCGCTCCGCCAGCTCCCGCACGATCCGGTTCGCCGCCTCCGCGTCGGCGGCGTGGTGGACCGTCGCCCCGGCCCGCTCGGCCTCGGCCTGGAACCGGTCCAAGTATCCGTCCAGGTCGTCGGTGACGGCGGTTTTGGCTTCCTTTAGGGCGGCGCGAAGTGCCGGGAAATCGACCTCCGCGACCACCCCATCCCGCGCCCCGCGCCAGGCCCGTTGGAAGGTGGTCAGATTCCGGGCCAGCCGGGGGTTCGCCAACGCGCGGTCGTAGCGCTCCCCGAACGGGCGCGGCACCTGGCCGTGGCCGGCGTGGGGATGGTCCACGAGGGCATCGGCGGCGGCTGCGGCGGCGGGTGGCGGGGCGATAGCCAATGAATCACCGCTCCTCAACGAATGCTCAGGCGATCTTCGCGGCGTCGACGCTGGCCTCGCCTCGTCCGCGCCGGACGAGTACGGCCCGATTGCCTCGCTGGCTCGCTTCGACGCGTGCTCCACTTCCAGCTCCCAACGGGTTTCGGGAATCGGCGGCGGTCGGTCCCGCTTGATTGAGGATACTGCGAAGCGTGCCGGTTGGCATGTCCTTGCCGCCGTGATCGGGCACGATGGCAATGCGGCCGGCGCGGCGGAGCTTGAAGTGGCTCCCCGCTTGGGGCTCGCGCCGAAACCCTGCTCGCTCCAGCGCTCGGAGAACCCGGTGTGTTTTCGGCACCGGTTTCGTGCCTGCCATGTTCCCCCATTCCATCGGTCCTCGGTCGTCGCCGCCGTTGAGACCACGAGACGGGGGGGCGGGAAAGCGGCGCTGCCCCGCCGACCGGCGGTTCTGCGCCGTCGATCGGATCGGGGAGCCGTCCGGAACTCGATTCGGTACGCGGCGTTGCGTCCTCGGCTATCCTGCGCCAGTCTCGGCGACCCCGCCCGCCGTCGCCCGTCGTGGAGGAGCCGCCGCGTGTCAGGACCGCCACCGACCGCCGTCGATCGCCGGGCCGCCCGCTCGTTGGAGCGCTTGCTGCCGCGGCTGCGGGACGGGTTTGCCGCGGAGCGGGCGAGCGACCCGGTCGGGTGGGCGGCGTTCGAGGTGCGATTGGAGCGGCATTTTGGGGCGCTGTTCGAGCCGCTAGTCGCGGTCTACGGTGCGGAGTACGACTTCTTCTACCACCTGGAGCGGACGCTGGTCCTGGCGGCGCGGTCGTGGCTGGATCGGGAACCGGCGCTGCGGGCGCTGGACGCGACGCGAGAAGCGAACCCGGCCTGGTTCCGCTCCGAGCGGATGATCGGCGCCGTCTGCTACGTCGACCTGTTCGCCGGGGACCTGGCCGGGCTGCGGGCCAAGCTGCCCTACATCGTCTCCCTCGGGGTGACGTACCTGCACCTGATGCCCTTATTCCCGGCGCCGGACGGCAACAACGACGGAGGGTACGCGGTCAGTTCGTACCGTGAGGTCGACCCGGCCCTCGGCACCATGGACGAGCTGGCCGACTTGGCGGGGGAGCTGCGCCGGCACGGGATCAGCCTGGTTCTCGATTTCGTGTTCAACCACACGTCCGACGAGCACGCCTGGGCCGAGGCCGCCCGCGACGATCCCGACCACCCGGACGCCTTCTATTGGCTCTTCCCCGACCGCACCTTGCCCGACGCCTATGGCCGGACCCTGCGCGACATCTTCCCCGAGCAGCGACCGGGCAGTTTCACCTGGAACGCCGAAACCGGGCGCTGGGTCTGGACCACCTTTAATTCGTTCCAATGGGATCTGCGCTACGCCGCGCCGGCCGTCTTCCGTGCGATGGCGGGCGAGATGCTCTTTCTGGCCAACCGGGGCGTCGAGATCCTGCGCCTGGACGCGGTCGCCTTTGTCTGGAAGCGGCTCGGCACCGCCTGCGAGAACCTGCCGGAAGCGCACCTCCTGATCCGGGCCTTCAACGCCCTGGCCCGGATCGCCGCGCCGGCGTTGCTCTTCAAATCCGAGGCGATCGTCCACCCGGACGAGGTTGCCCGCTATATCGCCCCCGAGGAATGCCAACTCTCCTACAACCCGCTGCTGATGGCGCTCGGCTGGGAGGCGCTGGCGACCCGCGACGCGCGTCTGCTGCGGGATTCCATGCGCCGCCGGTTCGCGATCGCCCCCGGCTGCGCCTGGGTCAACTACGTCCGCTCCCACGACGACATCGGCTGGACCTTCGACGACGCCGACGCGGCCCGGCTGAGGATCGACGGCTTCGGCCACCGCCGCTTCCTGAACGCCTTCTACGTCGGCCGCTTCGACGGCAGTTTTGCGAGGGGGCTGCCGTTCCAGGAGAACCCGCGCACGGGAGACGCCCGCATCTGCGGCACCGCCGCGTCGTTGGCCGGGTTGGAGAAGGCGCTGCGGGAAGAAGGCGAGGCGGAGGTCGATCTGGCGATCGGCCGCATCCTGGCGCTCTACGGGATCGCGCTCGGGATCGGCGGCATCCCGCTGCTCTACCTGGGCGACGAGGTCGGCACGCGCAACGACTATGACTTCCAACTCGACCCCGACAAGGCGACCGACAGCCGCTGGGTCCACCGCCCGTTCACCGATTGGGCGGCGGTCGCCCGCGCCGACGATCCCCATACCCTGGAGGGCAGGCTGTGCCATGCCCTGCGCCACCTGATCCGACTGCGCCGCGCCAACCCGGTCTTCGGCGACGCCCTGACCGAGGTGATCGACCCCGGCAACGACCACGTCTTTGGCTACGTCCGCCAGGGCCGAGAGGACGGGCGGCGCCTGCTTGCCCTGGTCAACGTCACCGAGCGGGAGCAGATCGTGGACGCGAACCGGGTTCGCTTGGCCGGTCTCGCCTACGCCTTCAGGGACCTGATCACGGACGCGCGCTGGACGCTCGACCGCGACGTGGGGGTGGGACCGTACCAGACGCTGTGGCTGGTCGGGGACGAGCACGGGGCCGCGTAGGAGCACGTTCCCCGGTCGGCACGGCCGCTCACGACGTGGCCGGGTGTCCGGCGGCGATCAGGAACGTCACGATGGATGCCGCGGCGCGCGGCGAAAAGAAGCCGACCGTCTCGTCGTCCAAGAACGTCAGGCCGGTGGCGCCGAGGCCGAGGGCATAGGCGGCCAGGTACATCCGGCCGGCGACGAGCGCGGCCCCGAGCTGGGCCAGCCGGTACCCCCGCTCCCCGTGCGCCGCCAGGATCGGGTCGAGGTCTGCCAAGAAGTAGACGTTGACCGCGGCGTCGCCGCCGAGGTCCTGATCCCAGGCCAGGTGGTGCGCCCGCTGGCGGGCCGCGGCCTCCGGCATCTGCCGGATCGGTTCCAGGGCGTGATGCTCGCGGCGGTAGACGTAGGCGCCGGGCGGCAGGCCGTCGACGGCGTTGGCCAGCAGATAGAGGTTGTTGAACGGAACACCGTCCGAGCCGAGGGCGTCTGACGGGAAGCCGCTCGTCGTCCGGTCGAGCAGGATGGAGAGCTGGCCGAGGTCGATCGGGTCGCGTGCGAAGCGGCGACTGGAGCCGCGCCGCAGGATGACGGTCTCGATCGGGTCGGGCGGAAGCGCGGCCGGGTCGCTCGGGGGCAGCGCGATTGGCGACCCGATCGGTATTGGCCGGGCGACGGCGGGCGCAACCGATCGCCAGGCGGCGGCCTCGGCTCCGGTCGAAAGGAGCGTTGCCCGGTGGGTCTCGCGGATCAGCGGGTAGTCGTTCTCCCGCACCGAGTACGGGTCCGTCGGCGGATCGAGCGGGGCGATCGGCGGTGCCGGGGGCGGCGTGGCGCCGACCCGGCCGAGCGCGACGAGGGAGATCACGCCCTCGCCGTCCAAATCCACCCCGATCAGGTCCGCCACCGCCCGATCGGCGAAGGCGAGGACGAGGCGGGCCGGAATGCCGTGCGCGGCGGCGACGGCGAGGGTGTTGGGCAGCATCGTCCCGGTGTCCCAGTAGGTGTGGCGGTAGGCCCGGTTGGCGTACTTCCAGGCATTGCGCCAAAAGACGCTGGTGGTCACCAAGACGAGCGGCGCCTGAGCCACCGCCGCCTCGCCGCCGGTCGCTTCGGTGAGCGCCGCCCGGAAGTCTCCGCTGCGCAGTTGACGCAACGCGTGGTCGTGGACGCCGTAGTGGTAGACGCCGGCTGCCAGACCAGGGAGGTCGCCGCAGACGAGGTACAGCTCGGTGTGGTAGAGCGCGCCGGTGCAGGGCGCCGCCCGGAACGCGAACTCCCGGCCGCCCCGCCGCAGCCGCCTGGTGATCCCGTCCGTGTAAAAGCAGAGCCGGGCGACCGCCGCCAGGTCCGGCACGACCTGCCCGGACGCGCCGTCGCCCGAGTCGTTCGCCAGGGCGTCGAGCGCCCGAACCGACGACGGCGCGAACTCGCCCGGGAGCGGGATCGGGAGCAGGGTCGGGTAGCGCTTGTCGGGCCGGGGCCGGATGTCGGGGTCCATGCTCCCGACGTATTGCGCGTCGAGGCCGTCCGCCGCGTGGTCCGTGGCGCGCTGGTAGCGCCGGATCGTGCTCCCCGCGGCGGCAACGGTCGGGATCATGGCAAACCCTCCAGACCACCGCTCGGACGCGCCTTGGGCCTCGAAAGGGTCCAGGCGACGGCCGGCGGGTCAGCCGAGTGCGGTTGCCGCCACGGTGACGGCCCGCCCACCGCGATCATGGAGGCCACGCGATCGTGCGTCAACCGCCGCCTGCTGGCGCGCCGACGGATTCACTCGCCCGCACCGGCGTGGCGGATACCGGCGCGCGGCTTCTTGCGGCGACCGTCGAAAGTCGGCGACGGAGATGGTCGTGAACTGGGCGCGATGGATCGCCACCGGTCGGCATCAAATGAGGCCGGGTCCGCTCTCCTCACGGTCATTCTGGGGGTGGCGAAGAATCTGGTTCGTCGGCGATCCCGAACGAACGACGCTGCTGCGGCGGACGATGCTTCACTCCGCATGACCGGGGGGAACTTGATGCCGATTACAGCGGGTCTGGGAACACCGCCGGTGCGTGACTGGGGAACGGGAAGCGGTCGAACAGGACCAACGCTTCCTCAACCGCCTCCGTGCGCCGCGTCAGCTCCAGCACGGAATCGGCCAAGCGCCGCCGCGCCCCCCCCAGATCGGCGTAGACCCGGTTTCCGGCCAGCCGGTTGGTGCGCCCCTGGTCCTCGTACCGGCCCCAAAGCACCAGCCAGCCGGTCGCCACCGGCCGCACCGCCGCGTACCGCGAGTGGTCCTTCCAGACGAACCCGCCGGCCACCTCGCCAGAGTTTTCCACTCGTCCTACCGCCTGCCGCCTCGTCAGTGCGTCTTGCGCGGGTCGAGCGCGTCCCGCAGGCCGTCGCCGACGTAGTTGATGCCGAGGACGGTGAGGAAAATCATCGTGCCGGGCACCAGCGCCTCGTGCGGGGTGAAGGTGATGTAGTCCTTGGCGTTGAAGAGCATCGTGCCCCAGGTCGGGACATCCGAGGGGAAGCCGAGGCCGAGGAAGGAGAGGGTCGACTCGGAGATGATCGCGGCGCCGACGCCGAGGGTGGCGGCGACGATGATCGGGCTCATCACGTTGGGCAGGATGTGCTTGAAGATCAGCGAGGAACGGGTGGCGCCAATCGAGCGCGCCGCTTCGATGAACTCCTTCTCCTTGGTCGCCAAGAAGCTGGCCCGAACCAGGCGGGCGGTCGGCATCCAGGCGAGGACGGAGATCACCAGCACGATCAACGTGAAGGTGCCGAAGTTGCGCGAGTCGAAGCGGTCCTCGAAGAAGTTCTCGAAACTCGGTTTGAACAAGAAGCTGACCAGCAGCAGCACCGGCAAGCTGGGCAGGCTGAGAAACATATCGGTCAGCCGCATCAGGATGCTGTCGGCGGCGCCGCCGAAGAACCCCGCCACCGCGCCGATCAGGGTTCCGAGGACGATCGCGAAGGCGGCGGCGGAGATCCCGACCGCGAGCGAGACCCGCCCGCCCCACAGGATCCGGGCCAGGATGTCCTGCCCGACCGAGTCGGTGCCAAACGGGTGGGTCCAACTCAAGCTCTGGCCGGTGTCGTAGGCGAACGGGTCGTTGACGGCCCGCGAGTAGACCAGCGGGCCGATCGCCGTGATCAGGATCAGGCCGAGGAAGACGACCATTCCCGCCATCGCCAGCTTGTGGCGGCGGAACTGGCGCCAGGCGTTGCTCCACAGCGAGCGCTGCTTGCGGGTGACGCGGATCGTGTCCTTGCCCGATTCCGGCGCCCGGTCGCCGACGCGCGGCGCCGCCGGGGCGACCGCGCCGGGGGTGCCGGTGGCGCGGATGCCGCCGATCGGGTTCGGGGCCGGGTCGAGCTGGGCTTCTTGGGACATGGTGCTCGGCCTCCTTGGGGAGGGGCGGCCGTGCCCGCCGGGGACGCGGGCGCGGTGGTCGGCGAGGCTAGGTGAACTTGATCCGCGGGTCGAGGATCCCGTAGAGGATATCGGCCAGGACGTTGAACAGCACGACCAGGATCGAGACCCCGAAGGCGATTGCCATCACCACCGGAACGTCCCCGCCGAGGACCCCATCGACCAGAGCGCGGCCGATGCCGGGGATGCGGAAGATCTGCTCGGTGATAATCGCCCCGCCCAAAATCTCCGGGATCTGGAGCATCGTGATCGTGACCACCGGGATCAGGGCGTTGCGCATCACATGGGCGACGACCACGATCTGCTCCCGCAACCCTTTGGCGCGGGCGGTGCGGACGTAGTCCTGGTTGATCGTTTCCAGCATCGAGGCGCGGACGAAGCGCGTCAACTGCGCCGAACCGGCCAGCCCGAGCACGACGATCGGCATGATGGACTGCTTGACGTTGGGCCAAAAACCTTCGGTCTGGTTGTCGAAGACGAAGGGGAGCCAGTCCAGCTTGACGCTGAAAATGATGATCAGGAGGAGCCCGGAGAAAAAGGTCGGCACGCTGAAGCCGATAAAGCTGAGGGTGGTCGCGAATTGGTCGAACAGCGAATACTGCTTCAAGGCCGAGATCACGCCGACCGGGATCGCGATCAGGACGCCGAGCAGAAACGCCGAACCGACGATGGCCAGGGTGACGGGGATGCGGCCGAAGACGTAGTCGCGGACGTTGGCCTTGGAGACCAGGGAGTCGCCCCAGTCGCCCTGGATGTAGGCGATGCCCCATTTGTAGTAGCGGATGTAGGTCGGGTCGTTGAGGCCGAGTTTGTCGCGCAGTTCGGCCCGCCGCTCGGCCGAGACGTTGGGGTTGGTGGCGAGGCCGGCCAGGGGGTCGCCGGGGGCCTTGGCGACGATGGTGAAGACGATGACGCTGATCGCGAGCAAGGTCACGATCGAGATCAAGAAGCGCCGGATCAGGTATTGGGCCATGGGGGTCCCCCTTCGCCACGAACGGGTTGCGCGACGGGCGCGACGGCGGGACGGTGCGCGACGCGGGGGTGGGGATGGCCCGGCGAACGCGGGGCCGGGCGTCGGAACAAGAAGCCACCGGACGCCTGATCCACCGATGGCGAAACCGAGTCCGCAAAGGACCGCCGATCCGAACCGAGCGGGCGTATGCTACGTGCGCCGCGCGCGGACTGTCAAGCGCCCGGATCGCCCGGGTTTCGGCCGCCGGACCAAGCAACGAGGCCCAGAGCGAATGCCCCGGGCCTCGTTGCTTCGTGGCGTGCGGACCGCGAACAAGCCTACGACGTGGTCGCGGTCGGCGGGGCGGGCAGCGCGCCCTGAGTCGGCTGGGCGAGGGATGCGCCACCAGAGGGGCTGGTTGCGGTCGCCGCGCCGCCGAGACCGGTCTGGATCGTCACGACGGAGCGCGGGCTGGCGGCGGGCGGTGCCACCGGCGAGCCGGAGGCCCCCGCTCTGGCGACCGGGCTGCCGGTGCCCGGCGAGGCGACCGGGCTACCCGCCATCGGCGATGCGGCCACCGGGCTGGCTCCCGCGCGCCGCGTCGGAAGAACAGTCGGCCGGGCGGGTGCCTGGGTCGCCGCGCCGTCCTCTTCCGCGCCGTCCTCTTCCTCGTCGTCACCGCAGGCCTGCAGCACGACGAGCAAGGCCGGCATCGCCGCGCCGGCGCCGAGCGCCCGGCGCAGGAAGCGGCGGCGCGACAGCGCGCCCAACGCCGGGATCCCCTCGGCGTCGTCTCCGGCCCCGTGCCCCTGCTCCAGAACCTGGTCCGACTGCGTCATCGATCGCTCCTCTGCCCCTGCGGCCGGCGACCTGGCACCCAGGCCACCAAGCTGTGCCACCGTCGGACCCGGGAGCGCCGCCCCCGGGGAACCGACGCCCCCGCTCCGTATCGCGATCCGGCGCACGAGCGCTCGCGCGTACTCGCGCCGGCGAACCCCACCGCTCGCCGTCGCGGCCGATCCCAGGGGGACCGTCGCCAAGGAAACCGTCGCGGCAGCACGACGCGGCCCCAGAAGCTGGGACCACGCCAACGGGGGCATTCTATCGGCCGTGTCCGAACGGTGTCAAGCGGCCCATCGGTCCCGCTGCCACCCGCCGGCTGTGCTAGAATCCCCGGTCGCGCGGCGGGTGCCGCGGGACGACTACGCGCGCCGAAGCCGGTGGGTGGCCCCCGAACGGTCCTTGCCACCCTGCCGCCGAACCGCCGGCGCCACGCGCCAGGAGCATCCGCACCCCATGGAACCATTGACGCTCGCGGCCGAGCCGCGCACGATCCTCGGTAAAAAGGTGAAGCAGTTGCGCCGCCAGGGGGGCGTTCCCGGGGTCGTCTACGGCCCGGTGGTCGCCGAGACCGTGGCGGTGACGGTCAACGCCAAGGAGTTCACCCGCTTCTACCACGTCAATGGCCATTCGGCCCTGTTCACCTTGCAGTGGGGCAGCGGCCAGCAGACGGTGTTTATCCGCGACGTCCAGTTGGACCCGGTCAAACAGACCCCGGTCCACGTCGACTTCTTTGCCCCCAATCTGCGGGTCGACCTGACCGCGTCGGTGCCGGTGATCCTGCACAACGCCGACCCGGACGCGGCCGGCATCTTGACCCACGACCGGACCGAGATCGAGGTCCGCGGCCTGCCGGCCGCGATCCCGCACCAGATCGACGTCGACGTCGCCGGTCTGGTCGAGGTCGGTGATTCGGTCCGCGTTTCCGACCTGACGATGCCCGAAGGCATCGTCGCGATCACCGCCGAGGACGAGCTCATCGCCCACCTCGTGGCGGAGACGGTCGAGCCGGAGCCGGAGGTCGAGGAGACCGGAGAGGCCGCCGAGGGCGAGGCCGCCGGGAGCGGGGAGACCGACGCCGATGGCGAAGCCGCCGGGTCCGCCGGCGCCTCTTCCTGACCCGAGTCGAACCGTACCTAGCGACGACGAGGCCCGACCGGAGCGGTCGGGCCTCGTTGCGTTCGGCTGGGACGCGGGATCCAACCAACCGGGGCTATTCCATACCAGCCGCTTTGGTGGAACCTGGCCACGAACCTGGCGCGCCAAGAGCTTGGCGGCGACAAACGATGTTGCGGATCGTGCCCCTCCTCCCCGCGGCGCCGCAATTGGACAAGCGGTGGCAGCAAGGCGTGCCCGATGCGTGGCCAGCGGTCGGCGAGTTCCTGCGCGAGCGCACGGCGCATGACTTCCCGGTGCTTTCACGGATCCGACACGCGCGGGTCATCAAGAGCGTGGCCTCCCCCCTGCGCGAGAACCCCAATCCGGCGACCACCGTCGTCGGACTGGACGCCAAGGTCCTGGCTGGCATCGACGTCGCGGAGGTCGTGGCGGATCGGACGCTCGGTGCCGACGTGCGGGCGTTGGCGGCGCGGCACGGTGTTGCGGGGACGCGGCCTGAAGATGCGGCGCGGTTTGCCGTGACTCGCGACGCCGAGCCGCCCGGGCGTGACCAGACAATGCGCGCGGCGCTGCTGCTGGCCCGGGCCGCCCCTCCCAGCCCCGCCGAGATCGACGCCGGCGTCGTCGCGGCCTGTCGCGATGGTGGCCTCTCCGCTCCCGCGATCGTGGAACTCGTGTCGTGGATCTTTGTGCTCCAGATGCTGCATCGGTTCTCCTGCTACCGCGTCTCGACCGGCGCCGGCGACGCATCCGGCGATCCCGGAACAAGAACGGCGTAGCGGCATCGGGTTCCAAAGGAAGCGCGCGCGTTTTGAACTCCCTAACGGGCATCCATTCTGCCCGACTAGGACCGGATCAGGGAGTACCCATCCCCTCGGTGTAGATCCGGCGCACGATGTCCTCGATCGCCGGTTCCTCGATCGTCAGGTCGCGGACGCGGTGGCGGGCGGCGACGGCGGCGATCAGGTCGGCGGCGGGGACGGCGTCGCGGTCGAAGCGGAGCCAACGGCGGGGGCCGTCGGCGCGGACCCAATCGACACCGGGACAGAACGGCCCGGCGGCGGGAGCCGGATCGCCGTCCTCCAGGTCGATCACCAGGGTCCGGTGGGGGCCAAAGCGGCGGCGGAGTTCGTCGATCGCGCCGTCGAAGAGCAAGCGACCGCGGTCGATCACGATCATCCGGCGGCAGAGGTGTTCGACGTCGGCCAGATCGTGGGTGGTCAGGAGGACGGTCACGCCGCGCTCGCGATTGAGCCGGGCCAGCATCTCCCGCACCCGCGCCTTGGCGACGACGTCGAGGCCGATCGTCGGCTCGTCGAGGTAGAGGATCGCCGGGTCGTGGAGCAGCGCCGCCGCCAGGTCGCCGCGCATCCGCTGCCCGAGCGAGAGCTGGCGGACCGGCGTTGCCAGGAACGGATCGAGGTCGAGCAGGTCGCGCAGCCCGGCCAGGTTGATCGCGAATCGGTCCTTCGGCACCCGGTAGACGTGGCGCAGGAGGTCCAGCGACTCGACCAGGGCCAGGTCCCACCAGAGCTGGCTGCGTTGCCCGAAGACCACCCCGATCCGGGCCGCCAGCGCCTTCCGTTGTCGCCAGGGGACCAGGCCGTCGACCGTGGCCTCGCCGTCCGACGGCACCAGAATCCCGGTCAGCATCTTGATCGTGGTCGATTTGCCCGCCCCGTTCGGCCCGACGTAGCCGACCATCTCGCCCCGGTCGACGGTGAACGAGACCCCGTCGACCGCCCGCACGTCCCGCCCCGACCGGTCGACCAAGCCCCGCAACGCCCCGAGTGCCCCGCCCCGGTGGGTCGCCACCCGGTACGTTTTGCCGAGGCCCCGCGCCACCACCATCGGCTCCCCGCCATCCCCGCTCCCCATCACGACCCCGTGCTCCGGTAGTGCCGCACCCCGACCCGCCACAGCGACCCCGCCACGGCGGCGAACAACGCGGAGACCAATGGGGCGGTGAAGCGGAGCCAACCGGGCAGGCCGAGCGGGTCGTGTTTGTCCAGAAGGTAGAGCGACGGCGCGTAGATCACCAATCCGACCGGGATCGCGAACAGGAACAAGCGGCGGAGCCAGCCGTCGAACAGGTGGAGCGGATACTGGGACAGCGTCGCGCCGCCGAAGGTGAAGGCGTTGACCACCTCCAGCCCCTGGGTCGTCCAGAAGCAGAGCGTCGCTTCGAGGACGAACAAGGCGCCGAAAACGACGGCGGCGCTGACGACGACGACCGGCAGGTACAGCAACCGACCGGCGGTCCACTCCACGTCGAGGACGACCAGCGCGTACCCGAAGACGATCAGCCCGTTTAGCACCCGGCCCAGCCGGTCCAGCCGCAGATCGGCCGCCAAGACCTGGACGAAGGCGCTGGCCGGGCGGGTCAATACCTGGTCGAAACCGCCCTGCCGGATCTGGTCCGGAAACGCGACCAGACCGCTGCCGAGGCAGAGGGCGACGCCAATCGCGACCGCGCTCAACCCGTAAAGAAAGGCGACTTCGGCCAGTCGCCACCCACCCAGCCTGTCCACCTGACGGAACATGAGGGCGACCACGGCCAACTCGACGAAGAAGAGCAGCGACGTGCTGAACAATTGCAGCAGGAACGAGACGGGATAGGCGACTTGGCCGCGCGCCCGAGCCCCGATCAACCGGCGCCAGAGCGCCGTCTCCCGCGTCACCTCCCGTGCCGCCCGCCGCACTCCGCCGCCCCTACCCACCCTGCACCGTCAACTTCCGAATCGCGCGGTTCAGAACCGCTCGCGCCAGCAGCGTCAGGGCCACCGCCCAGAGCAACTGCACGCCGAGCGCGGCGGCCACCGGCCGCTTGGCGAGCAGGATCTCGGCGGGCAGCATCACCATCGCCCGAAACGGCAGCGCTTCGGCGATGCCCCGCAACCAGGGCGGGAAAAACGTCAGCGGGATCAAGAAGCCGGACAGAAAGTTGACCGCCGAGTACGCCAGGTAGCCGACGCCGCGCACGTCGAGCAGCCAGAACGCCGACACGTTGACCATGAACCGGAACGCGAACGCGACCAGCAGGCCGAGCAGCACACTGACCGCGAAGGCGACCCAGCGCAGCGGGGACCGCGGCAGCGCGAGATCGGTGAGCAGCATCCCCAGCGCCATGGTCGGCACGAACCGGACCAGGACGTGACAGGCGGCGCGTCCGAGGTCGCGGCTCAACCAGTAGGCGTAGAAGTCGAACGGCTTCATCAGGTCCGACACGATGTCGCCGGAACGCACCGCCTGCGCCACGTCCCACCAACCCCAGAGGTGGAGGACCATGATCAGCGATTGGCCGACCCAAACGAAGACCAGCATCTCCGCCACATCGAATCCCGCGATGCGCTCGCCACCACCTTCAGTCGCCCGCGAGCGGTAGAGGGCGGTGAAGACGGAGGCGATCAGGACGCCGAAGACGGCGTTGGTGAACAAGCCGGCCAGCGTCGCCGCCCGGTACGCCAGGTGGCGCCGGAACGAGCGCTGGGCGACGGCGAGGTAGAGGCGCACGGGCGTCGTGAGTCCCCCTACCCCCCCCAACCCCTCTTCCCCCGCGATCGGGGGCAAGGGGGGGCTTTCCGTGGGCGCCATCGCGAGCGCTCCTGTTCACGCTCGGCTCCCCCCGTTCCCGCCGGCCGGGGGGAACGGGGGGCTGGGGGACAGGGGGATTTCCCCCCAGCAAACCGCGGATCATACCCGCTCCGCCCGTTGGCCGTATCATCCGCCGGGGCGGTCGACGCGAGCGAGGAGTGCGAACCATGGCGGTGCAACCCGAACCGGACACGGCGCCGGAACCCGGCGCGGGCGAGGAACTGACCCGCGACCGGGTGGCGGTCGAGGACACCTGGGACTTGACGCCGATGTACGCCGACGCGGCGGCCTGGGACGCGGACGCGGCGCGGATCCCGGCCCTGGTCGCCGCCGCCACCGGGCACCGGGAGACGCTCGGCGCGTCGGCGGCGGCGCTGGCGGCGGCGCTCGACGAGGCGATGGCGCTGCGCGAGACCGCCGCCCGGCTCCTGACCTACGCCGCGCTCCGCCGCGACGAGGACACCACCGCCGACGACGGCAACGCCCGCTACGAGCGCGCCGCCAAGATCGAGACCGACGCCGAGGAGGCGCTGGCGTTTCTCCGCCCCGGCATCCTCGCCGTTCCGGAAGACCGGCTGACCGCGTTCCTGGACGATCCGGCGCTGACCCGTTACCGCTACGTCGTGTCCGATATCGCCCGCCATCGGCCGCACGTCCGCTCGGCCGAGATCGAAGCGATCTTGGCCCAGATCGCCGAGGTCGCCCGCATCCCCGGCGACGCCTTCGGCGCCTTCGACAACGCCGACGTGGATTTTGGCCGGATTGCCGACGAGGACGGGACCGAGGTCGTGCTGACCCACGGCCGCCTCGACCGGATGATGGAGTCGCGGAACCGGGACTTGCGTCGCCGCGCCCACGCGGCGGCGATGGGCGCCTACCGGAAGCATCGCCACAGCCTGGCCGCGCTCCACGGCGGCTCGGTGCGCAAGGACGTGGTCCTGGCCCGGGCGCGCGGCTTCGGCGGCGCCCGCGCCGCCGCCCTGTTCCCGGCCAACATCCCGGAATCGGTCTACGACACGCTGCTCGACGCCGTCCGCGCCGCGGGACCCGTCGTCGGGCGTTACCACGACCTGCGGCGCCGCTTGCTCGGCGTCGACGAACTGGCGGTCTACGATCGGCGGGCGCCGCTGCTGCCGGAACCGATCCGCCACTACGGGTATCGGGAAGCGGTCGAGCTGGTGCTGGCGGGGTTGTCGCCCTTGGGCGAGCGCTACGTGGCCGATCTCCGGACCGGGTTTGCCAGCCGCTGGGTCGACGTCCACGAGACCAAGGGCAAGGCCTCCGGCGCGTACTCCTGGGGGGCGTACGGCGCGTCCCCGGTGATCCTGATGAACTGGAACGGGACCCTGACCGATGTCTTCACCCTCGCCCACGAGGCGGGCCACGCAATGCACAGCCATTTCGCGATGACCGCCCAACCCTTCCACGATTGGTACTACCCGACCGTGCTGGCCGAGATCGCCTCGACGTTGAACGAGGTGTTCTTGACCTGGCACTTGCTCGACACCATCGGCCGCGACGACCCCAGCCAGCGCTTCTCCCTGTTGACCCGCTTTGTCGATGGCGCGGTTTCGACGCTCGTCCTCCAAGCGGCGCTGGCCGATTTCGAACGCCAAACCCACGCCGACGTCGAGGCGGGCCGACCGCTGACCGCCGACCGCCTGGACGAACTCTTCGGCCAGATCCAGGCGGCGTTCCTGCCCGGCCTGACCGAGGACAACCTGTCGCGGATCCGATGGGCCTGGATCCCCCACTTCTACGACGCGTTCTACGTCTACCAGTACGCGACCGGGCTGTCGGCGGCGATCGCGCTGGCGCGATCGATCCGCGACGACGGGGAACCGGCCGTCGCGCGGTTCCTCGATCTCCTCGCCGCCGGCGGCTCCGATGACCCCTTGGCCCTGCTGAAGCGGGCCGGCGTCGATCTGACCACCCCGGACCCGGTCGAGGCCGCCCTGGCCGAGATCGAGCGCACCGTCGCCGAGATGGAGCGGTTGGTCGCCTCCGGCGCGATCCCCGTCCCCGAGGACCGGGCGCAGCTCGCCGAGGCGGGGTAGCATAGCCTCGCAAACCGATGGGACGCGATCACACCACCCGAGGAGGCCCGCGCGTGGTTGCCGAATTGCACGCCGCCCAGTCCGACGTTTTGACCCGGGATCAGTTGGCCCCGGAAGACATCTGGGATCTCTCCACCATCTACGCCGCCGATGCGGCGTGGGAAACGGACGCCGCGGCGTTGCCCGCCGCGGTCGCCAAGGCCGCCGCCCACCGGGGCCTGCTCGGCGCCTCGGCGGATGCCTTGCGGGTGGCGCTCGACGACGCGATGGCCGTCCGCCGCCTGGCCGACCGCCTCGGCACCTACGCGTCCCTCAGGGCCGACGAGGACACGTCGGACCAAGCGAACAACGCCCGCCGGGAGCGGGCGACCGCGCTGGCGATCGAGGCCGGGCAGGCGCTGGCGTTCATGGAACCGGAGATCCTCGCCATCCCGCCCCAGACCCTGGAGACGTACCGCGCCGACCCGGCGTTGGCGACCTACGGTCACCTGCTCGACGACCTGATCCGGCAGCGGCCGCACGTCCGCTCGGTCGAGATCGAAGAATTGCTGGCCCAGGCGGCGGAGATTGCCCGCATCCCGCGCGACGCCTTCGGCCAGTTGGACAACGCCGACCTGGAGTTCGGCACCGTCGTCGACGACACCGGCGCCCAGGTAACCCTAACCAAGGGTCGCCACGCCCTGCTCCTGGAAAGCAAGAACCGGGAGGTCCGCCGCGGCGCCCACGAGACCCTGATCCGGGCCTACCAGAACCACGGCCACACCCTGGCCGCGCTCCACGCCGGTTCGGTCCGCAAGGACGTGTTCCAGGCCCGGGTTCGCAACCACGAGTCGGCGCGGGCGGCGGCGTTGTTCGAGAACAACATCCCGGTCTCGGTCTACGACGGCCTGATCGCGGCCGTGCGCACCGCTCGGCCGAGTTTGGAACGGTTCCTGGCGCTCCGGAAGCGGGCGCTGAAGCTGGACGAGTTGGCGGTCTACGACCTGCGGGTGCCACTCGCCCCCACCCCCGCCAAGCGGTTTGGATACCGGGAAGCGGTCGAGATCGTCCTCTCCGGGCTGGGTCCGCTGGGAGCACGCTACGTCTCCGACCTCCGGGCCGGGTTCGCCAACCGCTGGGTGGATGTCCACGAGACCAAGGGCAAACGCTCCGGCGCCTACTCCTCCGGCACCTACGGCGCGCCGCCGGTGATCCTGATGAATTGGAACGGCACCCTCAACGACGTCTTCACCCTCGCCCACGAGGCCGGCCACGCGATGCACAGCCACTACGCGATGGCCAACAACCCCTACCACGACGCCTACTACACGATCTTCTTGGCCGAGATCGCCTCGACGGTCAACGAGGTCCTGCTGACCTGGCACCTGCTCGACCAGACCCCGGCCGACGACCTGGTCGGGCGGTTCGCCCTCTTGGACCGCTTCGCCGACGGGTTCAACGGTACCGTGATCACGCAGACGATGTTCGCCGAGTTCGAGCGCGAGACCCACGCCGGAGTGGAAGCCGGCGAGCCGCTGACCTTGACCGGGCTGAACGACCTCTACGGCGGCTTGCAGGCCGACTACACCCCCGGCGTGGTCGTCGACGACACGGTCCGCATCCGCTGGGCGCGGATCCCCCACTTCTACCGCGGGTTCTACGTCTTCCAGTACGCGACCGGGATGTCGGCCGCGGTCGCGATCGCCCGCGCCCTGCGCGACGAGGGCGCCCGCGCCGCCGAGCGCTACCTGGCGATGCTCGCCGCCGGCGGCTCCGACTACTCGCTCTCCATCCTCCAGGGCGCCGGCGTTGACCTGACCACCCCGGCCCCGATCGAGGCCGCCCTGGCCGAGTTCGACCGCGTGGTGACCGAGATGGAGGCCCTGGCGGACCGGGGGGTGCTCGACGCCGCGGCGTAAGGAGGCCACCACGATGCTCGGCTCCCGAGACCTCGCCGGGCGACCGCTGATCTGGCGGCAGCCCTCGACGACCAAGGAGGAGTACGCGCTCCTGGCCGGCGACGATCCGGCGCCGGTCGCCACGCTACGCTGGCCGAAGGCGATGGGATCCCTGGCCGAAGCCTCGGCCGGCGACAGCGCCTGGACCTTCAAGCGGGTCGGGTTCTGGCGCACGACCGGCACGATCCGCGCCGCCGGGACGGAGACCGATCAGGCGACGTTCGACCCGCGCTGGAACGGAGACGGGGTGCTCGCGCTCGACGGCGGCGCGACCTACCTGTGGCACGGCAGCCACGTCTGGAACCGGACCTACGCCTGGCTGAACGCACACGAGCAGGAAGTGGTCCGCTTCGACCCGACCAAGGGGATGCTCAAATCGAGCGCCACCGTCGAGCCTTTGGTGGACGCGACGCGGTTGCCGGATCTGCCGCTGCTGGTCCTGTTCGGCTGGTACCTGCTGGTGATGGGCAACCGAGATGCCGGCGCGGCGACGGTGATGGGAGCCTCGTGAGTGGAACGGTTTAAGGCCGAATGGCATTCCCCGGCTGGCTGGCGCGGTTCAACCGGCGGGCGATCGGGTTGGTCGCCCGCCGGTTCGCGGGTCGTCTGCCACCGCTCGCCATCGTCGTCCATCGCGGCCGGCGGACTGGTGTGGAGTACGCGACACCCGTGATGGCGTTCGCCACGACGGACGGCTACGCGATCGCCCTCACCTACGGCCCAGACGCGGATTGGGTGCAAAACGTTCTCGTCGCCGGAGGGTGCGGCCTGATCCGCGGCGGGCGGTGGTCCGAGACGGCGGACGCGCGGTTGGTCGGCGTGGCGACGGCGATTGGCCTCCTGCCGCCGATCGTGCGTCCCATGACCCGAGCGAACGGGGTGCGGGAGGTTCAGGTGGTGGATCGCGCCGCCGGTCGTCCGTCCGGCGGCGAACGGTCCAGCGGCGACCATTGAGGAGGGCGCCGTGACGGTCGCCGCCGAGCCGCCGATTTTGACGACCACAACGACGGGCTGGCCCGGCTACACGGTGCCGGATCGACGCCGGGGACCGATCTCCGAGCGCGGGATCGGCGGACAGCTTGACCTTCCGCGGGCGCACGAGGGCGGCTTTGGCGGCGGCTTCTTCGCGGTGGCGGTGACGCCGGACCCGGCGATGCCGCGCCTCCCGAACGACGGCTTCACCCCGACCGCCGACGGCCCCACGATGCCGCTGTCGCCGCCGCGCGACCTCGCCGACGCGCGGCACGCGGCGCTGGCGATGACCGCTCGCTTGTTCCGACGCGACGCCGCGTCGGCGGGCCGCAACGCGGCGGTTCGCTTTCTGGCCGCGAAGCGCGTTGCCGAGCCCGCGCCCGAAACAGCCAAGTGGACCGGTCGAAGCGCGCCGCGCTATCCAGGATTGGTTGATCGTATGCACCACCACGCCGCCGCCCGCGTCCGCGGTTTCGGCACGTCCGTCTTCACCGAGATGAGCCGCCTCGCCACGCAGCACGGCGCGGTCAACCTCGGCCAGGGGTTTCCGGACTTTCCGGGGCCGGGGTTCGTCAAGGAGGCGGCCAAGGCGGCGATCGACGCCGATTTGAACCAGTACGCGGTCGCCTATGGCGCGCCGCGGTTGCGGACGGCGATCGCCGCCGACTGGGCGCGGGAGCGCGGGCGAACGCTGGACCCAGAGTCGGAGATCACCGTCACCAGCGGCGCGACGGAAACGATCTTCGACGCGATCCAGGCATTTCTGGGTCCCGATGACGAGATCGTTGCGTTCGAGCCGTTCTACGACTCGTACCCGGCCAGCGCAACCCTGGCCGGGGGGCGCCTGGTGCCGGTGACGCTGCGCCCGCCGGACTGGCGGTTCGACCCGGACGAGTTGGCGGCGGCCTTCTCCCCGCGCACCCGGCTGCTGCTGCTGAACACCCCGCACAACCCGACCGGAAAGGTCTTTTCGCGGGCGGAGCTGGACATCGTTGCCGGACTCTGCCGGGAGCACGACGTGGTCGCGCTGGCCGACGAGGTCTACGACCGGATCGTCTTCGACGGGGCGATCCACGTCCCCCTGGCGGAGATGCCGGGGATGTGGGAGCGGACGCTGTCGATCAACTCGACCGGCAAGACGTTTTCCATGACCGGCTGGAAGATCGGCTACGCGGTCGGCCCGGCGGGGTTGAACGCGGCCCTGCGCGCGGTCCACCAGTTCGTCACCTTCGCCAGCGCGACCCCGTTCCAGGACGCGATGGCGGCGGCGATGGAGGCGGCGCCGGGCCTCGGCTACTACCACCGGCTGAGGACTGAGTACGCCGCCCGCCGCGACCTGATGCGGGCGGCGCTCGAAGGGGCGGGCTTGCCGACCCTGCCGACCGCCGGGAGCTATTTCCTGATGGCCGACGTCGCCGGTCTCGGATTTCCCGACGACGTCGCCTTTTGCCGCTGGCTGACCGCCGAGGTCGGGGTCGCCGCGGTGCCGCCGTCCGCCTTTTACCTGGACCCCGCGCGTGCCCCGCTGCTCGCCCGGTTCTGCTTCGCCAAGCGCGAGGAGACGCTGCGGGAAGCGGCGGCGCGGCTGGCGCGGTTGCCGGAAAAGCTGGCGGCGGGGCGGGAATTCCCTCACCCCCTCACCCCCTCACCCGTAGCATAGGAGAGGGGGAGCCGATAGGACCCTCACGCTCCCGGTTGATCGCGCGCACCAAAAAGCCCCCTCTCCCGCGTTCGGGAGAGGGGGCCGGGGAGTCAGGAAATTAGGCCGCGGGCGTCGCCGCCGCGTCCACGCCAACCGGGACGATTTCGGCCATGCCCTCGAAGGCGTGCGGGATGCCGCCCTTGGTCGGGTCGGGAATGAAGCAGAGCACGACGTGGTACCCGGCCTGGACGTCGGCGACGATCCACTGGGTGGATCCGGCCGACTGGGTGGCGGCGTAGATGCCGGCGGAGAACTGCTCCTCGGACACGCCGGGAACCGGGGTGCCGGTCTCGAACGACCCGAAGAACGCGAACAGCTGCTCGACCGTGATCGGCTCCGACGAGAGCTCGGAAACCACGAAGTGCGGCTGGTCCGACTCGTTGACGATCTTGATCAGTTGCGTCCCGGTGGACAGGGTGCCTTCGATCTCGAAGGCGAAGCCGTCCGGGATGTTGACCTCGCGGATCGTGACGGCGGCGGTCGGCTCGGTCATCGCCGCGGTATCGAGGGTGCCGGTGACGGTGACCTCGACGGGCGCCTGAGTGGCCTCCGGGTCGTCGCCCCAGACGGCGTAGTTGCCCGGCGGCAGCTCGATGATCCCCGCGTAGGTCCCACCGGATGCGCCACCGGGACCGCCGGAGACGTAGGTCTCGTAGAGCCAGGCGAACGGATCGGCGTCCGCCGGTGGGGATCCGATCGCCTCGGCCGCGCCTTCGGCCGGCGGCGTGCCCTCGGCGCCGACGGGAGTCGCCTCGCCGCCGGCCGGAATCGTCAGGTCGGCCGCGGTGCGGCCTTCCGGCAGTTGCACGAAGCCGACGGCGCCGAACCCGGTATCCTCGCCGGGACCTGGGGCAACGTCGACGGTCAAGGACACGAAGTAGCGACCGGCGGTTAGTTCGGCCGGGATGCCCTGGATCTCGGTGTCGGTGATGGTCAGGTCCAACTGCGGCAACCCGTACTCGTTGGACCCGGCGGCCGGCGTTGCGTCCTGCGCCGCGACGCCGGACATTCCGACCGATGCGAACAGCATCAGCGCAGCCACGAACGACAAGATTCTCGACATGGCCCCGTACTCCCTCCTTGGTCTCCGGTGGGGCGCCTCCCTGACACCCCAGAACCGGCAACCGCTTGGACGATGGTCGCATGGTTGGTGCCACACGGGCAAGAAGTGCTTGTTAACGTCGACTTGCCCCTCCGGGATGGTTTTTCGGGCTAGGCCAAGATTCGAAGCGTGCCAAGGGTCGGGTCCGCGGCGCCGGACACGTACATCCCGTGCGCGGCGCCCCGTTCCAGGTAGGCGACGGCTTCGGCGGAGACGACGTCCCCCGGCGCCAGAATCGGGATCCCGGGCGGATACGGGATCACCAGCTCGGCCGAGACCTCTCCCGCCGCATCCCGCAGCGGCACCGCCCGGCTGGGGGCGAAGAAGGCGTCGCGCGGCGAGAGGGCCGGGATCCCCGCCGTCAGCACCGCGCCGGAGGAGCGCGGCGTGGCTCCCTGCTCGGCCGGTGGGCGGCGCTCGTCCGCCAACGCGGCGAACGCCGCGACCAGGCGCCCGATACTTTCGGTCGTGTCGGCGACGGAAACCAGGCAGATGACGCCGGCCAGGTCGCTCATCTCCGGTTGGACCCGGAACCGCTCCCGCAGGGCGCGTTCGACCTGGAACCCGGTCATTCCCAACCCGTGGACGTCGACCACCAATTTGGTGCGGTCGTAGGCGTCTGTCCCCAGCCGGTCCGCCCCCAGCACGTCCACGCCCGGCAACGCCCGCAGCCGCGTCCGGGCGTCCTCTGCGAGCACGATCGCGCGGTCGAGCAAGGCGTGCCCGAACAGCGCCATCTGGCGCCGGCAGGCGTCGATCGAGGCCAGGATCGTCACGGACGGGCTGGTGGTGTTGGCCATCCCGACGGTGGTCGCCACCCGCTCCGGGTCGATCCGATCCCCCCGGACCTGCAGGATCGCGGCCTGGGTCAGGCTGGCGAGGACCTTGTGGGTGCTGACCACCGCGCCGTCCGCGCCGCTCGCCATCGCCGACGGCGGCAACCCGGGGTGGAAGGCGAAGTGCGGTCCCCACGCCTCGTCGACGTAGAGCGGCACGCCGCGCTCGTGGGCGACCCGGGCGATCGCGGCCAGGTCGGACGGCACCCCGCAGTAGGACGGGCTGACCACGGCAACCAGTCTCGCGGCCGGGTGGGCGTCGAGCGCCGCGGCGATATCCGCCGCCGCCACCCCCAGCCCGACGTCGAGCGTCGGGTGGAGCCGCGGCGCGACGTAGACCGGCCGCGCCCCGGTCAGGATCAAGGCGACCAGCAACGATTTGTGGATGTCGCGCGCGACGACAACCTCGTCGCCGGGGTTGAGCGCGGCCAACAGGTAGGCGTGGTTGCCGGCCGACGAGCCGTTGAGGAGAAAGAACGCGCGGTCCGCGCCCCAGGCCGCCGCCGCCAGCCGCTCGGCCGCGCCCAGCGTGTCGCCGGTGAAGTGGCTGTCGTCGATTCCGCCGCCGAGCGGGATGTCGCTCGCTAGGGCGTCGGATCCCAATAACTCCCGGAGTTCGGGATCGGCCCCGGCGCCGCGTTTGTGGCCGGGGGTCGAGAACGGGGCGAAGTCCGCCTCCCGGTAGCACCGCAGGGCGTCCAGCAACGGGGCGCGGCGGTGGTCGGGACCCGGGAACGGATCGGGCATCGGGCGGCTCCGGTGGCGGCGCGACGGGACGACAGGGATCGGAAGCATAGCGCCCCGGGCGAGTCGCCCTCGGACGACGGGTCGGGCTTGCGTGGCTGCGGGCGCCCCGGTACAGTCCCGCCGGTCCGGAACGCGGCGAGGGGGACAAGACGGACGCGGGCGGTGGGGCGGAAAATCTGGAGCGGAAGGTCCGCTGCGGCGATGCCGACCTCGCCGCGATCCGAGCGCGGCTCGATGCGCTCGGCGTGGCCGTGCGCACGCTGACCCAGCGCGACGCCTACTTCGCGGCGGCGCGGGGCCGCTTGAAGCTGCGACGAAGCGACGAAGCGGGTCGCGACCCGGCGGCGGAGTTGATCGCCTACCACCGGGCGGACGAGACCGGCTCCCGCTGGAGCGCCTATCACCGGGTCCCGGTTGCGGCGGAGGACGCGAGGGCGTTGGAAGCGGCGCTGTCGGAGACGGTCGGCGCGCTGGCGGTGGTCGCGAAGACGCGCGCGGTTGGCGTCGTCGGGCGGACGCGGGTCCACCTCGACGACGTGGCCGGGCTGGGGGCATTCGTGGAGCTGGAAACGGTGGTCGCCGGCGGGGACCGCGCCGCGGCCGAAACCGAACACACGGCGGTCGTCGCCGAACTCGGACTGGATCGGGGCCGGTTCGCGCCGGTGGCCGGATCGTACGCCGATTTGATGCTGGCAGCGAACGAAGCGGAACAGGAGCGCGCGTGAAGATCGGGATGGTGCTGCCGATCGCCGAGAGCGGCGAGGCGGGGCAAACGCCACGCTACGCCGAGATCCGGGATCTGGCGCAGGCGGCGGAAGCGGCCGGGTTCGACTCGGTCTGGGTCTACGACCACCTGCTGTTCCGGATGGGGGAGCACCCGACGGCGGGGATCTGGGAGTGCTGGACGCTGCTGGCGGCGCTGGCCGAAGCGACCCAGCGGGTGGAGCTCGGCACGATCGTGCTCTGCGTGCCGTTCCGGAACCCGGCCGTGCTGGCGAAGATGGCCGACACCCTGGACGAGGTCAGCAACGGCCGGTTGATTCTCGGTCTCGGCGCGGGGTGGCACCAGCCGGAGTTCGACGCCTTCGGGATCCCGTTCGGGCGCAAGGTGGACCGGTTCGAGGAAGCGCTCAAGATCATCGTGCCCTTGCTGCGCGAAGGCCGGGTGGATTTCCGCGGCGAGCATTACTCGGCGCCGAACTGCGAGCTGCGCCCGCGCGGTCCCCGGCCGGGTGGCCCCCCCATCCTGGTGGCCTCGACCAAGCCCCGGATGCTGCGACTGACGGCCGAGTACGCCGACTCCTGGAACACGGCTTGGCTCGGCCAACCAACCCTGCTGGCGGAGCGCCGCGCCGGCCTTGAGGCGGCCTGCTCCGAGGTCGGCCGCGACCCGGCGACGCTGGAGGTC
The DNA here is from genome assembly GCA_902806325.1 of uncultured Thermomicrobiales bacterium. Classification (GTDB taxonomy): domain Bacteria; phylum Chloroflexota; class Chloroflexia; order Thermomicrobiales; family UBA6265; genus CADCWE01. The sequence continues at coordinate 12,069 of CADCWE010000201.1, read as the reverse complement.
ACGGTCGGCGTCGTCGTCCGGTTCCCGGCGTTGTCGGGCGAGGACGCCGAGCCGTCGGACCCGGACAAGGTGCTGACGGGATCGGCGGAGGAGCTCGCCGCCGCGTTCCGGGCCTACGAGGCGCAAGGCGTCGGGCACCTGATCTGCTCGGCATCGCCGAACAACGGGGAGGCATTGGCGCTGCTGGCGGAGGCGGTGGGCGTATTCCGGGCGGGGTAGCCGGGGCGCAACCGAGGGGCGAGGCGACTGGCGGCCATCGAGGGCTTCTCATCGGCGTCACGACGCGCGGACCTTCGCCGCCGACGGCGTTCCGGGCCGAGAACGAACGGCGCTGGAGCCAACGCTTGGTGCATGGCGGGCGCGAATCGTCGCGACCCTACGACGACGCGGGTTGCTCCAAGGCGGCGGCGGCGACGGCCGCTTCCAACGCGCCGCGCGCGTCCCGCCCGCCGACCTCGCCCAGCGACGGCAGTTCGGCCAGGGAGCCGAGTCCGAAGTGGCGGAGAAAATCCGGCGTCGTGCCGTACTGGATCGGGTTGCCGACGGTGGGGAGGCGTCCGATTTGTTCGATGAGGCCGCGCGCGTGGAGCGTGGCCAGCACCCCGGCGCAGTCGACGCCGCGGACGGCTTCGATCTCGGCCCTGGTGACGGGTTGCTGGTAGGCGACGATGGCCAGGGTTTCCAGCGCCGCGCCGGAAAGGCGGGCTTCGCGGTCGAGGTTCAAGAACCGCCGGACCTGGGCGGCGAAGCGCGGCGCGGTGGCGAACTGGACGGTGTCGCCGTGGCGCTGGAGCACCCAGCCACGGCCGTGCCGCTCCTGGAGGCGGCTCAGGGCGTCTTCGATCTCCGCCGGGTCGACCCCGGCGCCGCGCGCCAACTCGTCGATCGTCGGCGGTTGCGGCGCCACCAGCAGCAGGGCTTCCAGGAGTGCCGGGAGGTCGGCGGACGCGACCCCGGCGGTGCCGTCGAGCGCCGGTTGGTCCACGGGAAGGCTGGTGTTGGCCGTAGGGTCGGTCATGACCGGTCTCGTCAATCGGTTGCGATCGCCGGCATCCCGGCGCCGGCAACCTCTGGGTCCGTTGAGGAAGCGGTGTCGGTTGCCCGGAGGGCGATCTCCCCGAACAGCTCGGTCTGCTCGGCGTCGAGGACGCGACGGCGGACAAGGACGAGGACGGCGAGGAACGCCGTCAGGACCTCATGCCGGTCTCGACAGCCGCGTCGGATGCGCGAGAACGCGACCGCCTCCGGTTCACCGCCGCGGACGACCCGCAGCACGCGCTCGACCATCTCCCGCAAGGTGAGCAACGGCCGGTGGGCGATTTCCGCCGCCGGGGAGGGCACCGCGCTCAACCGGCGCCGCAGGGCCCTGGCGAGCGAGGACGACGCGTGGAGGGCTAGGGGCGGCGGGGCGGCGGCGGCGGGCGCTTCGACGGCGGCTGAGGCGCGGGCGAAGGCACCGTCGCCGCGTTCGTCCTTCGCCCCCAAGAGCCGGGCCGCCTCTTTCACGGCGCGGTATTCCACCAATTGCGTGATCAGGTCGTCCGGCTCGCCATCGTCGTCCGCCGCCGGGGGACGGGGCAGCAGGGAGCGGGACTTGAGCAGCACCAGCCGCCCGGCGACCGCCACAAACTCGGCGATCGCGTCCGGCGCCACCGCCGCCAGGCCCCGGACGTGGATCAAGAACTGGTCGGTGACCGCGACCAGCGAGATCTCGGTGATGTCGAGTTGGCTGCGCTCGACGAGGCGCAGCAGGACATCCAGCGGCCCCTCGAAGGACGGCAACCGGAGCTGATAGCCGTGCAGCAAGGACCCGGCGGGGTACGTGGCGGGGTTGACCAGGGCTACCACGCGGGCAGTGTCCGCCGAACCGGCGGCGCGTGGTCGGCCGCCTCGTCGGCGGTGACGAGCAGGCGCAACCCGGCGTCGTCGGGCAGCGGCCGGTCGTGGTGGTGGGCGATCAACCAGCACGTTCGCGCCGAGCAACCCACCGCCGCCGCCTGGTCGGCGCCGAGCCACGGGTGGTGGACGGCCCGGGCGAGACCGGCCCGCCACCGCGGCGCCGGGTATTCCGCCAACCGGTCGAGGAGCGACGGCGCGAGGCGGGCCAGGATCACGCGCAGCGCGCGGTCGAGCAAACCGACGCGGCCGTCCGGCCCGACTTTGCCGAGGTCGTGCAGCAGCGCCGCCCGCAGCAGATCCGGGTCCTGGGCGCCGCGGTCGAGCAAGGATTGGCAGACCCGGCCGAGATGGGCTTGGTCATGGATCGGCAACGCCCGGAAGGCGGCGGTCTGTGGCGCGGTAAGGTGGGACGCCAGCAGGGCGTCGAGGTGCTCCGGCAACCGGGGCGACAACGCGACCAGACCTTGTTGGAGACGGTGGAGGAGCGTTGCCATCAGCGCGATCAAAAGCCGAAGCGGGGCCCGAGGATCACCCCGCCGAGGAAATCGAAGACCGGGCCGTAGATCTCGCCGATCACGGAGCCGCTGCCGCGCGGGGTGATGAAGATGAACACGAAGAGGATCATGAAGCCGTAACGCTCCAGGGGCGCCAGGATCGGGTACCAGAAGTTGGGCAGGATCGCCGTCAGCACCTTGCTGCCGTCCAAGGGCGGGATCGGAATCATGTTGAAGGCCGCCAGCAGCAGATTGATGATGATGAACCACTCGAAGAAGACGTCGAGCTGGCCGAAACTCCGCCCGTTGCCGGTCGCGATCCGATACGGGATGCCGACCACCGCGGCTTGGACCACGTTCGAGATCGGCCCGGCGATGGCGACGATCCCCATCCCCAGGCGCATGTTTTGGATCCCGCGGCGGCGGAAGTTGCCGGGGTTGACCGGCACCGGTTTACCCCAGCCGATGCCAAAGAAACCGACCGAGATCAGCACCATGCCGATGAAGCCGACGATCTCGAAGTGGGCCACCGGGTTGAGCGTGATCCGGCCCAAGCGGGCGGCGGTGTCGTCGCCGAGCCGCCAGGCGGTCCAGGCGTGCATGAACTCGTGGATCGTGGTCGCGATGATGAACGACAGCAGGATCGCGACGATGACTTCCGGTTCGCGGCGTTGGAACAGGTCCATGGGTCTCCGATGAGTTGGATCGCGCGACTCGGCGGGAGAAAGCACGGGCCGTTAGCCCCGGTCTGACCTCGCGGCCCAGGGGTCCGAGACGGCGCTCCGGATCGCGTCTAGGTCGTCGCCCGGAACGACGGGGTGCCCGCCTGCTCGGCACCGGAGCCGGGGTAGAGGTGACAGGCGACATAATGATCGTTGCCCTGGTCGGCGAAGACCGGGTCGACCTGCTTGCAGACCTCCATCGCGTAGGGGCAACGGGTGTGGAAGTGGCAGCCGGAGGGCGGGTTGATCGGGGAGGGCACGTCGCCGGAGAGGATGATCCGCTCGCGCCGCTTCTCAATCACCGGGTCGGGGATCGGTACCGCCGAGAGGAGGGCCTTGGTGTAGGGGTGGAGCGGGTCCTCGTAGAGCGAGTTGCGATCGGCCAGCTCGACGATCTTGCCGAGGTACATCACCGCGACCCGGTCGGAGATGTGTTTGACCACCGAGAGGTCGTGGGCGATGAAGAGGTAGGTCAGACCGAACTGCTCCTGGAGGTCCTCGAGCAGGTTGAGGATCTGGGCCTGGATCGAGACGTCGAGCGCCGAGACCGGCTCGTCGGCGACGATGAAATCCGGGTTCGCCGCCAGGGCGCGGGCGATCCCGATCCGTTGCCGCTGGCCGCCGGAGAACTCGTGCGGGTAGCGATTGGCGAAGTACGGGTTCAATCCGACCGTCTGCAACAGCTCCTGGACCCGCTGGGTGCGCTCGCCCTTGGAGACCAAGTGGTGGATCTGCATCGGCTCGGAGACGATGTTGCCGACCGTCATCCGGGGGTTGAGCGAGGCGTAGGGGTCCTGGAAGATCATTTGGAGATGGCGGCGCATCCGGCGCATGTCGCCGCCGTCGAGCTTGGTCAAATCCTTGCCGTCGAAGACGACCTCGCCGGACGTCGGCTTGTAGAGCTGGAGGATCGCGCGGCCGGTGGTGCTCTTGCCGCAGCCGGACTCGCCGACCAGGCCGAGGGTTTCGCCGCGTTTGACGTGGAACGAGACGCCGTCCACGGCCTGGACCGCGCCGACCTTGCGCTGGAAGATGATGCCCTGCGTCAGCGGGAAGTGCATCACCAGGTTGTTGACCGTCAGCAGCGCCTCGCCTTTGCCGTTGGCCGAGCCGTTGCTCGTCGGTTGCGGTTGGGTGCGGCGGTCGGTGACGGTGTTGGGCACGGTGGAGGACATCAGCTCGACCTCCTCGGGGTTTCGGGCTCGACGAACTGCTCGGGCGCGGCGCCGAGGCTCGGGGTGCCGGGTTGGGCTTCGGCGGCTTGGGCGGCGTGGTCACCGGGCGTCGGATGGCCGAGCGCGGCGGCGACCGCCGCCTGGTCGTCCTCCTTGCTGACTTCTTCCCAGAACCAGCAGGCGCTGAAGTGGCCCGGCTCGACTTCGAGCAGTGGCGGGTTCTTCTGCTCGCACTTTTCGCGGGCGTAGTTGCAGCGGGGCACAAAGGGGCACATGTCCGGCAGGTCGATCAGGTCGGGCGGCAGCCCGCGGATCGGCTCCAGCTTTTCCTTGCGCAGGGCGTCGAGGCGGGGGATGGACTTCATCAAACCGACGGTGTAGGGATGGCGGGGATTGGCGAAGATGACCTCGGTGCTCGCGGTCTCGACCACGTGCCCGGCGTACATCACCTGGATCCGGTCCGCCATCCCGGCGACGACGCCCATCGAGTGGGTGATCATGATCACGCCGGTGTCGCGCTCGGTCTGCAGCGTCACCATCAGGTCCAGGATCTGGGCCTGGATCGTGACGTCGAGGGCGGTGGTCGGTTCGTCGGCGATGATCAGCTTCGGGTTGCAGGAGAGCGCCATCGCGATCATCACGCGCTGGCGCATGCCGCCGGAGAACTGGTGGGGGTACTGATCCACCCGCTCCTCGGCGTTGGGGATGCCGACCATCCGCAGCAGCTCGATCGCGCGCTGCTTGGCCTGGTCCTTGTTCATCCCCATGTGGAGCTGCAAGGCTTCGCTGATCTGGCGGTTGATGGTCAGGACCGGGTTGAGCGACGTCATCGGGTCCTGGAAGATCATCGCGATGTCGTTGCCGCGGATCGAGCGCACCTCGTCGTCGGACATCTTGAGGATGTCGTCGCCGTTGAAGACGATCTCGCCGGCGACGATCTTGCCCGGCGGGTTGGGGATCAGGCGCATGATCGAGAGACCGGTCATGCTCTTGCCGCAGCCGGACTCGCCGACGATGCCGAGCGTTTCGCCCGGCATGACGAAGAACGAGACATCGTCGACCGCCTTAACGACGCCGTCCTGGGTGAAGAACTGCGTCTTCAGCCCCTTGACGTCGAGCAGCGGCGGGCCGCCCTGGGTGACCCGTTGGCCCTTGGCCTTGGTGGCCGGTTGCGTCCGTGGCTGTGCGACCATGCCGGACTCCGTTCCTCTCCGCGCTCCCTGCCCGTGGTGCCCGAGATCCCCGTGTTGGGTGAGTTATCGCCTATTTTGCCCGTTCGCGCGCGGTCGCCAACGGGTTCGCGGACCGAACCGGCCTCGTCCCCGTGCGCGATCGCCTTCGGTGGGCCGGTTCTCCCGTCGAATCGAAGTCTGGTTGCGTTGCGGTCCGAGCATTCGGGAAGATAGCACAGGCCTTAAAAGCACCGCAATAGCCGCCGCGCCGATTCGACAGGTCCCTGATTGTGCCGGTTGCTCACCCATCCAACCCGAGGAGACGCCGGGCGTGGCACGCGGGTTGCCTTAGCGGCGCGTAGCGGACGCTATTGGGCGGACGCGGCACGTGGGCGGCGGCGGGGCCGAAGCGCCCGGGGGGACGAAGTCATGGGCATCATTCTCTGGCTCATCGTGGGGCTGATCGCGGGCGGGATCGCCAGCTTGATCGTGCCGGGGCGAACCCCCGGCGGCACCATCGGGGCGTTGGTGATCGGGGTCCTCGGTGGCATCCTTGGCGGCTTCTTGATGGACGCGCTGTTCGACGCCAACACCGGGACCAGCCTGATCGGCTCGATCGTGGTGGCGGTGATCGGCGCCGTGATCATCCTGTACGTGATCCGGGCGGCCGACAACCGCAACACCAGCCGGGCCTAGACCCCGGGGCATTACACCGAAACGGGCGGCGGCGCTTCAGCGCCCCCGCCCGTTTTTTGCCCACTCCGGTTTCCCGGCGCGATCGCGCTAGGACGCGGTCGCGGCCCACAGCAGGTCTCGGCCGGCGGCGGTCAGCAGTGACGGCACGTTGCTGACGATGAGCCGGAAGCCGCGTTCCTGGGCCTTGCGGGTCGACGCGGCGTCCGGTGCCACCGTGCCCAGGGCGACCGCTCCGCCACGCGCGGCGCTCGTCACCCGATCGATCACCGCCTGCACCTCGGGGTGCCCCGGCTGGCCCGGAAAACCCATGGACTGCGCCAGATCGTTCGGCCCGACGAACAAGAGATCCAAATTCGGGATCGCCAGCAGGTCGTCCAGGTGGTCCAGCGCCGCGATGTGCTCGAACTGGACCATGCTCAGGACCCGGTCGTTGATCTTGGGCACCAAGTCCTTGGCGTCCCCGGCGACGCCGTAGCCGAAACCGCGGCCGCCGGCGAGGCCACGCACCCCGAGCGGGTGGTAGCGCATCGCCTCGACGGCGCGGGTCGCCTCCTCCGCCGTGTTGGTCTGCGGGATCAGCACCCCGGCAATCCCCTGGTCCAGAAACTTGAGGATCACCTGGCGGTCGTTTTGGCCGATTCGGGCGAAGGCTTCGATGCCGCTCGCCTCGGCGGCGAGGATCATCGGGTAGGCCGCTTCCGGGCTGACCCGGCCGTGCTCGGCGTCGAGGAGCACGAACGAGAACCCCGCCGCCGCGCAGATCTCGACGATCTCCGGCGACGGCATCGTGACGAAGCAGCCGTAGGCCGTGCCGCCCTCCCGTAGCGTCTGCTTGACCGCGTTTTCGTAGCGCATGCCGGGTCTGCTCCTGTCGGTTGATCGTGGGTCGTCGAACGTTACCCCGAGGCCGGGTACTGCTCTTCGAGGGCATCGACCAATTCGACGATGACGTAGCGCTCCCCGTCGTTCGCGAAGACGACGTAGGCGGTCTCGATCGCCCCCGACTGGACGGCCTCGGCCAGATCGGCGGCCCCGGACAATTCGCTGGCGTCGCCGGTGTCGACCAAGGCGCCGACGCGGCCGTTCCCCAGGGTGCGCACGTCCCGCACGCCGACGAGGGCGCTGCGGTCTGCCGCGGCTTCCGGCGTCGGATCGCCTTCGGTCAGGGCGGTGATGATCAACCCGACTTCGTCCTCGCTCGGTCCGGGTCCCGCTCCGACCCCGACGAACAGCTCGGTCACCGCCTCCGGCGAGAACCCGGCCAGCACGCTCAGGAAGTCCCCGGTGGCGGTGCAGTCGAGGATCTGGCGCATCGTCGCTTCGATTTCGGCCACCGTCGCCTCGTCCGCCGCCTCGCCCGCGGGCAGGGCGAACGGCGACGCCTCGGGGTCCGCCGCGTCCGTCTCCGGCGTGGCGGCGCCCGGTGTTGCCGCCGCCGACGCGGTCAGCAGGATCGCGCGCAGTTCGTCGACCGTGTACGGCTCCAGCGCGCAATTCGCGGGATCCGCCGGCGTGAACTCGATCCCCTGCGCCTTCGCCTGGTCCGTGGTCCCGGCGGCAATGGCGACTACGGCGCCGCCGATGATCAGCCAGCGACGCAGCGAACGGGCGATCGCGGTCAACGTCACCATCACCATCCGTCCCTCCTCGGGGTGTGCGGTGCCGCCGGATCGCGGCCCGGGACATCATAGAGCCTTTGCTCCATCGCGGGGGCGGTTCACCGGGGTCCCCATCCGCCACCTCGCCCGCCTCTTGGCGGCGCTGGGCGGCTCGGGTAGACTCGGCCGCGGCCATCGCGGCTGGCATCGAGCGAACGGGGAGAGGACGCGGTGGCGACGGGTTCGACTCGGGTCGACGACCCGAAATACTGGCTCGGCTTCCACCGGGTCCCCTACATCGGGCCGACACGCATCGACCGGCTGGTGCGCCACTTCGGCGACTTGGGACGGGCGTGGTCGGCCCCGGCCGGCGACCTCCGGGCGGTGCTCGACGAGCGCGCGATCGAGAGTCTGCTTAAGACCCGGGCCGGGCTGTCGCTCGACGACGAGATGGAGCGCATCGCCCGGGCCGGGGTGACGGTGCTGACCCGCGCCGACGCGGCCTACCCCCGCCTCCTGGCCGAGATCCCGGCGCCGCCGGCGGTCCTCTACGTCAAAGGCTCGCTGCTGCCGGAGGACGACCTCGCGGTCGGCATCGTCGGCACCCGGCGCTTGACCGCCTACGGGCGGGAGGTCGCGGGCCGGATCGCGACCGACCTCGCCGGTGCCGGGGTGACCGTGGTCTCGGGGCTGGCCCGCGGGATCGACGGCGTCGCCCACCAGGCGGCGCTGCGGGCGGGCGGGCGGACGATCGCCGTCTTGGGGTGCGGCGTGAACGTGGTCTACCCGCCGGAGCACCGCAACCTCTCGGACCAGATCGCGGAGCAGGGCGCGCTGGTCTCCGACTACGCGCCGGACAAGCCGCCGGACGCGCCCAACTTTCCGGCCCGAAATCGCATCATCTCCGGGTTGTCACTCGGGGTGGTGGTCGTGGAAGCGCCATTGAAGTCCGGCGCCCTGATCACCTGCGACTTCGCCGCCGACCAGGGGCGGGAGGTCTTCGTCGTCCCCGGCGGCGTCCTCTCCGCCGCCAGCGCCGGCGCCAACCGGCTCCTGCGCGACGGCGCCCGCCCGGTGACCTGCGGCGACGACGTCCTGGAGGACCTCAACCTCGGCCGCCGGAAGGAGCAGGCCGCGGTCCAGCAGGCGCTGCCGCTGGACGAGGACGAGCGGCGGCTGCTGGCCTTGCTGACCGGCGACCCCCAGCACATCGACGAGGTGGCGGCGGCCTCCGGGTTGGCGATCGCCCAGGCCGGGGCGCTGCTCTCGATGCTGGAGCTCAAAGGGGCGGTCCGGAACACGGGGGCGCAGCACTACTCGCGGTCTTGAGGTCCGATGCCGATGGTTGGATCATCTTCTTCAATCGTCTATGCTGGATCGCAAGCCTGAGCCACACCGCCTGGGAGAAGCAATGATGACTGAGTCGCTCAAGCAGGTCGTTGCCGAGATCGAACAGCTACCGGCGGACGAGCAGGATGTCTTCGCCGAGACGCTGCGCCTGGAGTTGGAGGCACGGGAATGGAATGCGATCATCGCCAAGCCCGGTTCACAGCGATTCCTTGACCATCTGGTTGCGGAGGCGAGACGAGCGGACGCGGCGGGCAAAACGAAGGAATCGGGCGATAGCTGGTGAAGTCCAGAACGACCGAACAGTTTCAAGAACTACTGGCAGCGTTGCCGGCATCGATCCAGCGGCGGGCTCACGATGCTTACCGCCTGTTCCAAGACGATCCGTTTCATCCCCCCCTCCAGTTCTGGCGCATCAATCCTCGCGATCCGACCGTCTATTCGGCTCGCGTCGGACGCCGGTACCGCGTCATCGGTATCCGGAACGACGACGATGTCCTTTGGCTCTGGATCGGCTCCCACGCCGAGTACGACCGTATTGGGGATCGCTTCTAGGGTGGCGCCGCTCGGTCGAAGGAACCGCCTCACCGCGTTGATTCTGTGTGATGGAGTCGAACTGGATCGCTCCCAGGCGCGGCGGCGATCGTTCATGTCCGGTCGTTTCGTCGCGACAAGCGCATATCGGACCGATGTGACTTTCGCGTCCCTGTCTAATCCCACGTTCCAACCCGTCTATAATCCCCACCGAGCACCATTCGCCGGGGCAGAACCCAAGAAAGCGGGAGCACGATGGTCGTCCAGGAACGCGAGTTGGTCGAGCCCCAGGCGTTGCCGACCGACACCGAGCGGCGGCAGCGCACGTTTTCGGGCATCCAGCCCTCGGGGAGTCTGCACCTCGGCAACTACCTCGGGGCAATCCGGAACTGGGTCAATCAGCAGGAGCACGACGACAGCATCTTCTGCGTCGTCGATCTGCACGCCTTGTCGTTGCCGATCACGCCCCAGGCGCTGCGGGAGAACATCCTCGACCTGGCGAACGTGCTGCTGGCGTCGGGGATCGACCCGGAGCGGTCCGTCCTGTTCGTCCAGTCGGACGTGCGCGAGCACGCGGAGCTGTGCTGGCTGCTGACGTCGGTGACGCAGTTCGGCGAGCTGCGGCGGATGACCCAGTTCAAGGACAAGTCCGGCGGGCAGGACGAAGCGGTCGCCGCCGCGCTGTTCATCTACCCGGTGCTCCAGGCGGGGGACATCATCCTCTACGACGCGGACAAGGTCCCGGTCGGCGAAGACCAGAAGCAGCACATCGAGTTGACCCGCGACATCGCCGCCCGCTTCAACGCCCGCTACGGCGAGACGTTCGTCCTGCCCCGGCCGGACATCAAGCCGACCGGCGCCCGGATCATGGCCCTGGACGACCCGGCGCGCAAGATGAGCAAGAGCGCCGCCAACCCCGGCAGCTTTATCGCCCTGACCGACGACGCCGACACGATCCGGCGCAAGATCAAGCGCGCCGTCACCGACTCCGGCGGCGATGTTCGCGCCGGCACCGACAAGCCGGCGTTGACGAACCTGCTCGCCATCTATGCCCTCTGCGCTGGCGAGCCGATCGAGCAAATCGAGGCGCGCTACGCCGGCCGCGGCTACGGCGCGTTCAAGGCCGACCTGGCCGAGGTGGTGGTTGGCGCGGTCGAGCCGATCCAACGCCGCCTGGCCGAGCTATCGGCCGACCCGTCGGTCGCGCGGGGCGTGCTGGCCAGGGGAGCCGAGTTGGCGCGGGAACGAGCGGCGACGAAGATGGCGGTCGTCCGGGAGCGGATGGGTATCGGCGGGGCCGGGTGACGGCGCTGGCGCTTCGCCCCGGTCCGCTGCTTCGCCTGGCGCTGATCCTGGTCGCCCTTGGCGGCACGTTCGTGGCGCCGGGGCATGGATCGGCGCGTCGGGACGACGCGAGCCCCCACGGGGGCGCGGATCGGGCTCCGGCGATGTTTCGCGGCGACGCCGCGCACACCGGGCTCCAACCCGGTCCCGGGCCGGTCGGGGAACCGGTCCCGCGCTGGCGGTTCCAAACCAGCGGCGCGATGAGCGCCGCCCCGACCGTTGCCGATGGCGTGGTCTACCTGGGCGGCAACGAAGGCTGGGTCTACGCCGTCGACGCCGGAACCGGCTACGCCCGCTGGGCGTACGAGACGGGAAACCCGGCCGGCTGCGCCCCGGCGGTGCTCGGGGATTGGGTGATCGTCGCCAACGGCGGGTTCCACACCCTCGACGCGGAAACCGGGGAAGCGCAACTCGGGATCAGCCCCCAGCGCTACAACCCGACCACCCCGCCGACCATCCACGACGGCCTCGTCTATCTCGGCGGCCAACGCGGCACCACCGGCGGCTATTTTGGCGCCCAGGATCCCGAGATCGGCGTCATGCGGTGGCGGCACGACACGGCGGCGGCGGCGGTCGCCGCGCCCGCCGTTGCCGCCGGGATGGTCTTCGGCGGCACGCTCGGCTACGAGTTCGTTGCCCTCGACGTCGCCTCCGGCGAGCAGCGGTGGCGCTTCCGCACCGACGGCGCGATCACCGCCGCCCCGGCCGGCGCCGACGGCGTCGTCTTCGTCCGCTCCTGGGACAACCCGGCCTTCGTCGGCGGGACCACCGCCACCTCCCGCGTCCGCGGCGTCCTCTACGCGCTCGACGCCGCGACCGGCACCGAACGGTGGCGCTTAACCACCGACGCGGCGGCCGATTCGTCGCCGGCGGTGGTGGACGGCCGGGTCTACGTCGGCGGCGGAACGCGCCTGTACGCGGTCGATGCCCGCGACGGTTCGGTGATCTGGCGCTTCACCACCGGCGGCGACGTGGTCTCCTCCCCGGCGGTCACCGATGGCGTGGTCTACGTCGGCAGCCGGGACGGCAACGTCTACGCCGTCGACGCGGCCACCGGCGAGGAGCGATGGCGGTTCGCCACCGGCGAT
>CADCWE010000200.1 GCA_902806325.1 uncultured Thermomicrobiales bacterium | reverse complement strand
TTGGTGACGGCGGTGCGCAACCTCGACTACCCGTTGATGCAGGGCCTGTTCTTGATGATCACCCTGGCCGTCCTGGCGGCGAACCTGATCGTCGATCTGCTCTACGTCCGGTTGGACCCGCGGGTGCGGTCGTAGCCGATCGCCGTTGGCCGATCGCCGTTGGAGGAACCACCATGGCGACGAAGATGGACGCGACCGCAACCGCACCGCCCACGGGTCAGCCGGCGATCCAGGCGACGCCGGTTGGACAGGTGGTGCCCCTGACAACGCCCGTCCCGGGCGCGGAGGTGCCGCCCGCCCGGCGCGCCCGGCGGGGCACCGGCCCGGACTGGCTGAGCCGGTCGCTGAAGAACAAGAAGGCCACCGCCGGTCTGGTGATCTTGCTCGTCTTCGGCGCGATGGCGATCTTCGCGCCGGTGCTGGCGCCGCACGAGCCGACCGCGTTCCTGGCCCGGCCGCACCTGGCTCCCTCGTCGGAGTATTGGTTTGGCACCGAGGGTCAGGGCAAGGACGTGCTTTCGCAGACCATCTGGGGGGCGCGGATCTCGCTCGGGGTCGGACTCGCAGTCGGCGTGATGACGACCCTGGTCGGGATGGTGATGGGGATGAGCGCCGGCTATTTCGGCGGCCGGGTCGACGACGTGTTGTCCCTCATCACCAACGTCTTCCTGATCGTCCCCAGCCTGCCCTTGCTGATCATCCTCGCCGCGTTTCTGCCCAGCGGGCCGTGGTCGATCATCCTGGTCCTGACCGTGACCGGCTGGGCCTGGCCGGCGCGGGTGCTGCGTTCGCAGACGCTGTCCCTGCGCGAAAAGGAATTCGTCGCCGCGGCCAAGGTCAGCGGCGAGCGGGCGCCCCGGATCATCTTCACCGAACTCTTGCCGAACATGACCTCGATCGTGGTCGCCGGGATGTTCGGCTCGGTGATCTACGCCATCGGCGCCCAAGCCGGGCTTGAGTTCCTCGGCCTCGGCGATCTGAGCCGGGTCAGTTGGGGCACCAACCTGTACTGGGCGGGCAACAACGCCGGGCTGCTGACCGGAGCCTGGTGGACCTTCGTCCCGGCCGGGGCCTGCATCGCCCTGGTCGCGTTCGCCTTTGCCCTCTTCAACTACGCGGTCGACGAGATCACCAACCCGCGCCTGCGCGCCGGGCGCGAAACCGCGGCCGCCCTGAAGATCCTCAGGCGGCAAGCGGTGCGCGTTCCCGCCTCCCGCGCCACCCCGGTCGTCCGCCCCGTTCAGGCGAAGGAGCAGACCGCTGGCTAGCGCAGCAATCGGTCGCCCCGGTACCGGGCACGCGACCGCCGCCGCTCCCCTGCTGGACGTGCGCAACCTGCGCGTCGAGTACCTGACCGAGCGCGGGCCGGTGCGGGCGGTCGACGACGTGTCCTTCGCCATCGCCCCGGGCGAGGTGTTCGGACTGGCCGGGGAATCTGGCAGCGGCAAAAGCACGATCGCCCACGCGATCATGCGCCTCCTCCGCCCGCCGGCGGTGATCACCGGCGGCGAGGTGCGGTTCGAGGACACGGACATCCTCGCCCTCTCCGACGACGCTCTGGAGGACCTGCGCTGGCGCCAGATCTCGATGGTGTTTCAGAGCGCGATGAACGCGCTCAACCCGGTGATGACCATCGGCGACCAGATCACGGACACCATTGATCGCCACCAGCGCGTCTCGCGCAAACAAGCCCGCGCCCGCGCCGTGGAACTTCTGGAGATCGTCGGGATCGAGGCCCACCGCGTCGATGCGTACCCCCACCAGCTCTCCGGTGGAATGCGGCAGCGGGCGGTGATCGCGATCGCCCTCGCCCTCGAACCTCCCATGATGATCATGGACGAGCCGACGACGGCGCTCGATGTCGTGGTCCAGAAGGAGATCATGCAGCAGATCGAGGGGCTGAAGGCCGAGATGGGCTTCTCGATCTTGTTCATCACCCACGACCTGTCGTTGCTGGTCGAGTTCTCGGACCGGATCGCGATCACGTACGCCGGCGAGATCGTCGAACTGGCCCCGGCCCGGGAACTCTTCGACAACCCGCTCCACCCCTACACCCGCGGCCTGATGTCGAGTTTCCCGACCCTGACCGGGGATCGGAAGACGCTGACCGGGATCCCCGGCTCGCCGCCGAACATGCTGACCCCTCCTTCCGGGTGCCGGTTCCATCCCCGTTGCGCGCAATGCCAACCGATGCATACGGAGGTGGTGCCCAAGCTTCGGGAAGCGACGCCGGGGCATTGGGTGGCGTGCCACTTGTATTGAGGGGAACGAGGAACGGGACGGTGGTAGGGGCGTATGGCATGCGCCCTCGTCCGGGGCGCGACCATATGCGCCCACCACGGCCATCGAGGTTCGCGAGCGGGCGCATGCCATGCGCCCCTACAACGCCACCGCCACCCCTAACCGGGTGGCTGGCGACCGGGGACGAACGATCATGGCGACCCAATCGCTGCCCACGACCACAACCACGACCGGCACCGCGCCCGTCCTCGACGTGCGGGGATTGACCAAACATTTCCCGGTCGGCGGGATTTTCGGCTCCGCTAGGATCCACGCCCTGGAGGACGTCTCGTTCGGGGTCGACCGCGGCGAGGTGGTGGCGGTGGTCGGGGAGTCGGGCAGCGGCAAGAGCACCACCGCTCGCCTGATCGCCCGCTTGATGCCGCCGACGGCGGGCGAGATCCGGTTCCAGGGCCGGGACGTGCTGAAGTCCGAACCGCGCGGCGCCTCGCTGGACTACCGCGGCGACGTGCAGATGATTTTTCAGGACCCCTTCGGGTCGCTCAACCCAATCCATAACGTCCAGCATCACCTCGAACGCCCACTGCGGATCCACAAGAAGCTGCGCCACAAGGGTGAGCTGCGGGATCGGGTGCTGGAATTGCTGGACGGCGTCGGGCTGGTCCCCGCCGCCGATTTCGCGGCCAAGTACCCGCACGAACTGTCGGGCGGGCAGCGGCAGCGGGTCGCGTTCGCCCGTGCCCTGGCGGTCGACCCGGCGGTGCTGCTGGCCGACGAGCCGGTTTCGATGCTCGACGTCTCGATCCGGATCGGCGTGTTGAACCTCATGGACCGGCTCAAGCACGAGCGCGGCATCGCCATGCTCTACATCACCCACGACATCGCCAGCGCCCGTTACGTCGCCGACCGGACGACGGTGATGTACGCGGGGCGAATGGTCGAAGGGGCGGAATCGCACGAGTTGATCGCCGAACCGGCCCACCCCTACACCCAGCTTCTCCTCTCGGCGGTGCCCAACCCCCACGCCGGTCTTGCCAAGAAGGAAGCGACCGCCCGCGGCGAGGTCCCCTCCCTGCTCAACCCGCCGCCTGGTTGCCCCTTCGCCCCCCGCTGCCCGAAGGTGATGCCGGTCTGCCGCGAGGTGATGCCGGGT
>CADCWE010000199.1 GCA_902806325.1 uncultured Thermomicrobiales bacterium | reverse complement strand
TTGTCGCCCATCTCGCGCCGCAACGCGAGGGCCTCGCCGAACCGTGCGGCGGCCTCGGGGGTGGCGCCGCGAACGAGGGCCACGCGGCCGAGACCGTGCAGGGCGTAGGCGATGCCGAAGCTGTCGCCCAGCTCAAGGCAGGTGTCCAAACTGGACGCGAACAGGGCCCGCCCGTCCTCGATCTGGCCCCGATCGAGCGCGACCTCGCCCAGGTCGTGGCTCGTGTAGGCGGCGTGGCGGAGGTCGCCGAGTTCCTGTTGCAGCGCCAGGGCCTGACCGAGCAGGTCCCACGCCCGGACGTGATCCCCCTCGGCGTTGACGGTCGACCCGAGATTGGTGAGGGTCATCGCGATCCCGACCGGATTGCCGACCGTTCGGCGCACGATCAGGCTCTCTTCGAATAGCCGGCGCCCGCGCGCGAAATCGCCTTGCATGGCGGCCAGCAGGCCCATCGAGTTGAGGGTATCGGCGATGCTCTCCATCCGGTTGGTGCGGCGGCTGATCGCCAGGCTCTCCTCGAACAACGCCCACGCTCGGGGGTAATCGCCGAGATCGGTCTCCAGGTTGGCGAGCCGGTTGAGCGCCTTGGCGCGGGCGTCCGGCGGTCCCGCGGCGCCGCCGGCCAAGGCCCGATCCAACCAACCTTTGCCCTCGGTGAGGCGCGCCCGCATGTCCCAGTACCGCCACAAGGCAGCCGCCAATCGGAGGCCGATTCCGCCACGGGAGGGCGCCGGCGAAGCGTCGGGCGACGGTCCCGTGGCCGGGGGTGCCGGTTCGGCATCGGCGGTCTCAAGGCCGTCCGTGGCGGAGGGTGGCGCGTCGACCGCCCAGGCCAGCACCGCCCGCAGGTTGTCGGATTCCACGTCGAGCCGTTCCAGCCACGACACCTGATCGGGGCCGAGCAAGGCCGCCTCGGCGCGCTCCGCCATGTCGAGGTAGTAGACGGCGTGCCGCCGTTGCGCCGCGTCGAGGTCCCCCGCGGCCACGAGTTCCCCGAGCGCAAACTCCCGCACCGTCTCCAGCATCCGGAACCGCAACCGGTCGCCGGTGGACTCTTGGCGCAGCAAGCTGTGGTCGACAAGGGTCGAAATCTGGTCGATCGCGGCCGTGTCCCCGGGGTCCGCGGGCGTGCCACCCGCCACCGCGCTGGCGGCGTCGAGATCACAGCCCCCGGCGAACACCGCCAGACGGCGGAACAGGTCTCGACTGGTCGCGTCGAGCAGGTCGTAGCTCCAGGCGATCGCGTCGCGGAGGGTGCGCTGACGGATCGGGACGTCGCCCGCGCCACCGGTGAGCAGCGGGAGGCGGTTGGTCAGCCGGTCCAACAGCGCCTGAGGCGACAAGACGTTGCTGCGTGCGGCGGCCAGCTCGATCGCCAGCGGCAGCCCGTCGAGGCGGCGGCAGATCGCGGCGACGGCGTGGGCGTTGTCTTTGGTCAGGGCAAAGTCCGGACGCGCGGCGGCGGCGCGGCGAACAAAGAGCGCGACCGCCTCGATGCGCTCCAGGGCCGGCAGCGACGGCATCCGATGCCGGCTCGGCAGCGCCAACGGGGCGACCGGGTAGTGGTGTTCCGCCTGGAGGCGTAGCCGGATCCGGCTCGTCGCCAGAATGGTCAGGCGCGGGCATTCGGCCAGGAGGAAGGCCAGCTCGGACGCCGCGGCGGCGACGTGTTCCAGGTTGTCCAGCACCAGCAGCAGGTTCCGGCCGCGCAGCCCGCGGACGAGCGTCTCGCGGAGGGGGAGATCGCCGCTCTCGGTGGTGCCCAGTTCTTGGGCGATCACGGCGACGACCAGCGCCGGGTCGGCGATGGGGGCGAGTCCGACGAAGGCGACCTCCGCGAGCGCGGGGGGGAACCCGCCGGCGATGCGCAGGGCGAGGCGGGTCTTGCCGACGCCGCCGGGGCCGGTCAACGTCACCAGCCGCACGTCCGGCCGCATCAGCAGCGCCGAAACCTCGTCCACCTCCCGCTCGCGACCGACGAGCGAGTTCGGCGGCAGCGGCAACCGGCGGGCCTCCGGGGCGGCGAGCGGCAGGACCCGCATGTTCGACCCCTCGTCGGGCGCGGCGGGCGATTGGGCGGCGGGGGTGGGCATGTCGAAGCGTCCCGGTGGCCTTGGCGAGCACCTTCAGGGGTCGCCGCCATCATAGGCAGCGGCGGTCGACGGCGTCAATCGCGAACCCTGGTCGACCACGCGCGCGATCCGCGGTGGATGGGGCCGTCGGAGCCGAGGGAGCCGCGCCGGCATCGGAACACTGGCCAACCCGCGGCACCCCGGAACCCCTGGGCTACGCCCCCGGTTACCACCCCGGCGAGCTGGCCGAGACCGCGGCGAGGCTGATGAAGAACGCGTAGCCGGCAGCCGGCAGCAGGAGCGGGCAGCAGGCGGCACGACGAGGGATGCCGTTCGCTCTAGCGACTGCCTGCGTCCCTCGGCCTACTCCGTCACCCCCACTGCGGCGAGACGCCGCGCTCCCGCAGCGCCGCCAGCAGCGCCCGTTCCCCGTCGGCGGCGGCACCGGGCGGCAGCTCGACCAGCAGGGCGCCGCCACCGTCCGGGCGCACGGTCCAGCCGGCGGCGCGGAGGGCGATCACGAGGTCTTCGGCGGCGGGGGCGTCGTCGGGGGAAAGGAGGATGGCGCGGCGGAGGCGGACGCGGCGGTAGCCGTGCGCCCACCCGGCCAGGCGATCGGCGACCGCGTCGGGCAGCGGTCCGCCGGCCTGTTTGGTCAGGAAGGCCGTCACCTGGCCGAGGTCGAAGCCGGCCGCCAGGGCGCGGGCCAGCGCCGGTTCGGTCAAGCGGTAGACCGATTCCTGCCCCAGCCGCGCCGGTTCGGCGAAGGCCGACAACGACCAGACCCGCAGCGGCGTCGGAAGGCGCAGGGTCACGTCGCCGTTCGGGCGCACCGCCAGAGCCGCGCCGTCCGGCTCGGCGGGGAGAAGCGCGGCATCGCCGCGGGCGATGGCCGCGCCGGTTGGGGTCAGGCGGACCGCGGTCGCGTGGCCGGGGATCGCGCCCAGCTCGACCAGACCAAACCAGGCGGGAACGGTGTGCAAGGTCAAGGCGACCACCTCGGCGACCGCCGCCCGCCGCCGGTCGCCCGCCCTGTCCTCCGGGCGGTCGGTTTCGCGCGCCGTGGCGGCGGTGAAGGTGGCGCCGAGGAGATCCGGGTCGCGGGCGGCGAGGCGGGCGGCCACGTTCTCGACCGGGTACCAGGTGCCCGGCTCCCACTCCCCCAAGGCGGTCAGGAGGCGGCGCCGGAACCCGCGCCAGTCCGCCCCCCAGACCGAGACGTCGGCCCGCCCCGCCCCTTCCGGCCGCTCCGGGTGGTTCAGCCAGGCCGTCAGAAGGCGAGCGCCCTGCTCCGGGAACGCCAGGTCCCGCCAGGGGCGAACCCCGGCCGTCGGGCGGAGGAACGGGTCGTCGTCGGCCGCGTCGTCCGGCTCCTTGGTCTCGCGCAGCAACCCTTCGCCGCGGGCCAGGGCGAGGAGAAGATCCAGGTACCCCTCCGGCGGCACGTCGTCGCCGCGGACCCACAGGCGCCGGTTCAGGCGCCGCTTCCAGGCGCGGGAAAACTCGTCCGCCGCGACCCCGCGCGGCGCTTCCGGCGACGAGAGTTCGCGCAACAGGGTCAGCAGGTCCCACGCCGCCGCGTCCGGGTGGCGCCAGGGGGGATCGGGCACCGTGCCCGGCGCCAACGGCGTCAGCGGCGGCAATTCCGGACCCGGCGCCTCACCGGGGGTGCGGATCTCGGCCGGCACGAACAACCGCCGGTCGCCGTCGGCGCGGTAGGTGTGCCAGACCAGCAGCGCCGATTCGAGTTCGGCCAGGGCGTCGCGCAGGCGGGCCGCGTCGGCCGGCCGCGCCGACTCCGGGGCGATCCCGGAGGCGATGCCCAGCGCGTCCGCCGCCGCCGCCAACGGCACCCCGGTGGGGTCGGGATCGTCGCGCACCCGGCGCCAGATCGCGGCGGCGTCCGGCGTCCGTTTCGCGACCACCCGCGCGCTCCGCGCCGGGTCGGCCACCTCCCGCAGCAGTTGACGGGTCAGGTCCTCGCGCGCCCGCAAACCGGCGATCACCGGCAGCCCCCAGGTGCGGGCGGCGTCCTCGACCTCGGTGTCGTCGAGCAGTTCCAGCAGGGCGCGGAGGGGGGTGCCGGCCAGATCCCCGGCCTCGATCTCGTCCTGGACCCGGCGGAACAGCAGCGCCAACTCGCGGGGCAGGAACAAACGCGCCGTGGCCCCGACCGGCAACGGATCGTCGTCGCCCTCGCGGGCCAGGATCCCGGCCCGGTAGAGGCGGGTCGCGGTCTCCCGCGCCGCCGCCTCGGGCACGGCCAGGTCGGCGGCCAGATCCCGTATCCCGCGCGGCGCGTCGGTCAGGGCGAGGTGGCGAACCATCGCCCGCTCGTCTCCGGCCAGGCGGTCCCAGCCGTCGCGCACGGACCGGGGGTCGGTCAGGGCGCGGTAGAGCCGGGATACGGCGCGATGCCGGTCGCCGCCGCGCGCGTCGACCCCCCAGGCCTGGGCGATCCGGGCCAACTCCTCCGGCGAGCGGGCGTTCAACCGCCCGAGCAGGTTGCGCACCGCCCGTCCTCCCTCGCCCGCCCGCGTCGTGGCCAGTTGGCGCTCGGGTTGGCGTGGATTATAGGGGGGCTTGCCGGGACACTACCCCGCGATCGTTCACCGCCCGACCGCCACCGCATAGAACGGCCGCCCGATCTCCGCCCACCGCGCCGCCGCCGTCCGCAGGACGTCGACCGCGGTCGCCCACCCGGCCGGGTCGGTGCGCGCGAAGCGGTCGGCGCCGTCCAGGACCAGCACGTAGCCAAGCGCCGGTGCCCAGGAGAGGTCGCGCAGGGCTTCTTCCAACGCGTCCCAATTGCGGCCGACGGAGGGGGGCGCGCCGATCGCCGCCGAGATCGCGGCCACGCACCCCGCTTTGTCCGCGATCTCGCGCCCGTCCACCAGGAATGCGCGATACCCCCGTTCCGCCGCTTCGGCCGCGACGGCGGCGACGCGATGGCGCGGATCGAGCCACGACACGCCGGGTGTCAGCGCGCCCCGCTTCAAGCCTGTGACCCCACTCATCGCTCGTCCTCGGTCAGCACTAAGACGAAGCTGTCGTAGTGGCTGTCGGTGTAGTAGACCGCGCCGTCGGCGCCGGTCACGATCCGGCGGGCGCCGCGGTCCGATTCGTCGGGCGTCTCGACGGTGTACTCGCGGTAGTGGCCGCGCGGCGCGTCCGGCAGGATGCCCTCGCGGTTGCCGAAGACCGCGCCGTCCTGGTCGTGGGGGAACGGGCCGTCGCGGGCGATCAGGTCTAAGGTGTCCAGCGCCTCCGGCGGCAACGTCTCCACCGCCACACGGGGGATCGTCGCCGCGTCCAACCGGGCGATCGCGCCGGTTCCGTGAAGGACGGTCCAGGCGTCGCCGCTCCAGGCCACGGTCGCACCCGTCGGCGGCAAGGCGTCGGCCAACACGTCCGTCGGGATCGCCGCCAGCAGGGCGTTGGCCCGGATCGCGCCGTCCGCGAGTTCGTCGCCGGGCCGCAACCCGGCGGCGGAGGCGATCGCCGGGTCGAGCGCGTCGCGGGTCTCCGGCGCCCGCTCGCCGAGGTCCTCGTAGCCGACCCAGCGCGGTTCGGCGCCGAGCAAGGCGTCCACCAGGTCACCGGCCGCGTTCTCGTAGCCGCCGGCGCCCTCCCAGGCCGCGTCCAGCGTTGCCCGCACCGCCAGCGCGTCGGCGAGGGCATCCCCGCCCCGCCGCGGCCGGTTGGCGGACCAGGACTCGACGAACCGCCGCCCCAGTGGGCCGCCCGGTTTCCGAATCCGGTCCAGGGCGGGGCCGATGTCGCCGGTGGCCGCCGCCGCGGCGGCGAGCAGCGCCACCTGTTCGCCGTCCGATCCCGCTGCCCCGGTCAGGCCGCCACGGACCGGCGGGGGTCCTGTGGTTCCGTGGCGCGTCAGCGTGGCCTCGGCTCCCGCTTCGCCGTCGGCCCAGAACCACGTCCACTCCAGGGTGTCGGCGTCCCCACGCCGCAGGACCAGCTCGGCCTCGCCGCCGCAGCCCTCGGTCGCGGCGATCTCCTCGCGCAGCGCGGCCACGTCGTCGACGGTCGCCAGCAGCACCAGGTCCCCGGCGCAGCCGAACGCCGGGTAGGCGATCTCGCCGACCGTCTCCCCGACCGCGCCGCCCCCGTCCAGGGTCAGCTCGACCGGGTACGTCTCGTTGGTGTCGTACTCGACGACCGTGCCGGACCATTTGCCGCCGAACCCGTCCGGCAGCGCCCGCGCTTCGTCACCCGCCACCGCCGGTATCGCGCCGGCCACCAGCAAGAACAGCACCGTCAGCGCCGCCGTCACCGCGCGCACCATCGCCCCGCTCCTTGTCGCCCCGGCCGGGGTAGCCGGGCCACGATCGCTCGCCCCTCCCCCGGCCCATACTGGGGACTCCCGCGTGCCGCCGATCCTACCCGATCGGCGGCGGCCAAGGCGGGGCACGGCGACGGGAGGGCCGATGGGGCGCGGCGGCATGGGACGGATGTACGGCGGCGGGGGCGGCGGGGGCCGGGGCCGCCTGATGTCCGGCACCGCGCTCCCCGAGGGCGCCGACCGGCCGATCGACCGCCGCACCCTGCGCCGGGTGGCCGGGTTCTTCGTTCCCTACCGGGGGCGGATCGCCCTCAGCGTCGGCGCGATCCTGGTCGTCGCCGTGTTCGGGTTGCTCAACCCCTACCTGCTGAAACTGATCATCGACGACGCGATCCCCAACCGCGACCTCGGCCTGCTCTACCGTTATGTCGGGCTGATGGTCCTGGTTCCGATCCTGACCGGCCTGATCGGCGTCGGCCAGACCTACTTAAACACCCTGATCGGGCAGCGGGTGATGCAGGACCTGCGCAACGCCCTCTACGCCCACCTCCAACGGATGCCGCTGGCGTTTTTCACCGCCACCCGGACCGGGGAGATCCAGTCCCGCCTCGGCAACGACGTCGGCGGCGTGCAGCAGGTGGTGACCGAGACCGCGACCGGCGTCGTCAGCAACCTCGCCACCGCCCTCTCGACCGTCGTCGCGATGTGGCTGATCGACTGGCGGTTGGCCCTGCTCTCGCTGGGGTTGCTGCCGCTGTTTCTCGGTCTGACCCACAAGGTCGGGGTGGCCCGGCGCGCTCTCTCCGGCTCCACCCAGCGGACCCTGGCCGATCTGACCGCGCTGGTCGAGGAAACGCTCTCGGTCAGCGGCGTCCTCCTGACCAAGAGTTTTGGTCGCCAAGCGCGGGCGACCGAGCGGTTTGCCGCCGAGAACGCCCGCCTCTCGGCGCTCCAGGTCCGGCAGCAGATGGTCGGGCGGTGGTTCTTCACCATCATCTCGACCTTCTTCTCGATCACCCCCGCCTTCGTCTACTGGTTCGCCGGGCGCGAAATCATCGGCGGCGACGCCGCGCTCAGCCTCGGCGACATCGTCGCCTTCACCACCCTCCAGAGCCGCCTCTTCTTCCCCCTCGGCCAACTGCTCAACGTGCAGGTCGAGATCCAGGGCGCGCTCGCCCTCTTCGACCGCATCTTCGACTACCTGGACCTGCCGGTGGCGATCGCCGACCGCCCCGGCGCCCGCGCCCTTTCCCCGGCCGAGGCGCGCGGCCGCGTCCGCTTCGACCGCGTTTGGTTCGCGTACGAGCAATCGGCCGTCGGCGATCGGCCCTCAGCCGGCGGCGCCTGGCCGCCGGCGGTTCCGTCTCAGTCCTCGGTCCTCAATCCTCGGTCCTCTCCGGCCCCCCGTTCCTTTGCCCTCCAAGACGTCTCGTTCGCCGTCGAACCCGGCCAACTGGTCGCCCTGGTCGGTCCGAGCGGGGCGGGCAAGACCACGATCTCCGCCTTGGTGCCGCGCTTCTACGACGTGGACGCGGGCGCGGTGGAAATCGACGGGCACGACGTGCGGGATCTGACCCTGGCCAGCCTCGGAGGCTTGATCGGGATGGTGACCCAGGAGACGTACCTGTTCCACGCCAGCGTGCGGGAGAACATCGCCTACGGCCGCCCGGACGCCGCCCAGGCCGAGATCGAAGCCGCCGCCCTCGCGGCCGCGATCCACGACCGGGTGGTGGAACTCCCCGAGGGCTACGAGACCCTGGTCGGCGAGCGCGGCTTTAAACTCTCCGGCGGGGAAAAGCAGCGGGTGGCGATCGCCCGCGTGATCCTGAGCGACCCCCGGATCCTGATCCTGGACGAGGCGACTTCCGCCCTCGACACCGGCTCCGAACGCCTGATCCAGGCCGCCCTGGCGCCGCTGCTGCGCGACCGGACGACCCTCGCCATCGCCCACCGCCTGAGCACCGTCCTCGCCGCCGACCTGATCCTGGTGTTGGACCGCGGCCGGATCGTCGAGCGCGGCACCCACCCCGATCTGCTGGCCCAGGGCGGCTTGTACGCCAGGCTGTACCGTCAGCAGTTCGCCCCGAACGGCACGAGCGACGACGACGGAGGCGACTCCTGGGCGGAATCGCCGGTTACCTCGCTTCGACGCGGCGCCGAACCGTAGAATGCCGTTGTTCTCGGACGGTAACTGGTCGGTGCGATCGTCGGGAGCAAGGTCATCGACGGGGCCCCACCGGTGCCCGTATCCATCACGGCGTCGCGGATCCTGCCGTGTCGTCCCCGGAACGGCTCGTCGGCCGCTCCCGGTGGCCGACTTGCGGGAGAAGTCCCGCCCCGACACCGGGGACGGGTGTGGGATTCGCGGGCGCGTCCATCTCCCGCAGCACCGGGTTGAAGGCCATCGCCACCGTGACGACCAGGAAGCAGACCGCACCCGCCAGCAGCGTCGGGCGCAAGCCGACGCTCTGGACCGCGAACCCGGCGACCAGCGCCCCAAGGGGCATCGCGCCCCAGGCGACCGCCTTGATCGCCCCCAGCACCCGCCCTCGCAGCTCGAACGGGATCGTCTCCTGCCAGAGGGTACTCAGCAGCGGGTTCAACGGCCCGGCGCCGACGGCGCAGCAGGCAAACGCCGCCAACAGCAGCGGCAGCGGCGGCGCCGCCAGGAGGACCCACGGCTGGACGCCGATCAACAGGAAGGCGCCGACGTAGGTGACCCGGCGCGGCAGGCGATGCCCGAACGCCCCGAACAGCAGCGACCCGAGCAGCGCCCCGCCGCCGGTGGCGGCGAAGAGCAGGCCCAACGCCCGCGCGCTGCCCAACTCCTCCCGCGCGAAGACCGGCAT
Organism: uncultured Thermomicrobiales bacterium; assembly: GCA_902806325.1. Lineage (GTDB taxonomy): Bacteria > Chloroflexota > Chloroflexia > Thermomicrobiales > UBA6265 > CADCWE01. Next base: position 11,866 of record CADCWE010000199.1, on the reverse strand, counting down.
CAGCACCCCAAACAGCGCGATGTCCAGCCCGTTCGTCAGCGCCAGCAGCAGCACCAGGGTCCGGGTCAAGCGGTGGCGCCAGACGAAGCGCCAGCCGCCGCGCACCTGGGCCGCGAACCCTTCGTCCGGCGCGGTAGGCGCCCGCCGCGCCGCCGGGATTAGCGCCGCGACCATTGCCGCCGAGACCGCGAAGCTGGCGGCGTCCAGCCAGAGCACGTTGGCCGTGCCCAGCCAGACGATCAGGACGCCGCCGATCGCCGGTCCGACGAGCTGGCGGAGGCGGTTGACCGCGTCGAAGGCCGTGTTGGCGCGCTCCAACCCCACCCCAGCGTCTTCCGCCAGGTCCGGCAGCAGGGCGGCGCGGGCGGTGCTCCCCGGGGCGTCGAGCAACGCCCCGCAGAAGACCAGCGCCAGCAGTTGCCAGAACGCCAATCCGGTCGTGTGGTGGAGCAGCGGGATCGCCGCCACCGTCAGGCCGCTCAGGACGTCGCCCGCGACGCTGACCCGCCTGAACCCGAGGCGGTCGATCAGCGGCCCGCCGACCGCCCCGGCGATCACGATCGGGACCACCTCCGCCGCCCCGACCAGACCCACCCGCGCCGCGCTGCCCGTCGTTTCGAGCACAAACCACGGGATCGCCAGGTGCGTCACCGTGTTGCCGGTTGTCGAGATCGCGTTCGCCGCCAGCAGGGCGACCAACGGGGTCCGGTTGGTCCTCGCAACGGCAACGGACGCGGTCATGGCCGGCCGGGGCCGTCGGCGGTCCCGCCCGAGAGGCCCCCGCCACCCCGGCTGGAGGTCCGACCGGACGCGGCGATCCGGGAGCGGTGCTGGAAGGCACGAAGACTGAGGCATTGGGCGGCAAGCACGGGCGGTGCTCCACGGATCGGGGCGTGCCGTTAGGCCGGCTTGACGGCCTCCAACGGGGCGATCGCCACCCGACCGGCCAACCGTTCGCCGAGCGCGATCAGGCCCAGGCCGACGCGCCGCCGCGCGGCGCGGAGGCGGGCGGGGTCGCGGGGGAGTCGCGGCCGGCGGGTCGCGTCCCGCAGCAGCTCCGCGATGTGGGCTTGGACCAGCAGGTCGGTTTCCAGACGGTGCATAGACACGATGATCCCTCCTCGCCGGCCGAACGGCCGGCGCTGCGCGCGAGCACTCGCGGTTCGCGGGAAAAACGCTAGGGCGTTGAAACCGGGTTCGGCGGCGAGGCCGGCACCACGGCCGGATCGGCGGGGTCGGGGTCCAGCAGCGCGAGGGCGTCCTCGACCTCGATCTCGCCCCGCTCCAGCGCTTCGAGGACCGCCAACCGGTCGGGGCTGCCCTGGGCCTGGGCCTGGGCGGTGGCCGGTTCCGGCGCTTCGCCAACCGTGTCCTCCGCTGTCGGCGCAGCGAACGGCGGGACCGGCGCCACCGGCGCCACGGGTTCGACCGGCTCGACCATCGCCGGCGGCGGCGGGGCGGGCGGCGCTGACGGCGTGACCCAGATCCGCGTCGTCTCGGCCAGATCGACCGGCGCGTCGCCCGCCCGCTCGTCCAGGGTGGCACGGGCGCGGAGGCCGCCGCTGACGGTGTTGACCGTGATCCGCGGGCCGCCCGCGTCCGCCGCGCCGAGACGCCAGGCGCGGTGACCGGTTTCGCGCCAGGGCGAGTCGGCGGTGGCCCGCCCCGAGATGCTGCGGAAGGACAACGCCGCGCCGCGCCCCCCGGCCGGGAACCGCGCCGCCAGGCGGACCGAGCCGCTGACGGTGTTGAACTTGTAAGGGCCGTCGCCGGTCAGCGCCGCGTCGACGTCCAGGGAACCGCTGGCCGAGTCCAGCTCGAACCGGGGAACCGACCCGCCCTTGAGGCGGAGGTCGCCGCTGGCGGTGCGCAACGTCACCGCTCCGTCTACCCCGTCCACGCGCTGGGAACCGCTGGCGGAGTTGATGGTCAGATCGCCACGCACGCGGCGGACCTCGACGTCGCCGGAGGCGGTCTCGACGGTCACCCGGCCGACGAGATCGGACACGGACGCGGCGCCGGAGGCGGTTTGGACGCGGACGTCGCCGGTGATCCCGGCGGCGGAGGACGCGCCGGAGGCGTTGCGGATCCGGACCCGGGCCGGGGTCGCCTCGCTCATCCCCGCCCGCGGCAGCGCGATCTCCAGGTCGTAGCGGACCCGGCCGCTCCCGCCGGCGCGAGGCCGGTCTCGATCCCGGTCGCGGTCGGTGGTCCGTTCGCCGGGGGCATCGTCGCCGCCCTTGCGGCCGAAGACGTCGCGCAGGGCGTCCTGGACCACGCCCTGGACGAAGCCGCCGATGTCGGCGATCTCGCCGGGGTCGTCGGGGCCGCCCTGCTCGACCCGGACGGTGATCCGGTTGTCCGCCGCGTCCACCCGCAGGTGCGCGGCGCGGTACCGGCGCGAGGTCGGGTCGCCGGACTTGCGCGAGCGGACCACGACCTCTGGCCCGTCGCCGACCACGACCGCGACCGCCCCGTTGGCGTTCTCCGCCATCAGCTCGATCGGGTCCCCGAGCGCGACCGGGATCGTCGCTTCCCGCCACGCCCCCGGCTCCCCGTCGCGATCCCCGTCGTGGTGCTCCACCGTCAACCGTGCCACCCGCCGCTCCTCCCGCGCCGCGTCCCGAGCCGCCCGCGCGACCGCCCGCGCCGCCTCGCGCTCGCCCCGCGCCGCTTCCCGCTCCAACCGCGCTGCCTCGCGCTCCACGCGCCGTTCCTCGTGCGCCACGCCCATGGTTGATGCTCCCTACGTGAGCCGCCAGACGCCAGACACCGGTCGTGCTTCCGCCGTCCGACTCCCGGTTCCGTCCTACTCGACCACGATCTCGACCCGCTCGCCGTTGTCGTCGACATCGAGGAGGGGGCCACGAAACCCCTCCCGCAGCGCGTCTCGCATCGCGGTCGCGTCGGCCGTTTGGTCCGGGGCGAAGCGGCGGGCGATGCCGAGGCCGGCGTCGAGCAGCCCCATCGGCAGGACCAGGTTGACCTTCGCCTTGCCGCTGGCGTCGGAGACGCGGAGGCGGAGGCGCTTGGCGTCGCCGCCGAAGGCGCGGGGAGCCGGTTCGCCGCGCTCCCCGCCGCGGTCCGCCCGCTCCGAGCGGTCCAGGGCGTCCAACAGGGCGGCCGTTTCGTCGGCGGTGATGGCGCCGCTTTCCAGCAGCCGCAGCACCTCCAGCCGCTCGTCGCGGGTGGCGTCCCCGCCGGAGCCGGCGCCGCCGGATCGCCGGGCGCGCACCGGTTCGGTCGGCGCCTCGGCCACCGTCGGCGGCGCGATCGGGCGTCGGGGGACGGTTTGGCCCTGGGTCTTGGTCTCCGAGGTTTCGCTCATGGTCGTTGCTCCGGTTTCCATTCGGTCGTCGCGGCGGCCCGCCGTCCGCGATCCGTTCCTGTCAGGCCGACCTCGACGCGCCGTCGCCCAGCGCCGCCAGGCGCCGCGCCGCTTCCTCGGCCGTGATCCCGTTCGCCCGCAGGTCCTTCAGGATCTGCCGCCGCTCTTCTTTCACCTGGGCCTGGGCCTGACGTGGGCCGGGCACGTCGTCCCCCGCCGCCGGAAAGCCCATCGCCCGGAGGGCGTCGTCGAGGCGCGCCCGAACCGTGGGGTAGGAGATGCCGAGTTCGGCCTCGACGTCCTTGATGATGCCCCGGTTCTTGACGAAGACCTCGACGAAGGCGAGTTGGTCCGCCGCCAAGCGCTGGAACCGGCCCAACCGGAACCGCCCTTCGAGCGCCGTGTCGCAATTGCCGCAGTGCAGGCGGGTCACCGCCAGTTCGTCGCCGCAGACCGGGCACCGCCCGATCACCGCCGGAATCGCCACCCTGGTTCGCCTCCTCCGCCAGATCCCGGCCGCACCCGTCGCCATTCCATGCCCCCAATCTACGATCGATATTGATATTTGTCAAGCATCAATCAATAATCTGAATATCTTCCTTGATCCTTCGGCCGGGCGGCTCGTAATCGCGGCCGGGTGCCTGGCCTTCGCTATACTGCCGCCGATGGGCCGGCACGGAGGAACGACGGGGCGAGAAGGGGGGAGCGCGGCATGGCGGAGTTTGCGATCGGGGACGCGGTCACGGTGCGGATGCCACGCGGCGTCAACCGCCGCGGCGTGGTCGGGATCAGCGTCCTCTACGCCACGTCCCAGGAGGCCAGGTTCGACGGCGCCACCGGCACGGTGACCGAGATCAACCCCCGCGGCCCGTACGGCGTGCCGCTCTACCTGGTCGATTTCCGGGAGCACAAGAACAAGGTCGCCATCCCCTGGCAGGCCCAATGGTTCCGCGAGGAGTGGATCGTGTCCGCCGACCAGCCGGCGCCCGCGCCCAAGCCGGCCGAGGCCGGCGAGTTGGCGGCCGCCGCCGGCTGGGGTCGGACCACCACCGGCGAATCGAGCTAGGGTCTGGGGTCTGAGGTCTGGGGTCTGGGGGACGGAGGATGGGATGGCGGTCGAGACGTTTCGGGATCTTCGGGTCTGGCAGGGTGGCATCGAGTTGGTGGAGCGAGTGTACGGGGCGACGCTGGGGTTCCCTGCCGAGGAGCGGTTCCGCTTGACGAGTCAGGTGCGGCGGGCGGCCGTGTCCGTGCCGTCAAGTATTGCGGAAGGGCATGCCCGCGAAGGGCGAAAGGAATACCTCCACCACGTCTCCATCGCCCGCGGCTCGCTGGCCGAGGTCGAGACCCATTTCGAGATCGCCGCCCGGCTCGGTTACCTTCCGTCACCGGACCGCGAAGCGCTCCTGGCCGCGATCAACGGCCTTGCTCGCCAACTCACCGCCCTCCGCACCTCGCTATCCCGAAACGCCTGACCTCGTCCCCCAGACCCTAGACCCCAGACCCCAGCCCCCTCGTGCGGTAGACTAGCCTCGCGACATCGCGTCCGGCCGCCGCGCGGGGGCGGCGCCGGCGGGAGGGGAGAAACGCGGTGGGTTCCGGTGGGGTGCTGCTGGGCGCGCTGCTGGTCGTCATCGGCTACGGCCTGGGTTGTCTGAGCGCGGGGTACTACCTGGTGAGGTTGCGGACCGGCGGCGACGTCCGGGCGGGCGGCAGCGGTGGCCTCGGCGCGACCAACGTCGGGCGGGTGCTGGGGCGGCGCGGCTTCGTGCTGGTCTTTCTGATGGATCTGGCGAAGGGGGCGTTGGCGACCGCGCTGGCGGTTTGGGCCGGGGTCGGGGAGGTCGGGATCGCCTTGACCGCGTTGGCCGTCACCGCCGGGCACGTGTGGCCGGCGCAGCTCGGGTTCCGCGGCGGGCGCGGCGTCGCCACCGCCTGGGGCGCGGCGCTGGTGGTGATGCCGTGGGTCGCGTTGAGCGCGCTCGGGGTGGCGATCGTGGTTTGGGTCGGGTTGCGACGGGTGACGCGCTCGGGGTTGGTCGGGATCGCGGCCTGCCCGGTGCTGAGCGCGGCGTTCGGGCGGACGATGGTCGAAACGCTGGGGATCGCGGCGCTGGCGGCGGTGGTGCTGGTCGCGCACCGCGACCACCTGCGGGCCTGGGTCGGGCAGCCGGCGGTCGCCCGACCGGCGGCTCAGGTTCGCGGAGGTCGGTCGTGACGGCGGCGGCGAGTGCCGGGTTGGTCTTCAAGACGGCGGCGGAGCCGTGGGAACTGGAAGAGGTTGCCCGGCTCAACTACCGCACCTTTGTCGAGGAGATCCCCCAGCACGGCGCCAACCCCGACGCCGCGTTGGTCGACAAGTTCGACGCCGAGAACACCTACCTGGTCTGCCTCCAGGGGCGCGAGCTGCTCGGCATGATCGCCGTCCGCGGCACCCGCCCGTTCTCGCTCGACCAAAAGCTCGACGACCTGGACCGCTACCTGCCGCCGCACAACCGGGTCTGCGAGTTCCGTTTGCTCTCGGTGGCGCCGGACCGCCGCAACGGCAAGATTTTGGTCGGCCTGATGGACCTGCTCAACACCCATTGTTTGGAGCAGGGCTACGATTTGGCCGTGATCTCCGGCACCACCCGCCAGCAAAAGCTGTACCGGCACCTCGGGTTCGTGCCATTCGGCCCGCTGGTTGGCCAGGGCGACGTCCTCTTCCAGCCGATGTACCTCACCCTGGAGCACGCCGAGCGCCACGCCAAACCGTTCTTAAAGTACGTGCCGGTGATCGCCGGCGGGCGGGAGCGGGCGAAGGGGACCGGCGGCGAGGCCGCCAACGGGCACGCGCCGGACGTCCCGGACGGCGCCGCCGAGCCGGTCAACCTGCTGCCGGGTCCGGTCGGGATCCGGCCGGAGGTGCGCGCCGCGCTGGCCGGGCCGCCGGTCTCGCACCGGGCCGAGGATTTTGTGGCCGCCTTCGATGAGGTCAAGGCCGCGCTGCGCCGCCTGACCGGCGCCGCCGAGGTCGAGATCCTGATGGGGTCCGGCACCCTCGCCAACGACGCGGTGGCCGGGCAGCTCTCCTTGCTCGGCGGGCGCGGCGTGGTGCTCGCCAACGGCGAGTTCGGCGAGCGGCTGCTCGACCACGCCACCCGCTGGGGGCTCGACTTCGCGCCGATCCGGGCCGATTGGGGCGAGCCGCTGGAGCGGAGCGCGATCGAAGCGGCCCTGGACGAGCAGGCGGCCCCGGCGCCGTCCTGGATCTGGGCCGTCCACTCCGAAACCTCGACCGGCGTCCTCAACGACCTGGCGATGCTCAAAGCCGTCGCCGCGGCGCGGGACGCCCGCCTCTGCGTCGACGGGATCAGCGCCCTCGGCACCGTGCCGGTCGACCTCTCCGGCGTCTACCTCGCCTCCGGGGTCAGCGGCAAGGGCCTCGGCGCCTTCCCCGGTCTGTCGATGGTCTTCGCCGACCACCGCTTCGCCTCCGACAAGACCCTCCCCCGTTACCTGGACCTGGGGCTCTACGCCGCCGCCGACGGCATCCCGTTCACCATCTCCTCCAACCTCGTCGCCGCCCTCGCCGCCGCCCTGGAGCAGATCGAGCACGCCCCCCCGGACGCCCCGACCCTGGCCTCCCTGGCCGCCTGGCTCCGGACCGAGATCGAAGAAATGGGGATCCGCGTCCTGGCCGCGCCGGAGCACGCCTCCCCGGCCGTCCTGACCCTGACCCTGCCCCCGGCGCTGGACTCCAACCGCCTCGGCGCCCGCCTCCGCGACGCCGGCTTCCTGCTCTCCTACCAGAGCCGCTACCTCCTGGACCGCAACTGGATCCAGATCTGCCTGATGGGCGAGTGCCGCCAGGACCAGCTCGTGCCGCTGCTGGGGCTGCTGCGGAAGGCGGCGGGGTAGGGGCGGCTTGCTTCTCGGCCTCGTCCCCGGCGTTGAAACGCCGGCCTTTTCGGCGGCTCCGGCGCCATCAGGTCGTCGCCCATTCGTGGACGTAGCAGAACCCGACCGGTAATGCCGCAAGGTCGCGGTAGAGCGAACCGGGATCGACGCCCAGCGGGGTGGTGCTGTGCCACGGCAACGCGAGCGGCATCAGGATCTCCCGCCGGTCCGATGTCCCGTTGAACGCCAGCACCAGCGCCAGCAAGGCCGGTCGGAGGGGCGCAGAGTCCCGGTCGCGCACCGCCCGGGGCGCCATCCGGACCGCGTGGGCGGAGAGACGGCCGGCGAGGCGGTCCGAATCAACCGTTTGCCCCTCCGGTTCAACCAACTGGGGATCGGCCAGCAACGCCTCCGGGAAGTCACCGATCCAGGTGTCGGCTGGGTCGGGAAATGGGCGGACGGCGTAGCCATCCAGACGCTCCGCGCGCAGGCGATCAATCGCCACCGTAAGGTACTCCGGCAGCGGCGGCGTGTCGTCCCTCACGCCGGTGGGACGCACGGTCAACGCGGGCGCTCCTCGGTCGTACCTCGGTCGTAGGACGCTGCTGCGGCGGGAGATGCGTCGCTGCACTCAGCATGACCCCCGATTGAGGGGACAAACCTTGTGCTCACTTCGTCGGCGTAGCGGGGTGCCCTCAGGGCTCTTGCAACGCCGGGTTCGGTCGGCGCGGTGGCTGTTGCCCATGGGGTGAGGCCTACTCCTCCCCCGCCCGCTCCGCCAGCGCCGCCGGCACCGCCGGGGCGGCGATCGGCGGCGTGCTGCGGACCGCCAGCGCCGGCGGCGGTTCCTCGTCGCCGCCGACGCGGTGGCGCAGGCCCCGGAAGTCGTTGCGGACCGAGGTCAGTTCCTCGTCCATCCGGGTCAGTTTGTCGCGTTCGGTGCGGACGAAGCGGGTGTAGGGGGCGATCGCGTCCTGGATCCGGGCCACGGAGCGGGCCAGTTCGTGCTCGAACTGCTCGCGCATCACGCCGCCGAGGCGCTCTTCGAGTTCGGCGGAGCGCTGCCGAAAATCGGCGCGGGCCTTGCGGCGGCGGGCCGGGAGGACGAAGAGGCCGATTCCGGCGACGACCGAGGCGGCCAGGATGCCGGTGATGTCGACCGCGACGGTGCTCGCCGCCGCCACCACCAGGGCGCCGAGGCCGACCGCGCCCGCCTCGACCAGCGCCACCGAGGCGACGGCGTTGCGGACGGAGAGCGACAGTTCGTGCGCCTCGGCCTCCGGGTCGTAGCGATCCACTTCTTCGCGGGCGCGCTTGGAGACCGATTCGAGCAGGTTGCGGCGGTCGTAGCGGAACTGGCCGCCGACCTCGCCGATCATCTCGTCCTCGTACTTGGTCAGGCGGCGGCGGTCGATGTACTCGTTGACCGCCTGCCAGGTGCGCAGGTCCTGCTCGACCATCCAGTCGATCAGCTCGTCGATCGCCTCATCGATCCGGTGCTCGGTGTCGGAGACCACCGCGCGCTCGAACAGGCCCCGGATCTTGTCGGTGTTGATCAGGTCGAAGATCCGGCCGACGCGGATCGTCTCCTCAAAAAACTCGTCGCCGCGGGCGTTCATCTTGTGGATGATGTTCTCGATCCGGGTCAGGTGGTACTTGAACTGCCCCCGCATGTCGTCCTGGTAGACCGCAAGTTGGCGCTCGATGTTCTCGATCGTGACCACGTCGTCGGCCAGGATCCGGAGGCGGTCGGCCGTCGCCTTCAGGTAGCGGTCGGTCACGTTCTCGGCGATTCCGAGCGGGTTCAAGATCTTGAGCCGGATCCGCCCTTCCTCGTCCAGGGTGCCGAAGATGTAGGTTTCCAGGGCCTCGAACCGGCTGGCGGTCCAGAGCCGATCCCGCTCCTGCGGGTTGCGCTCCCCCAGCGCCTTCGCCTGCTGCGCCAGGAGGGCCGAGACCGGAAAGACCTCCGGGGCGAACCCGAGCAGGCGCTGGACGTTGTCCTGGACGAAGCCGGTCACCTGGTCCACGCTGGCGGTGTCGCGCAGCAGATCGACCTTGTTGACAATGATGACGATCTTTTTGCCCCACTCGCGGATCTCGGCCATGAACTCGCGCTCGCTCTCGGTGAACGGGCGGTCGGCCGAGGTGACGAAGAGGACCAGATCGGCCCGCGGCACGAACCGCTCGGTCAGGGTCTCGTGCTCGCGGATGATCGCGTTGGTGCCGGGGGTGTCGACGACGGTGATGTCGGCCAGAAAATCGGCCGGGAAGCCGCGCGCGATCACCCCGCCGGGGAGCATGGTCTCGGTTTTGGTTTCGGCGAAGCGCAGCAGGTTGATCACCGCCGTCGTCGGCAGCACGCCCTCCGGCATCACCTCGGCCCCGATCAAGGCGTTGATGAAGGCGGATTTGCCGGCGTTGAACTCGCCGACGATCACCAGCAGGAACAGCTCGGAGAGTTGCTCCGCCGCCTGGTCGACGGCGGCGCGGTCCTCGGCGGTCGCCGGGTACTCGTCGAGCAGCGCGCCGAGGCGCTCCAGCAACGCGAGCTCTTCGGTCAAGAGCGCGTGCTGCTGCTGGGACAAGATCGCGCCGGACCCGGCGTCCTCGCCGTCCCGCCCCCGCCCCCGGAACCGGAATACCCCGCGCGCCATACGGTCCCCGCCTTGTCCCGCCCCGCCGGCGACCCGCCCGCCTTCGGCGACTCGGTAGAGCATGACCGAGCCGGGCACGCGGTGCAACCCCGCCGGCCGCCGCCGCGCCGTTCCCCTTCGGTACAATGGCGCCCTCCCCCCCGACGCGGGGCCGGGGACCGCGGGCCGGGGAGGGGAGCGTGACCGTGACCGTGCTGCCGATTCCACCGAAACGGCGGATCCTGGTCGTCAACGACACCCAGGAGATCCTGGACCTGTTCCGCGACATCCTGACCGACGAAGGCTACGAGGTCTCGCTCTGTTCCTACGCCTTCAAGGATCTGGCCGAGGTCAAGCGGGTGATGCCGGACCTGGTGATCCTCGATTTCCTCATCGGCGGCGAGGACCACGGCTGGCAGATGTTGCAGAAACCGAAGATGGACCGCGCCACCCGCAAGCTGCCGGTGATCATCTGCACCGCCGCCATCAACCGCGTCCGCGAGCTGGAAGGCCACCTCAAGGAGAAGGGCGTCGGCGTCGTCCTCAAGCCGTTCGACATTGAGGACCTGCTCCAAGCGGTGAACCGGGCCTGGACGGAGTTGGTGCCGGAGGCCGTCGAGTCGGGGACGTAGGGTCCGGGGCGTGAGGACGGGGGGATCGCGACGCCGCCCGGGGACGAGGACGGGGCAAGCGGCGTCCCTACCCCGACCCCTCCTCCTCCGTGCCCGGTCCCCAGACCGCTACGTCTTCCCCGTCGCGCGCGACACCTTCTCGACCGCCCGCTGGTTCAGGTGCTCCGCGTGCAGGTGCGCCGGTTGCGGCGCGTTGCTGCGCAGCCGCAGGTTGAGCGCCTCGACGAAGACGGAAAAACCCATCGCGGCGTAGATGTAGCCCTTCGAGACGTGCTGGCCGAACCCGTCGGCGACCAGCGTCATCCCGATCAGGAGCAGAAAACTCAGCGCCAGCATCTTGACCGTCGGGTGGCGGTTGACGAAGGTGGCGATCCCGCCGGAGGCGACCAGCATCACCAGGACTGCGATCACCACCGCCGTCACCATCACGCCCAACTCGTCGGCCAACCCGACCGCGGTGATCACCGAGTCGAGCGAGAAGACGATGTCGAGTAGCAGGATCTGGACGATCACGCTGGCGAACGAGGCCGCGGCGCGGACCGCCCCTTCGTGCTCGGCCCCTTCCAGCTTCTCGTGGATCTCGGTCGTCGCCTTGTAGATCAGAAACAGACCGCCGCCGAGCAAAATCAGATCCCGGCCGGAGAACCCGTGCCCGAACAGGTCGAAGATCGGTTCGGTTAAGCCGACCACCCAGCTGATCGAGAACAATAGCCCGATCCGCATGATCATCGCCAGCGACAAGCCGACGATCCGCGCCCGCTCCCGCTGTGCTTCCGGCAACTTGCCGGCCAGGATCGAGATGAAGATGACGTTGTCGATCCCGAGCACGATCTCCAAGGTGGTCAGCGTCAGCAGCGCCGTCCACCCCTCCGCCGTCGTGATCCAGTCCACCGCTCCCCCCTCAAACTCCGTCGCGCCGATCTGGTGCCGGGATCATGGTACAAGCAGACGCGATTCGGGGCGATGGGAGCATCCGATCGCCCCACCCGTTTGCGCCCATCGGCATCGCGCGCCCGCCGGGTTCTCTCCGATGCCCTCAATCGGGTCGGACCGTCGGTCGAGCCAAACCGGCACACCGTCGAGCATGGCCGACGGCCCCGGGATTAGTCCCGGGGCCGTCGGTCTCGAATCGGTGGATTGTGCGCCGCTTAGCTGGTGTACCCGGCATCGCGACGGGTCGCATCGTCGGAGGTGACGGTGTCCTCGACTTGGTCGACGATGCCCTGGTCCTGGCCACCGCTGGTGCCGCCGGACATGCCGGCGCCGGAGGCGTCCTCGGTGACGCGGACCTCCTCGCGGCGGACGGTGCCGCCGACCTGCTCGGTCCGCTGCACCCGCTCCTTGGCGATCTCGACCTCCTCCGCGACCCGGACCTGCGTCTCGAGCACGGC
>CADCWE010000198.1 GCA_902806325.1 uncultured Thermomicrobiales bacterium | reverse complement strand
AATGGCCCATTTCCCACCAGAGCCAACCAATCCCAGGCCCCGCCGCCTAAACCGCGACTAGCCGCGCCGTCACGACGCCGACCTCGGGTTGACGACGTGGGCAATGCCGGGCGCCTCGCCATCGTCCGGGTCGGCGTCATGGACCAAGGTTTCGTCGCCCATGATCCCGGTCCCGGGCACGACCGCCTCGGGAACGTCGTCCTCAAGCAGACCGGCGGCGTCCGGATGCTCGTGGTCGACCGATTCGTGGCTGGGAACGCGATTCTCCGGGTAGTCCATGGTCCCTCCTGATCGCGGCGCGGAACTCGGTTTTCGATCACCCTGGGCGGCGCACCCGGCGTGCCAGTGCGTGCGCCCGGTTGCGGTCGCGTACACTTTGGCCGTCGGTTGGACGGACGATGGGCGGGCGCCGGGCGCTCGCGGAAAAGGGGATCGCGTGGTCGCGCAGGCACAGGCGGGGGCGCAGGTGGGCGATGCGGCGGAGGACCAGGTCGCGTCGCGGGACGGGTTGGACGCCGACCCGCGGACGATGACCGGCGGCCAGGCGCTGGTCACGGCGCTCCAGGGCGAAGGGGTCGACACCATCTTCGGCCTGCCGGGGGTGCAGCTCGACGGTGCGTTCGATGCCCTCTTCGACGTTCAGGATCGGATCCGCGTCGTCCACCCCCGACACGAGCAGGCGACAGCCTACATGGCCGACGGCTACGCCCGGACCACCGGCAAGATGGGCGTCTGCCTGGTCGTACCGGGTCCGGGGCTGTTGAACGCGATGGCCGGCCTTTCCACCGCCTACGCTTGCAATTCGCCGGTCCTCTGCGTCACCGGCCAGATCCAGTCGGACCTGATCGAGTTTGGTCGCGGGCTGCTGCACGAGATCCCGAACCAGCTCGGGATGGTCCGCTCGGTGACCAAGCACGCGGCGCGGGCGACGACCCCGGAGGCGATCCCTGCCCTGGTCCGCGAGGCGATCGGCCACCTGCGAACGGGCCGCACCCGCCCGGTCGAGATCGAGATCCCGCCCGATACCCTCTTCGCCGAGGCCGAAGTCGCGCCGCTGGCTCCGGCCGCGCCGCGCCAGCGCTCGGCCGGCGACCCGGAGCTGATCGAACGCGCCGCGAAGCTGCTTGGGGCGTCCGAGCGCCCGCTGATCTTCGCCGGCGGTGGCGTCCTCGGCGCCGAAGCCTGGGACGAGCTGACCGCGCTGGCCGAAACGCTGCAAGCGCCGGTGGTGATGTCGGCCAACGGCAAGGGCGCCCTCTCCGACCGGCACCACCTCGCCCAGAGCACCATCGGCGGCATGGCGCTGCTGCCGGAGGCCGACGTGGTCCTCGCCGTCGGCACGCGCTTCGTTGATCCGGCGACCGCGAAATGGAAGCTGGCCCCCGGCCGGACCGTGATCCAGCTCGACGTCGACCCGACGGAAATCGGCCGCAACTACCCGGTCGCGGTCGGGATCGAGGCCGACGCCAAGGCGGGCCTGGCGGCGCTGACCGGGCGGGTCGCCGCGTACAATCGCAGCCGATCGAGCCGCGAAGCCGAACTGGCTGCGCTGAAGCGGGACGTGGCGGAGCGGGTCAACGCGGTTCAGCCGCAGGCCGGCTTCGCCCTCGCGATCCGGGCCGAGCTGCCGGACGAGGGGATCCTGGTTTCGGAGATGACCCAGATCGGGTACTGGTCGAACGTCGGCTACCCGGTCTACCGGCCGCGCACCTTTATCACCCCCGGCTACCAGGGCACCCTCGGCTACGGCTTCCCGACCGCGCTCGGGGCCAAGGTCGGCAACCCCGATCTCCCCGTCGTCTCGGTCAACGGCGACGGCGGCTTTGGCTTTGCACTGGCCGAACTGTCGACGATGGCCCGGCACAACATCGCCGCCACGGTCCTCGTTTTCAACGATTCCGCCTACGGCAACGTCCGCCGGATCCAGCAGGAGCAGATGCGCGGTCGTCTGATCGCGTCGGATCTCCAAAACCCCGACTTTCTCAAATTGGCGGAGAGTTTCGGGATCGCCGGTCGGCGGACCGAAACGCCGGATGGACTGCGGGCGGCGCTGCGCGAGTCCTTCGCCGCCAACCAACCGACCTTGATCGAGATCCCGGTCGGGCCGATGCCGAACCCGTGGACGGCGTTGGGTTTGCGGTAGGGCCGTTCGGTCCCCGACGGGCTGGTACGGCGCAGGCTTCGGTGTCTCGGGGCGGGTCGCCGTCGTGGGTGCCCCAGGACACGGACACAATACGAGGCGGACCGATGGAAGCGTGGCGGATTACGGAGCACCTGCCCGTAACGACCTCAGGCGGCGAACACCCCGGCAGCGTCGCGCAAATCGATGGCGGCCTCATTGTGCGGGCCATGAACGGTTCGCCCGTCGGTAATCACCATTCAATTCCCCGGTTGACGGGGTGATCAGCGTCGACAGCCGACACGTCGAGCCAGCCCGCGACGCCACCGCCGCGCGGCGGGAACGGATGGAAGGGCCGTGCTCCTACAGTCGCCGCGCCACGACCGTCCAAAGCGGGTCACCGCCGAACCACCGCTGGCGGGGCCGGATCACCTCGACCGTCGGCTCGGCGAACCCACCGGCCGCGCGGAGGTAGGTGGCGACCAAACCCGGGCGGTTGTCCTCGGCGGTTTCCTGCCAGACGCGGACCGCCTTGGTCGGGAACATTCGGTTGCTGAACGAGACCAGCAGGACGCCACCGGGGCGGAGGACGCGGGCGACCTCGCGCAGGGTTTGGTCGGGGCGAGTCAAGTATTGGATCGAGACGGTGATCAGGACCGCGTCGAAATCCCCGTCCGGATAGGGCAAGCGGGGGTTGACGTTGAGGTCCTGGACCGCGCGCTCGGTGAGGCGCGGGTTGGCCGCCAGTTCGTCCGCGTTCATCCCCAAACCGGCAACCCGCCCGAGCGGCACCTCCGAGGCGGGCGGCAGGTGGGAGACCCACGAACTCATCAGGTCCAGCAGATCCGCCCCCGCCGCGACATGGCGCCGGACGGCGTCTCCGACGGCGGCGATCGCGCCGTCGTCGATATGCTGGACCAGGCGGGGAGACTGGTAGAACCGGGCGTCGGGTTCGGGGTCGACGCGCTCGAACCACGCCTCGGGGAGGGTGACCAACTCGGGCAGGTCGGGATTCGGGTCTGGGTTCGGCGTGGCGTCGGGCGCGAATGTGTTCATTGGGCGCCTCCTTTCGTTGGAGGAGGCAAGAGCGCGGGTCGTGCCACCGCGGGGGGCGACTGTTGCCGGCGCTGCTGCGCTGGGCGGCCGCGCCCGACCGCGAGCGACCCGACCGCGTCGACGCCGGAGGGCAGGATGCGCTACCCTCCCCGCCGTGATCCCGCCCCCCTCTGCTCAGGCGGCGCCCCGCGCCCCGGACAAGCCCAACCCGGCACTGCCGGCGGTCGTCCCCGCGATCCGAGGACGCGGGCGTCTCCGCGCCATCCGTGTCGGGTATCGGGGCCAATTGGCGCTGATGCTGGCGCCGTACCTGGTCGGCACCGCGGGGCTGGTGGTGCTGCCGGCGTTGATCGGGCTGCCGCTGGCGTTCACCGACTACAACGCCTTGGAAGCGCCGGTCTGGGTCGGGTTCGCCAACTTCGTCGAACTGGCGGGCGACGACATCTTCCGCAAATCGGTCTTCAACTCCTTGTTTTACATCGCCCTCGCGGTCCCCCTGCGCCTGCTGGGGGCGCTCGGGTTGGCCTTCCTGCTGGCGCAACCGTTCAAGGGGACAGGCGCCTACCGGGCGGCGGTTTACCTACCGACGGTGGTGCCGGACATCGCCTGGGCCTTGGTTTGGCTGTGGATTTTCAACCCGATCCACGGCCCGCTGAACCAACTGCTGGCGGTGGCCGGGATCCCGGGACCGGCCTGGATGATCGAGGAGTGGGGGGCGCGGTTCGCGATCGTGTTCATGATGTGCTGGCAGATCGGCGAAGGGCTGGTGGTCTGCCTGGCCGCCCTCGGCGACGTCCCTGGCGAGGTGCTGGAGCAATCCAGGGTCGACGGCGCCTCGGCGATCCAGACCATGCTCGGGATCACGCTGCCGCTGCTGATGCCGGTGCTGCTGATCCTGCTGTTCCGGGACACCATCTTCAGCTTGCAGGCGAACTTCGTCCCCGCCCTGATCGTCGGCCGCGGCGGCGGACCGAACTACGCGACCACGTTCCTGCCGATGTACGTCTACACCAACGCCTTCGACTACCTCCGCCTCGGCTACGCGGCGGCGATGACCTGGGCGATGTACGCCCTGACCGCGATCGTGCTGGTTTTGCAGTACCGGGTTGCCAAACGGTACCGGCTGGGGTTCGGCGACGCGGAGTAGGGGACGGGATCCGAGCAATGGCCAGCCGAGACCGCCGCTGGTGATGCGGCGCGGGGGGCGGGAGATGGGCGTTCGGGCGTGGGTCGATCGGAGCTGGCGGCACGCGATCTTGCTGCCGTTGGTGGCGGTGTTTGTGCTGCCGCTGGTCTGGATGACGACCACGTCGTTGCGGGAGACGGGCAAGCCGTTGCCGCGGACGTTGGAATGGGTCGGCGATCCCGTCGCCTGGTCCAACTATCCGGCGGTGTTCGACCTGTTGCCGCTGTGGCGGTTCGCGGCCAATTCCGCGTTCGTGGTCGCCGTAGCGGTGCCGTTGACGATTTTGGTCGCGTCGTGGGCTGGGTTCGCGATGGCTCAATTACCGCGGGAATGGCGGCTGCGCTTAACCCTGCTCTCGTTCGGGGTCCAGATGGTACCGTTGACGGCGGTCTGGCTGACCCGCTTCGTCCTCTTCAAGCAGCTCGGCCTCATCGACACCCCCTGGGCCTTGATCGCCCCGGCGGTGATGGGCAGCTCGCCGTTCTACGTGCTGCTCTTTCTGTGGACGTTTCTGCGGGTGCCGCGGGAGGTCTTCGAGTCGGCGCGGCTCGACGGCGCCAACCCGCTGCGGGTCTGGGTCGGGATCGCGATGCCGCTGGCCCGGCCAACGATCATCGCCGTTTCGGTGCTAGCATTCGTCCTCTACTGGAGCAGCTTCGTCGATCCGCTGGTCTACATCCGCTCCACGGACCGCCAAACGTTGCCGTTCGCGCTCCAGATGCTGTTCCAACTCGACCGGAGCAACTGGCCGCTGCTGATGGCGGGGGCGGTGCTGGTGACGGGACCGGTGGTGCTGGTTTTCCTGCTCGCCCAGCGCTACTTTTTGCAGGAGTTCCGGGGCCAGGGATTCCTGGGGCGCTGAGTGAGGCGGACGCAAGGCCGAACAGGGAAACCAACCGTACGATTTGGTGGGGAAAGGTCGGACGAGTCGGTCGGGTGGTTGACCCGATGCGGAGCAGAGGAGTCGAGCGGATGAGCGGAACACGGATCTGGTCGCGGGTGATGCTGCTGGCCGTCGTGCTGGCGACCGGTGTCGGAGCGGTCGTCGCGCCGGCCGTTCGCGTCCGGGCGCAGGACGGGCCTAGCGGCGAAATCAGCTTCGCCTTCTGGGGCGACCCGGCCGAAGAAGCGGCCTACACCCGCGTCGCCGAGGAGTTCGAGGCGGCCAACCCGGACATCGACGTCGAACTGGTCTACACCCCCGGTCAGAACGACTACCAAACCAAGATCGCGACCGATTTCGCGGGCGGCAACCCGCCGGACGTGTTCCTGATCAACTACCGCCGCTACGGCCAGTACGCCGCCCGCGGCGCGCTGGAACCGCTTGGACCTCGCCTTGATGCGAGCGCAACCTTGAACGACGACGACTTCTACGCTCCGCCGATGGAAGCGTTCCGCTACCGGGGCGGTGAACTCTCCTGCATCCCGCAAAACGTCTCCAGCTTGGTCGTCTACTACAACCAGGATCTCTTCGCTCAAGCCGGCGTGGACGAGCCAGAGGCGGGTTGGACGTGGGACCAGTTTGCCGCCGCCGCCGAAGCGCTTACCGTTGATGAGGACAACGACGGCATCGCCGAGACGTACGGCCTGGCCGTAGACCCGAGCATGATCCGTTACGCGCCGTTCATTTGGGGTGCCGGCGGCGAGATCGTCGACGACCTCGACGCGCCGACCACCTTGACCCTGGATACCCCCGAGGCCAGGGCCGGAATCGAGTTCTTCATCAACCTCGGTCACACCGGCATCGGCGCCGTGCCGACGGAGGCCGAACTCTTGAGCGAGGACGACGAGTCCCGCTTCATGCGCGGCGGGGCGGCGATGCTGCTTCAGAGCCGTCGCGTGGTGCCAACCCTGCGCGAGATCGAGGGATTTGCCTGGGACGTCGCGCCGCTCCCGGTCGGTCCGGCCGGTCCGGTCGGGATCCTCCACTCCGACGCCTTCTGCTTGGCGGCCGAGGCGGAGAACAAGGACGCCGCCTGGGCGTTCATCGAGTACGCGGTCGGGGTAAAGGGGCAGACGATCCTGGCCGAAACGGGTCGCACGGTGCCGTCGTTGAAGGCGGTCGCCGAGTCCGACGCCTTTCTGAAGGGCAACGCCCTCGGCGGCGAACTCGGTGTCGGCCTGCCGCCGGCCAACAGCCGCGTCTTCCTGGACACCATCCCCGACATTCGCCGCGTGCCCAGCATCTCCACCTGGCCGGAGATCGAGGAAGCGTTCAATACCGCCTTCCAGCGCGCCTTCTACATCGAGATCGATGTCGACGGTGCGCTCGACGTCTCGACCTTCCGCTCCCGCGAGGCGTTCCAGCGGGCGGCGGAGGAAGACCAGACGTAGTCGGCAGACGGCGTGCGGGCGAACATCGGGGAGTATGCCACGCACCCCGATGATCGCCCGCGCCCTGTTCAACCGCCGAGGCCCTCCGTCTCGTTCGCGATCGACGACGGCGTGACTTGTTCCGTCAGCAGCGTCTTGAACCGTACCTGGCGCGTCTCCGGACCGGCGGCGTCCAACCAGCGGCCAAGCAGGGCGTGACCCGCCCGGTAGGTGACGGGGTAGGCGCGCCACAGCGGGTCGGCGAGGAAGCGGAGGCCTTGCCGGGCCTCCGCTTCGGTCTTTAACCCGTACCGTTCGAGGTAGGCGAGTACCTCGGCTTCCGGCGCGCCGTCGCGGTGCAGGAGCAGCGCCGCGTTCAGGCTTACGCCGCCGAGTGCCCTCTTGGCGGCGGCGATGGACGATTCCCGTTCGGGGTCGCCGGTGATCCCGGCGAGGGGGTACAGCGTTTCGGTCTGCCACCGATACAGTTCCTCGCCCGAGAAAATCACCGACGCGGCGAGCGTGGCGATCCCTTCCGCGATCACGCACTCGGGGGTGTTGATCACCTGGATCGCGTGTTCGCCGTAACCGAGAGCCCGATACAACAGGCGCTCTTTCATGGCGTGTTCGGTGTGGTGGCCGGGATAGGACTCGTGGCAGACCAGGTCCGTCAAGCCGTTGGCGTGGATCGGAAGGTCGGTATTCAGCTCGACCCGCGACCGGCCATTGCCCAGGTACCAGTTGTAGCCGCCCCACGGCCGGTCGGAGACGAGCGCGTAGGCGACCGATTCGCCCTCGGGGAGGTCCACGAAAGCGGCGGTCCGGCGTCGCGACTCGGCGCCGATGGTGTCGAGCAGCGTCCGCGCCGTCTCCGGAGCGACGACGAAGCGCTCCTTCCAGCGCGCCATCCGCTCGGCCGTGGTGCCGTCGCCGGGCAGAAGCCCGTCCAACTCCGCGATCGCCGCGTCGAAGACGGCGTCTGGCGTCGTTTCTGGGTCGACGTCGAAACAGGCCTTGACTTCGTCCGGGTAGGACAGCGTCTCCCCGGCCAAGCGGCGGCAGGTCGCGATCATCGCCTGGAGCTGGGCGGTCAGGTAGCCGACCCGGCTCTCGGCGATCGCGGCCTCCGCCACCCGCCCCACCAGATCCCGCGCCGCCGCGAGCAGGTGCAGCGGAAGGGGCGGGTCGCCCGCCAGCGCGTCGTCGCGAATCGCCGCCGGTCCGTGGTAGGCGTCGACGTAGCCCGGGACGTGGCGCTCGATGCCAAACGCCAGGCGGACGTAGTCCGTCGCCAGGGGATCGAGCGCCGGTGGCGCCGCCCGGGTTGCTGCCGCGTCCGCGTCGTCCTGATCCATGCGTGTCCTCCAAGCGTGCGCCGACCCGGTCGCGCGAGCCAATCAGTCTTGTGTCGTGGGGCTTGCACGGGGTGTGCCGGGGCAGCGCCGCTGTGGCGTCTGCCGTGCAACGGGCGAGGCAACCACCCGCGCCGCCCGGTCGCATCCGCGCTCCCGAATGTTGACGCCGATGCCGGACTCGACGAGGGGCGCCGGCGCTGGCTCGACGGGGCTGCAAGTGATCTGCGCCGATCACGACGCGTGACGCGGAAACGCCGGGGGATCGGATATCGCGGAAACCCCGGCGGCCACGAACGAACCCCTCCACCGGACACCGGAGGAGGGGTTTGTCGACGGGACCAGTTGGGGCTTACCGCGCCGGCCGAGCCAGTTCCCATTCGACGATGCCGAACTGGTTGCTGCGGTTGGAGTTGCCGTCGGCGTCGAGGCAAGTGGTGGCGTCGAGTTCGATCCCGACGGTCAGAGCACCACGGCGGAAGCGGCCGGGATCGGGAGCGAACAGGATCTCGATCGGGTTCGCGGTTTGGGCTTCGCAGCCGACCTTGGTCGACCCGAACGCGCTCACGAAGCGCCGCTCCGGTCCCTGCTGGGCAGTCATGCCGACGTGGACGTCGGCGGCCACGTCGCAAGTCACGGTGCCCGTGAAGAGGACCGAGCCGTCGCGGGAGAGAGTGAAGCCGTCCAGCGTCATATGGATGGGCGAAGGACCGGACCTCCTCCGTTGTCCGGTGGGGCGGCGTTCGCGAAAGGGGACAGCAGCAACTGACCGAGCACGAGGGCGGTCAGGACAGCGCCGATCCGGCGGGGGAACGCGGTCGCCATGGCGGTGGTGCTCCTGTGGGTAGATGGATCGGTCGCGCTCCCCAGGATCGTCGGACTGGGGATGCGGTGGCTTCGGCCACGCTCCCCACTCTAGGATGCGGGCGGCGCCTCGGCACCCGTCGTTCCATCGATTCGGACGACGCAGTTGATTCGGCCGTGCGGCGGGAACGATCCGGTCGTTCGACGCAGCCCGTTTCGGGATCGCGGCGCCGGTAGGTACTCGGGGCGAAACCCTTTCGTCCTGAAGGCGCGTTCGATCCTGTCGTAATGGGCGCCAATGGTGCCTCCCCTGGCGCCTGAGTCCCAAGCAAGAACGGGAGGATGGCGGGTCTAGGACTGACCGAAGCGACGATCTGCCGCATGTGACCGCTACCGGGCGCGATGGCCGATTCCGGGTTGGGAAACCAAAGATTCGAGCGCGACGGAGACCAACTTGTCGCGATCACCGACGACCATCCGGGCCGGCGCGGCGATCCGCGCCATCGCGATAGGCGTCGACCCGGCGTCAACGAGCCCGATGTGCGCGGACGATCGGACGACGCGTTGCCACCGCGCTTCGTCGTTGAGGTCGGACGCGCGCGGGATTGGAAGCAGCGATGCGGCCCCGGCTCTGGCGAGAATCGCCGCCGACGGAACGCCCCCTCTCCCGAGTTGGGGAGAGGGGGCGTTGGGTGCCCAAGTTCGCGGTGAGTGAGGGAATCGTTACGCCTTGCGGCCCGTCACTTGGGCGGTGGCGCCGAGACCGAGGGCGACGATCAAGCCGCCGATGACCAGGAGGATCGTCTGGGGGGAGCCGTCGGCGGACGTTGAACCGGCACCGGTGTTCGGCAGGGTGACGACCGGGACCGGGGTCTTAGCCGGGGCCGGGGTGTTGGCCGGGGCCGGGGTGACGGTCGGGTCCGTGTCGCCCTGGGCGTCGACCGGGATCACAAAGAAGGTGCAGAAGAGCTGTTCGTCGGGGCCGACGTAGACGCCGATCCGGTTGGTATTCGGGTTGTCGAGTTGGCGCGGCTCGAAGCCGTCCTCGACGCCGCAAACGGTCTGGAAGCCGGCGAAGTCGCCAGGGACGCCGAGTTCGATCCGGTAGCCGCCGTAGACGAGGTCGGCAAAGACCGCGCGGCCTTCGGCGTCGGTCGCGATCGTGACCGGGGTCCCGTTCGGCTCCTGAAAGGCGGTGACGGCGATACCCTCCTCGCCGAGGCAGTCTCGGGCGAAGTTGTCGCCGGCGTATGCGACGGGGCAGACCAGGGCGTCGACGATCAGGTCGCTTTCGCGACCGGCCGGGATGCTCGCCGCGTCGAGCGGGTCGGAACCGCCGGAGGTTTCCTCGCTATCGCTGAAGCCGTCGCCGTCGGTGTCCACCACGGCGCAGTCGGTGCCGAGGGCTTTTTCGTCGGCGTCGCCGAGGAGGTCTCCATCGGTGTCGGCCGCCAGCGGGTCGCAGGGGCCGGACTCCGACTTGACCTCGCTGTAGTCGGCAAGACCGTCGTCGTCGGAGTCGGGGTCGGAGGGGTCGGTGCCGAGGTCGGCTTCCTCGGCGTCGAACAGGCCGTCGCCGTCGGTGTCGACCGCCTCGCCGCCGGTCTCCGCCGGAACCAGGGTTAGGGCGAGTAGGGCGTTCGGGTTGGTCTCGTCGAGAACCACCAGCCAGCCGTTGCCGGAACCGCCGAGGCTGCCGACGACGGTGTCGAACCGGTAGCCGGCGGGCGGGGCGTAGTCGCCGAACTGGACGTAGTAGTTGCCGAAGGGCAGGGGCTCGTCTTCGCCCCAGACCCAGGAGATGCCGTGGATGGCGGCGGCATTGGTGCTGAGGGTGACGGGACCGGCGATCAGCACGGTGCCGTTCTCGCTGCCGGCGTCCTGGCAATCGGCGTACGGGTCGGTGGTCGGTTCGGCGCAGAGCCAATTGGTGAAGGCGATCGTGCCGCCGGTCGCGGCGGTGGTCGCGGCGTCCTGGGCCCTGACGCCGCCGGGAAAGGCGGTCAGGACCAGCGCCAGTACGGCGAAGGCGAGGGTGAGCAGTCGTCGGGCGTGCATCCGGGTCGGTCTCCAGGCTGACTGGGTTCGGCCCGAACATCCGGGCCGGTGGCGCCACCGCCACGCCTTCTAGGTTAGGTCGTGACTGTCAGGCGTCTGTGGCGGAGGTGTCACAATTCGGCCACCGCGCTGGCGGGCGGGGCGCGTCCCTGGAACTCGCGGCGCGCGACGGCAAGAATCTGCTCGGTTGGGCAGGTCCAACCCATCCAACAGGTCGCGCAGATCCCCCTGGTGCTCCGCCGACTCCGCCTTGATGGGCGGGTTGGCGGTGATAAGCAAAACCGCGTTGAACCCCAAGCCGTGACACTCCAGCTACTGGAACCAGCCCTCGTCGGCACCTTCCGCCGCGACGTCGGTGTACCGGCGCCGGGCAACGGCGTGGTCCGCGTCGACGGCAGGCGACGCGAGGTCCTCTTCCCAGTCGTTCCGACGAGGAGGGACGGGGGTCGGCTGATCCAGCGGCACCGAGTTGCCCGGTGAGCGTGTTCATGCCGACGCCGAGATTCCTCTCTTCCGGGTCCCACGCCCCAACGATGACGGCGGGTGGCGGGCGGATGGTGTTGTTCGGCCGCCGGTCTCCTGGGTGTCGCGGCGGCGACTGGCACGATCGTTGCGTCTCGCGGCGGCGGTTGAACGCGAGTCTCATCAGGAGGACCATCGATGGCCGACGACAAGCCGGAGTTGCAGCCGGCGCAGCACCAGGACCAACGACCGGGGATCGAGGCGGAGATGACCCCGCGACCGGAGTTCGTGCGGCCGGACTACCGGGCAGCGGGTAAGCTGACCGGCAAGGTCGCCCTGATCACCGGCGGCGACTCCGGTATCGGGCGCTCGGTGGCCGTGCTGTTTGCCAAGGAGGGCGCCGACGTCGCGATCTCGTACCTTAACGAGGAGCAGGACGCCCAGGAAACCAAGCGCCAGGTGGAGCAAGAGGGCAGGCGCTGCCTGACGATCCCCGGCGATATCGGCCAGGAAGCGCACTGCCAGGAGCTGGTCCGGCGCACGGTCGCCGAACTCGGCAAGCTCGACGTCCTGGTCAACAACGCCGCCGAGCAGCACCCGCAGGACGACATCAGCGGGATCACCGAAGCCCAGTTGGAGCGGACGTTCCGAACCAACATCTTCGCGATGTTCTTTCTGGTCAAGGCGGCGCTACCGCACCTGAAGCCTGGTGCTTCGATTATCAACACCAGTTCGGTGACGATGTTCAAGGGCAGCCCCCAACTGCTGGACTACTCGGCGACCAAGGGCGCCATCGTCGCCTTCACGAGATCGCTCTCTCAGGGCATCGTCGAACAGGGAATCCGGGTCAACGCCGTGGCGCCAGGTCCCATTTGGACGCCCCTCATTCCTTCCACCTTCCCGGAGGAAAAGGTGGCCTCCTTCGGCGCGGACGTGCCGATGAAACGGGTCGGCCAGCCGGACGAGGTGGCGACCTGCTACGTATTCCTCGCTTCGGATGACGCCTCGTATCTGACCGGCCGTCCCCTGTGCTTCGTTGATCCGGAACGATAGTCCCGTCGAGCGGACGCGACAGCGCGCGGTGCGGATGCGACACTGCGCCAACCGTCCGTTTGTTCGCTTGTTGCCGAGGATCGTCGCCGTGACCGATGGAATGCCCGATTCCGAGCCGCTGACGCACGAGTACCCCCGGCCGATGCTCCGGCGGGCGTCCTGGACCAGCCTCAACGGGGTTTGGGAATTTGCGCTCGACCCCGACCAGGCTTGGTCGACGCCGGACCACGTCGAATTCGACCAGACCATCCATGTCCCGTTCGCTCCGGAGTCCCTCGCCAGCGGGATCGGCTACTCCAGGTTTATCCCCTGCTGTTGGTACCAGCGCCGAATCATGCCGCCCCCACTCGCCGAGGGGGAGCGGTTGTTGCTTCACTTTGGGGCGGTCGATTACGGCGCCACGGTTTGGGTCGACGACCACTTCGCCGGGTCGCACGAGGGCGGCTACACCCCGTTCTCGCTCGACATCACCGACCTGCTCCGGGCCGACGTGCCGCAGGTGGTCGCGGTCCGAGTCCTCGACGACCCGACCGACCTCGCCAAGCCGCGCGGCAAACAAGATTGGCAAACCGAACCGCATGCCATCTGGTACCCGCGCACCACCGGCATCTGGCAGACCGTTTGGTTGGAAACCGTCCCGGCGACCCGGATCGGCACCCTCCGCTGGAGTTCGAGCCTCCAGGCGTGGGATATCGGCCTGGAAGCGATCCTGGAGGGTGTGCCGCGCGACGACGTCCGGCTCAGCATCCAGCTCCGGGTCGGCGAAGGGCTGGACCGCAAGCTGCTCGCCGATGACACCTACTACGTCGTCGCCGGCGAGGTCCATCGCCGGATCGCCCTCTCCGACCCCGGGATCGACGATTTCCGCAACGAGCTGCTTTGGAGCCCGGACTCGCCGACCTTGATCACCGCCCGCGTCCGCCTGTGGGCGATGCGGGGCGAACTGCTCGACGACGTCGAAAGCTACACCGCGATCCGGTCGGTCGGGATCGAGGGGGATCGGTTCACCCTGAACGGGCGCCCGTATCCCCTTCGGATGGTGCTCGACCAGGGCTATTGGCCCGCCACGGGGTTGACCGCGCCCGACGATGCGGCGCTCCGTCGCGATGTCGAGCTGGCCAAGGAGATGGGTTTCAACGGCGTCCGCAAGCACCAAAAGCTCGAGGACCCGCGTTACCTCTACTGGGCGGACCGGCTTGGCCTCCTCGTTTGGGGCGAGATGCCGAGCGCCTACCGCTTCACCAAACGCTCCGTGGCCCGCGTGACGCGTGAGTGGACCGAGGCGATCCTGCGCGACATCGGCCACCCGTGCCTGATCGCCTGGGTGCCGTTCAACGAGAGCTGGGGCGTGCCCGATCTGCCGAACAACCCGGCCCAGCGCGACTACGTCCAGGCCCTCTATCACCTCACCAAAACGCTCGATGCCTCCCGGCCAACGATCGGCAACGACGGCTGGGAAAGCCTTGCCACCGACATCATCGGGATCCACGACTACGACGCCGACCCGACCCGGATTGTCCGCCGCTACGGCGGCCCCGAGGGCATCCCGCAGCTCTTCCATCGCGAACGCCCGGGAGGGCGCCTGCTGACCCTTACCGGCCACCCCCACGCCGGCCAGCCCCTGATGCTGACCGAGTTCGGCGGCATCGCCTTCACCGACGGGGCGGACGAGGATGAGACCTGGGGCTACAGCCGCGCCGAAACGGCCGAGGAGTTTGCTTCCCGCCTGACGACCCTCCTGGAAGCGGTCCGCGGCCTAAACCTGCTCGCCGGCTCCTGCTACACCCAATTCGCCGACACCTTCCAGGAAGCGAACGGCCTTCTTCGCGAAGACCGGACGCCGAAGATCCCGCTGGTGCAGATCGCGGCGGCGAACGGCGTCAAACCGAAGAAGAAAACGACGGGAGCTGGGTTTGCATAAAACTTGTTACTCCTCCGTGCAAACCATCGCGCCCGGTCGCACTCGCATCGGGTGCATGCCATGCGCCTCTCCGACTATCCCTGCCGTTCGGGTTGCGACCAGGAGTCCCCGGTGACGTTCGTGCTTGCCGACCGGATTCTCTGGGATTTCTGGTTTGCGCCGCGACCACACGGCGGCCCATACCACCTGTTCTACCTTCAAGCGCCGCGAACCCTGGACGACCCCGAGGAGCGCCACGCGGTCGCCACGGTCGGGCACGCCGTTTCGGACGATCTGGTTCGTTGGAGCGATCGGCCGATAGCGTTCGAGGCGGGGCCGGCCGGGGCCTGGGACGACCGCGCGATCTGGACGGGCAGCATGCTAGAGCACAACGGCACGTTCTATTGGTTCTACACCGCCCACAATCATCGGGAGTATTTCGTCCAGCGGGTGGGCTTGGCGACTTCTACCGACCCCAACCTGGAGCGATGGGTACGGCATCCTGCCAATCCTCTCCTCGAAGCCGATCCGCGCTGGTACGAGAAGGGCGACCCGGACCAACGGAGGGCGGAAGCGTGCCGCGACCCGTGGGTCTTGCGGGGCGAGGGCGAGGACCCGTACTGGTACATGGTCTACACGGCCCGGGCCAACGGCGGCTCCACCACCAGGTCCCAGATTGCGGCCAGCCCCGAGCAACCGATCATCCCCGCCGACGGCCGCGGGGTGATCGGATTCGCGCGCTCCCGTGACCTGATCGCGTGGGAGCCGTTGCCGCCCGTCTCGGATCCCGGCGATTTCGGCGACCTCGAGGTGCCACAACCGATCCGCCTCGGCGACCGGTGGTATCTCCTTTTTTGCACCGCCAAGCACTCGGCGGCGCGCCTTGCCTGGACCGGACCGGACGGGCGGTGGATGGGGACCCATTACCTAGTGGCGGACCGGGTGACGGGTCCGTGGCGATTGTCGACCGACGAACCGTTGCTCGCCGACGAGGCCGGGACCTACTACGCCGGGCGGATCGTCGACGGACCGACTGGAGCGCCGGTGCTGCTCGCCTGGCGGCAATGGGACGATGCAGGCCGATTCCTGGGTGGCCTGTCGAACCCGGCGCCGGTCTCCGTGCTGGCGGATGGCCGGTTGGCGGTGGACCGGACCGCGCTGTGGTCCGGTCCGGCCGTCGCGCCGGAGCCGATCGGGCGCGGTTAGCCTTTGGTCGAGCCGGCGGTCAAGCCCGAGATGTATTGATCGACGAAGAACGAATAGGCGATCGCCACGGGGACCGAGCCGAGGATGCCGGCGGCCATCAACGATCCCCACTGGTAAACATCGGCCCGGATCAGATCGCTGACTACGCCGACCGGGATCGTCTTCATGTCGCCGCCGCCCATGAAGACGAGGGCGTAGAGGAACTCGTTCCAGCCGAGGGTGAAACAGAAGATGCCGGCCGAGAGGATCCCGGGGATCGCGAGCGGCAGGATGATCCGCCACATCGCCTGCCATCGGCTGGCGCCGTCGACCAGCGCGGCGTCTTCCAACTCGCGCGAGATGGTCCGGAAGTAACCCATCAGCAGCCAGGAGGCGAAGGGGATGAGGAACGTCGGGTAGGTGAAGATCAAGGCCCAGTACGAGTTGTAGAGGTTGAAGCGGGCGACCACCTGGGCCAACGGGATGAACAGCACGGTCGGCGGCACCAGATAAGCGAGGAAGATAATGACGCCGAGCAGGTAGCCGCCCTTGAAGCGCAACCGGCCGAGCGCGTACCCGATCAGCACGCTGCACGTCAGCGAAAGCACCGTGGCGACGACCGTGACGACGGCGGTATTCAAAGCGTAGCGAAGGATATCGGTCTCGGCGAACAGATAACGGTAGTGGGTGAAGGTGGCGTTGGCGAGCAGAAACGGGTTTTGCCCGGTGTCGAGCAACTCTTGATCCGGCTTGAGCGACACGATCAGCATCCAAAGGAACGGAAACAACAGAAAGACGGCGTAGAACGCCAGCGGCACGTGAAACCGCAGTATCCGCTTGGCGCCCGTCGCGCTGCCGACCATGGCCATGACGGTCCTCCGGGATTGAGCGATGGGAGCGGGTCGTGGTTGGTCCGGCGACGTTTGTTCCGGCCAACGCCGAGGCCGTCACGACCCACGATTGGCGTTCGGATCGTCTCAGTCCTCCCGCCGCACGTAGCGCAGCAGGATCGCGGCAAGGACGGCCAGGATCGGGAACATGTAGAGGGAGACGGTTGCGGCTTCGCCGATGTAGCCGGCCCCCATCTTCTGGTAGGAATAGGTGCCGAAGACGTGGGTCAGGTTGACCGGGCCACCTTTCGTCAGGACGTAGACGAGCTGGAAGTCGGCGAACGTCCAAATGATGGAGAAGAGCGTGGTGATGAGGAGGATGTTGCGGATCACCGGTAGGGTCACCGACTGGAAGCGCTGCCAGGGGGAGGCGCCGTCGAGCGCCGCCGCCTCGTGCAGCTCGCTCGGCACCGCTTGCAGACCAGCCAGAATGGAGACCGCGAAAAAGGGAATGCCGCGCCAGATGTTGGCGAGGCACAGCGAAGCACGGGCGCTAAACGCATCGCCGAGAAAATTGATGTTGCTGTCGAGCAGGCCCCATTGACGACCGAGTAGGGAGAACGGGCTGAAGACGGCGTCGAAAAGCATCAACCAGGCCAAGCTGCTGAGCGCGGTCGGCACGATCCACGGGAGCAGCAGACCAGCGCGCAGCAGGCGGCTGAAGCGGAACGTCTCGTTGAGCAACAGCGCCAGCCCGAGTCCGAGGAAGAGCTTGAACGGGACGGTGACGAAGCCGTAGATGAAGGTATTGACCACCGTCTGGCGGAAGATGCTGTCCCCGTAGATCCACCGATAGTTTTCGAGGCGGATGAAACTGTAGTCGGAGAAACCGACCAGCTTGTCGGTCATCGAGAGCCAGATCCCGAGACCGAACGGGTAGGCCATGAACAGGAGTAGGATCAGGCCGCCCGGCAGCAGGAACAGATAAGCGAGGAACCACTCCCGCTCCAGCAGCGCGCCGAAACGGGAACTGGCCCGGCTGCGGTCCGGGACGCTGGTTCTGGGCAACGGTTGGACGGCCATCGGCGCCTCCCGGAACGGAAACGGAAAGGCGAGGAGACGGAAAGTAGCACGCCCCGATGGCCGATTCGCGGCTGCGTCTTACTTCCCGTCTCCGCGCCTTCCCGTCTCCCCGTCTCCGTCCTACCGCCCGTAGACCCGTTCCAGGAGCCGGACCGCCTCGTCGACGGCGCCTTGGGCGTCGTTGTTCTGGATCGCCTTGGCGATCAAGTCGGTGATGATGTACTCGGAGGACGCGCGGGCCGCCTTCTGATTGGCGGGGCCGGCGTAGCCCTTGTTGCGGCCGTAGTTCACCACGTCCAGGTACGGCGCCAGCTTGGGATCGGTGGTGAAGATCGGATTCTCGGCGTAGGCGGGCAGGGCCGGGATGATGTAGCCCTTTTGGGCTTCCAGCCAGGGCTCGAACTGCTCCGGCGCCAGCCACCATTCGAGGAACGCTCGGGCCGCCTCCTGGTTTTCCGAGTACTTCATGATCCCGTAGGACCAAGAGCCGAGGACGTTGAAGCGGCCGGCCGGGCCTTCAGGGAACCCGGCGTGGTTGATGTCGGCCGGGTCAACCACCACCTCGTAGTCGGTGTCGGTTTCGGCGCCGGCCGCCGCGTTCTGGGCGGCGATGTAGATCGAGGAGCCGTTGATGGTGGCGCTGATTTGGTCAGAGAGGAAGGCGCGGTTGTTCGCCGAATCGTCCCAGGAAAGACCGGTCTCGTCGAAGGCGTCTTTCCATCCTGTGATCAGGGTTTCGAGGGCGGAGACGAACTCGGGTTTGTTGATCGCGATGGTCTTGCCGTCCTCCTCGACCTCCATCGCGCCGTGGGCCCACATGTAGGAGTAGGCGAAGTTCGGCGGGTCGCCGGTGCTGTGGCCGAGGGCTTGACCAATCGGCTTACCCATCGCCTTCAACTCTTTGCCGACGGCGAAGAGTTCCTCCCAGGTTTTGGGGAACTCGGTCGCGCCGGCCTGCTCGAAATAGCTTTGGCGGTAGGCGAAGGCGGCGGACGACGTGCCGACCGGGATCGAATAGTACTGACCGTCGACGGCGACGGTGTTCTCCGCCCAGCCGTAGAAGTTTCCACCGGCGCCGCCGACGGAGGCGGCGAGGTCGTTGAGGTCGACCATCTGCTCGTAGTAGAGGTAGGTCCAGGTGTCGCGCAGCTCGACGATATCCGGGCCGGCACCGCTCTCGACGGCGGAGGCAACCTTCGGTTGGATGTCGGGCCAGTTGACGTAGTCGGTGCTGACCGTGACGTTGTTCTGGTCGCCCCACTCCTTCGTCTGCTGGTCGAAGAAGGTTTGCGCTTCGGGGACGAAGTAGCTGCCGGCGAGGATGTTCAGCTCGCCGCCCAGTTGGACGGACGGTGCTTTCGCCGCCACCGGCTGCCGCCCGGTGCCGGAGAGCACCAGACCGAGGGCCGGGGCCGAGAGGCCGAGGGCCGCCGCGCGGCGGATCACCGTGCGTCGGGAGTATCGCAGCCGCGTCGCTTCCGCGATTAAGTCCTGGACCGGGTTGGTCATTCGCTCGTCCACCATCGGTGTCCTCCTCGACACGCCGTATGCGTCCCGTCTCGCACCAACCCCGCGCCGACCACGCCGCCGGGCGAGGGGGCGCCATTGTAGCAGCGTCTCGAACGGTACGCGCGTCTCGGGAGCGAACGAGGTCGCGGCGACGCGGCGGGGTTATTGACACCCTTCCGATGGTCGTGCCAAGATGCCGCCGTTCGCCCGGTCACCGAAGCGCGCCTGAATGCGAGGTTGTTCCGGGGATCGCGAAGCGGAGCGGCGCGCCGGAGCAGGCGCGCGGGTGTCGTCGGCAACGACCGCCGGCGGCAGGCGGAAAGGACCTCACGGCGATGTCCAACAAGCGACGGCGTGACGCGGACGCGGAGAATTACTGGAGCCGGGCACACATGGACCGGCGGTCCTTGATCAAGACGGTCGTCGTCGCTGGTGGCGCGGTCGTCTTCTCCGGCTACGGCACCCCGACCCGCGCGACCGCCCAGGACAAGATCCGGCTGACCCAGTGGTACCACCAGTACGGCGAGGAAGGGACGCAGCAGGCGGCCCAGCGCTACGCCGAGGAGTACACCAAGGTTAACCCGAACGTCGAAGTCGAGATGGTCTGGCAACCGGGCGACTACGAAGGCGCCGAGTTGCCGGCCGCCCTGCTGACCGACGAGGGCCCCGACGTCTACGAGGGCCACCCGACGGTGGCGATGGTCAAGGCCGGCCAGATCGAGCCGCTGGACGACCTGTTCACCGAGGAGGTGAAGCAGGACTTCCATCCCAACAACCTGGCCGTCAACACCATCGACGGCAAGATCTACGCGGTCAAGATGATCGACGACATGGGCCTGCTCTACTACCGCAAGAGCCTGCTCGAAGAGAAGGGCGTCACCCCACCGACCAACATGGACGAGTTGATCGCCGCATCCAAGGCGCTCGACACCGGCCGGGTCAAGGGGTTGTTCCTCGGCAACGATGGCGGCATCTCCGCGCTGCTCACCATCGCTCCGTGGTCGGCCGGGGCCGACTTCCTGGTCGACAACAAAATTGTTTTCAACGACCCAAAGACGGTTGCCGCCTACCAGAAGGTCAAGGAGTTGAACGACTCCGGGTCGCTCCTGATCGGTTCTCCGACCGACTGGTGGGACCCGTCGGCCTTCAACCAGGGCCTGTCGGCGATGCAGTGGACCGGGCTTTGGGCGATGCCCGGCATCACCGAGGCGCTTGGTGACGACTTCGGGGTCACCGCCTGGCCCGCCCTGAACGCCGAGGGCGCCCCGGCGACCTTCTGGGGCGGTTGGTCGGAGATGGTCAACCCGAAGAGCCAGTACGTCGCCGAGGCGAAGGCGTTCGTCAAGTGGCTGTGGATCGAGAACACGGCCGCCCAACAGGACTGGAGCCTGTCCTACGGCTTCCACGTCCCGCCGCGGATCAGCGCCGCCGCCGCCGCCGAGCCGTTGAAGACCGGCCCGGCGTCCGAGGCGGTCAAGTTCCTCAGCGACCACGGCAAAATCCTGCCGCCGACCTGGACCGCGGCGATGGGCACCGCCCTGACCACGGCGCTGTCCAATATCGTCAAGAACGGGGCCGATCCGGCGACCGAAGTCCAGACCGCCGCCGCCGCCTGCGAGGCCGAGCTCGCACAGGTCCTCGGCTCCTAATCGCGACCGGAGTGTTGAGGCGCCGCGTGCCGAACGGCGGTCGCGGCGCCTCACCCATCCAGACGGTGTCGAGGCCGTCGCCGTTCACGGCGTGGCGTTCGTCCAGTAGCGTTGCGGGAGACGGGCATGGCGAGCAGGGTCCAAGCGGCCGGCATCCCCGCCGCGCCGCCGAAGCGGCGCCGACAATGGGAAGCGCCGATCGCGTTCTGGATCTTCGTCAGTCCGATGCTGTTGGGGTTGTTCGTCTTCACGTTTTTGCCGATCGGGTGGGGTTTCCTGATTAGCCTCTCGCAAGCGCGCAACACGATCAGCCTGGGCGACTTCATCGGATTCCAAAACTACGTCGACGTGCTTAAAGATCCCGAGTTTCGGGATTCGCTGGTCACCATCGTCGTCTTCACCGCCTTCATCGTCCCCTTGACGTTCGCGGTCTCGCTCGGGCTGGCCCTGCTTGTCAATGGCGCCGGCTTTGGACGCCCCTTCTTTCGGACCGTGTTCTTCATCCCGACCGCGATCTCCTACGTCGTGGCGTCTTTTATCTGGCGGATGAGCTTGTTCAACGGCGTGCCGTCCGGGGTGGCCAACATCTTCCTCTACGAGGT
>CADCWE010000197.1 GCA_902806325.1 uncultured Thermomicrobiales bacterium | reverse complement strand
CGCCCGCGACGTGATCGCAACCGGACGGCGGGGCGGCTCGGGAAGCGGGCTGATCGGCATGCGTGGATCCGATCCTGGATCGTCCGGGGTGGATGGAACACCGGCACGGTACACCGGCGTGGACGCACGAACAAGCGCCCCTCGCGTCGTCTCGCGCTAGGGCGGTTGGCGTTCGGATCGGAGGTGGACCCGGTGCATCCGCCGGGGGGCCTCCCGCGTAGTGGTAAGTGTGACAATGGCGCCGTCACTCGTCTGGATGGCCGGGCAGGTGGCCCGGTGCGGCGCCCTGTTGGAGCGCGAGCGGAACAAGGAGGACCCGGATGACGGCGATGCACGATCGGATGCGACTCGGGGCGTTGGGACTCTTGCTGGTGGGCGCGCTGGCGCTGCTGGCGGTGGGCGGCGGGATCGGCGCCACCATGGCCCACGAGGGAGACGCCCATCCGGTCCACATCCACACCGGGACCTGCGACGAACTGGGCGAGGTCGTGGTTCCCCTGGGCGACATCGGCGCGGAGGGTCTGGTCGACGGCACGCCGATGGCCGCCGATGAGGCGATGGGACCGGAGACGGCGGTGGCGCCGGACAGCAGCGTGACCACGGTTGATCTGCCCTTGGCCGACATCATCGCCGGCGGCCACGCGATCAACGCCCACGAAAGCGCGGAAGAAATCCAGAACTACATCGCCTGCGGCGATATCGGTGGTCGGATGCTCGGCAACCGGCTCCTGATCACCCTGAGCGAACTGGACGAATCCGGCTACGCCGGCGTCGCCGAGCTCGAGGACAACGGCGACGGCACCACCACCGTCTCCCTTTTCCTGATCGAGACCGCCCACGAGGAGGGCGAAGGCAACGCCGGCGGGGCCACGCCGGAGGCCGCTGCCGCGGGCGAAGACGCCGCCGTCACCATCGCCGACTTCTCGTATAACCCCGACCCGATCGAGGTCGCCGTCGGCGGCTCCGTCACCTGGACCAACGAGGACGGCTCTTCCCACACCGCGACCGAGGACGGCGGCGGCTTCAACTCCGGGCGCCTCGGCACCGGAGAGTCCTTCACCCAGACCTTCGACGAGGCGGGGACGTACGCCTACTACTGCGAGTACCACGCCAATATGACGGCCGAGGTCGTCGTCGAGTGACAGGCGGGTAGTGGGTAGTGGGCAGTGGTCCGCTGCCGCGGGCGGTCGAGCAGGCGGCGGAGGGATGTCGTCGCCCGTGTTCGGGACGGGGCGGGTGGTGGGTCCGGGTACGGTCCGCTCCCGCCCCGTTTCCGGCGGCGTGATTCTCGGTGCGTCGAACGCTCGGGACGGATGGCGATGGAGATCGGGACCGCAATGGGACATGGGGTGCCGGCTCCGTTTCGGCTCCGACCGCGGGCGTTCCCGTCCCCCGATCCCCGTTCCCCGTTCCCCCGGTGCGAACCGGCCCCAAACGGGGTACCCTTGGCGCCGCCGGAGACGGGAACGACCAGGGCCGCGCGGCGGCGATCGGACGGGACGGGGGGCGTGGGCCGGATGACCGACGACCGATCCACCGATTCCGCGGCCGACGCGGCCTTAATGGCTCGCGTGGTGGCGCGCGATGCCGGGGCCTTCGCCGCCCTCTACGACCGCCACGCCGCCGCCGTCCACGGCCTGGCCCGCGCCTTCCTCCACGATCCCCACCAGGCCGAAGAGGTGACCCACGACGTGTTTCTTCAGCTCTGGCGTTCCCCGGCCGGGTTCGACCCCGCGCGCGGCGCCTTCGCCGGTTGGCTGCTGCGGATCGCCCGCAACCGCGCGATCGACCTCCTTCGCCGCCGCCGCGAGCGCCCCTTCGCGGGGATGGCCGTGCCCGGCGACGAGGCCGCGCTGCCCGAACCAGTCGCCAACCTGGCCGCTCCCGACCCCGACCCGGCCGACCAGGCGCTGCTCCGGCTGGTCCAGGAGGACGTTCGCGCCGCCGTTGGCGCCCTCTCCCCGGACCATCAGCGCCTGCTCCACCTGGCCTATTTTGAAGGGTTGACCCAGCGCGAGATCGCCTCTCGCTTGGACCGCCCGCTGGGAACCGTCAAGAGCCAGATCCGGTCGGCAATGCGCGGCCTTTCCGGGATGCTCGGCGGTCCCGAGCGGCGCCAGGCGCCGCCGGCGGAGTCGGTTCGTTCGCCCGCGGTGGCGCCCCGACCGGTCGGCCGCTTCGACTCCGACTACCCCCTCGCCACCGGAGACGGGTCGTGAGCGGCCCCATGGACGGCCGAAGCGGCGCCGCGGTGGCCGCGGACTGCGCCACGATCGCGCCGGGATTGCCCGCGTTCGCGCTCGGGGTGCTCGACCCGGAGGAGCAGCGGGAGACCGAGCGCCATCTGAACCGGTGCCCGGACTGCCGAATTGAGCTGCGACGGCAAGAGGACGCGCTGGCGGCACTGCTCGGCGCGACCGAACCGGTGGCGCCTCCGCCCGGACTGCGGGATCGGCTACTGGTCGAGATCGCCCAGGACCGGGATCGGGCACCCGGCACCGCACCGCCATGGTCGTCGCCGGCGACCTGGCGCGCCCGGCGGCCGATCGCGCTGCCGTGGCCGGTCGCGGCGGGGTTGGCCCTGGTCGCAACGCTACTGGTGGCGGCGCTGATCGGCGGCGGCGTGCTGTTGGACCAGGCGCGCGACGAGCGCGATGCCGCGGTGGCGGCGCAGCGGACGCTGGCCCAGTATCTCCGCCTGGGCGGGGCGGTCACGCCGCTGGTGGCGGCCTCCGGCGGCACGGACAGCGGCGTCGCGGCCGGACAGGGCAGCCTCGTGGTCGCCCCCGGCCAGGCCGACGCCCTGGTGGTGGTGACCGGCCTGACCCCGAGCGAGGACGCCGGCCATTACAGAGTCTGGGTTGCCCGCGGCGACGACCGGACTGGGGTCGGCGAACTGACCGTCCGCGCCGACGGCTGCGGCTACCTGATCGTCGAACCCCCCGAACCCCTGGACGGCTACGACCGCCTCGGCATCACCCTCGTCGCTGGGGTCGTCGGCGACCCGGAGACGCCGCGCACGGACCTGCTGCTGGCGCCGGTGCTGGAAAGTTCGGCGGGGCCGGACTGACTCAAGCGAAGGCGGCGACGATCGTGGGCAACATCGCGTCAGAATGATTGGTCCAGGCCAGTTAGTGATGGTGACAAAGCGAATCGCTGTTGGAAACCATTAGTGGTTGCTATTTGCACCTTTGTTTTTTATTCGTAAGTGCTAAATGATGATTCGACGACTAAGAGAGCGCAGGCGTGACGCCTCAGTCGGTGCGGGGTCGCCAAGGCTCGTGCTCGTGCGCGAGCCAGACCAGCTCGGGGTCGAGCGCACGCACTCGCAGCTGGCCTTCGGTGTGCGGCTCGTCGAGCCCGCCGAACCAAACCGCCACGTCGCCGCCGACGACCACCGGACGCCCGCCAGTCTCGACGACGACCACCTGCATGCCGCGTGTGTGGC
>CADCWE010000196.1:20952-21384 GCA_902806325.1 uncultured Thermomicrobiales bacterium | reverse complement strand
CACAAACTTGAGCACCGGGGGGGCGTCCGGATCGGCCATCCCCGCGATGCGCACGGCCGAGTCGCGGAAGATGCGGACCCGGATCTGGTCGGCAAAGTCCAGCCACCCTTCGCCCCGGTCGCGCACGTCGACCGCGTCGCCGACCGCGACCGGCCGCCACTCCCCCAACGGCACGACTTCTTCGCCCGCCTTCGTCCGCCGCATCACCTCATCGAGGTGGCTCGTCAGCGTGACCGCGTCGTCGGGAGCCGCCGAAGTCTCCTGGTCCGATCCGTTGCCGTTGTCCTCGCAGCCGGCGAGCATGCCGGCCAAGACCAGCGTGACGACCAACCCGAGCGCCGCTTCGTGGCGGGTTCTCCCGGTCGCATCATTACGCGACGGCATCAGCGGCATCATGGCCACGGCTCGGCCCCCTTCCCCGCCCCGCCGAGT
>CADCWE010000196.1:0-20942 GCA_902806325.1 uncultured Thermomicrobiales bacterium | reverse complement strand
GGACGTCGGCCGACTGCCGATCCGACCGGGCCACGGCCATAAACCCCACCCCGGTCAATCCACCGAGCAGGGGGCCGGCGAGTAACCATGCCCCCGGATCGTCAACCAAGGACCCGGCAATCGCCGCGCCGGCCAGCAGCCCGGCGGTGGCCAGCGCGACGGTGATGCCGAGCCGCCACCAACGGCCCCACGGCACGCTCTCGCCCACCCCCAAGCCGCCGCCGGCAAGCGCACCGACCGCGACCGACTCCCACGAGCCGGCATCGGTCCAGACGTGATAGAGCGCGAACGCCATCGCGCCCGCGATCGCCCCGGCGACGCCGGCGACGGCCGCCCGCCGTCCGTCGTGGTCGCGCACGGCGCGCAGCCCGATCCCCAGCCCGATCGCCAACCCGACGAGCGCGCCGGGCGGAAACATCGCCGCCGCGGGCACCGAGGCCACCAGCAGGTCCTGGTCCTGCTTGGAGGTAAGCCAGAAGACGAGCGCCAGCGACGCCCCAAAGCCGAACCCCGAACCGACCGCGCCGCCCAAAGCGTGGCCCCGGTCGAGCCGCGCGCGGTCACGCTCGGCGGCCGTGTCGCGGGCGCACCGGGAGGCGCGGACGTACTCCCGTTCGGTCTCGCTCAGCTCGAAAGGCCGCTCCGCGAGCCACGACTCGGCGGTTTCGAGCGGGCCCCCCCGTAGCAAGGCGCCGCCGTCGCGCTTCGCGGATTCCCACCGCCCGAGGTCGCCACGGAGCTCCTCCTGCCAGGTCCGGAAGTCCGCGTCCTCTTTCACCCACTCGGCGAGCTGCGGCCATCCCTCGATCAGCGCCTCGTGGATGAGTTCGGCCGTCGCCGCCAAGGTATCGCCGTCGGTCACCACGAGCTTGGCGTCCGCGAGCCGAATCGCGGTCGGCCAAGCGTCGCCCAACTGGGCGCGGGTTGCTTGGCGCCGTGTCGCCGGGATGTTTCCGCCACCAGGCTGGACCAACTGGACCAGGACGCGGCGAACGTCGCGGTCCTGCTTGAGGCGATGGAGTCGTTCCCGCACCTCGTCGGCGTACAGGGCCAACGCCCCTTCGACGCCCCTGATCATCTCGTAGCTTCGATCCGTCAGCCGGCGGTCCTCTTGGTGGAGCCAAAGGCGGTCGAGCGTGAACTCGAGGAGCGGCAGGGTGCCGGCGCCGCGCCCGACCGCGTCCAGCATCTTCTCCGTCACCGTCGCCTCGATCGCCACGTTCCGAGCGCAGGCGGGCTGCTCAATTGCCGCGCGTAGGTCGTCGCGGCCCATCGGCAGCACCTTGACGTCCGCGTCCGCCAGCGCCATCGGCAGCCGCCCCCCGGCCCCGTAGAGGAGGTGCAGAAAGTCGGCGCGCACGGTCAGCACGGCCACGGCGGGCGGCGGTCCGTCCTCGAACGGGTCCGCCCCGAACGCCGCCACCAACGCCTCGAAGAACCGGTCGCGTTCGTCCTCGGGCGTGCCCGGGGCAAACACCTCCTCGAACTGGTCGATCACCAGCAGCAGGCCCGGCGCTTCCGCGCCCCGGGTCCCGAGGTCGGCGACCAGTCGCGGCAACGTGGCACTCCCGTCCCCGAACCGACCGGCGTGCGTTGCCGCGCCGCGCAGCGCCGTCAGCTTGGCAACGACATCGTCCAGGCGAGGTCTGGCGACCGTCCACCGACAGCCGCGATCCGCCAGCCGGGGCACCAGGCCGGCCAGCACCAACGACGATTTGCCGCTGCCAGAAGGGCCGACCACGGCGACCAAGGACCGGACCGCGATCGCCCGCTCGACCCTAGCGATCGTGGCGTCCCGGCCAAAGAAGAGTTCCCGGTCTTCGGGTCGGAACGCCGCTAGGCCGCGATACGGGGAAGGCGGGGGAGCGGGGGCGGCCAGATGGGGCCAAGCCCGAATCAGGGTTTCGACCGGGATCATCGTGGCGATCTTGGCCTGGGGGTCGGTGTTGGCTTGGACGACCATCCCCACGACGGCGCGGCGGTTCCGGTCCCAAACCGGCCCCCCGCTGTAGCCTTCGGCAATCCGGCCTCCGGTGGTGGTGGTTCCCACGATCTGGATCTGCCCGCGGGCAAGTGGGCCGCTGATCTTCCCCTCGAACCGCTGCCCGTCGTCCAGTTGGGGTGGGAACCCGATTGCCTCGACTCCTCCGTGACCGGTCGCGGCGCCGCGGGCGAGGACGGCGATCTCGCTCCCCGGAGGCGGCGCGGTTCCAAGTTCCAGGACGGCGACGTCCTCGATGTCGGTCGTCCCGCTCGGCTCGTTCGGGGCGGCGACGGGAAACCAGGCGACCACCTTGGCCGGCAGCCGCGCGAATGGGGCCACGAGGGGGAAATCGAGCAGCAACTCCGTTCCACCCAGGTCGTCGCGCGCGTCCGCGGCGAGGCCGCAGGCGGCGTTGACCACGTGGGCGCAGGTCATCACGTGGCGCTCCGCCACCAGGAAGCCCGCGCCGACGACCCGGTCGTTGGCGTCTCGGACCCGTACGACCTCCGTCGCGCTCGCCGGATCGTCGGCGCGGGCGGCGGGCGCTACGCGGACCGTGTCCACTTCAGCGTCACCGCAAAGTTGGCTTCGGCGTCGGTCGAGGCGATCAGGGCGCCGGCCTGGGCGCTGAGTTTGATCCCGAACTGGACGGTGGTCTCGTTCGGTTGCTCGCTCAGGGCGCCAAGTTTGGCGACGATCGTTTCGGCCGCCAGTCGCACCGTGTCCAGCGCCGCGGCGAAGGTTTGGCCTGCCCGCTCGGCCACCTCCCCCGGGCGCGCGGCGCGGACCATGCCCGGCGCCGGCTCCTCCTCTACCTCGACGACGACGGTCCCGCCGTCGTCGGTCGGGAACGCGATCAGGTGCTTCACCCGTGCCGCCTCCTTCGCCCGGAACCGCCCGCCACGCTTCGGGTGAACCGCGAGCGATCGGTCGCCTCCACCGATGGTCGACCGACGACCACCGATTGGCCTAACACCGTGCACCAGTGTATCGGGTGCGACCGTCGGCCGCACTTGTCCGTACATTGGATTCGCCGGTTGGTGGTTCTCGGGTCAAGAAAAGTGTGTCCAAGCCACCGAAGATAGCGGGTGCGATGGCGCGCCTCGCCATGACTCCCCGCGGACCCATACCCCTACGATTCGCCGCCCGCGCTCAAGTCGTGCCCTTCCCTACTCCGTAGCGATCCCGCCAATCCTTCCGGTGGTGGATCTCGTGGCCGGCGACGGCGTAGGCGATGGCGCGGACGCTGCGGGTCGTCCAGTCCTCCGGCGCCCGGCGCCGCCAGGCCGCGGCGTCCAGGCCCGCCAGGAGGGCGATGGTGGCGGCGCGGGTCGCCACCAGTTCGGCCATCACGGAGTCGAGGTCGCGGCGCGCGTACCCGGACGCCGCCGCGTAGTCGTCGAACTCGACCGATTCCCACGGCGTCGGATCGGCGCGGGCGATCCGCAGGATCCGGTAGGCGAAGACGCGCTCGGCGTCCGCCAGGTGGCCGAGGACCTCGACCAGGCTCCAATCGTCCGGGGTAGGACGCCGGGTCGCGTCCTCCGCGCTCAGCG
Source organism: uncultured Thermomicrobiales bacterium (assembly GCA_902806325.1). GTDB lineage: Bacteria > Chloroflexota > Chloroflexia > Thermomicrobiales > UBA6265 > CADCWE01. The sequence continues at coordinate 17,402 of CADCWE010000196.1, read as the reverse complement.
GGGCGAGGAACCGCGCGGTCGCCTCAATCTCACGGGCCAGGGTGTCGAGGATCGGCCCATCGGGCACGAGGCGGATGTATTGGGCGTAGTACGGAAGGTGCTCGTCGGGCGCCGGTCGTCCGGTTCGCGAATCGGTCATGGCCGGTCTCCCTGGTGAGGACTTGACGCACCGTGAGCCTGGCGAGGATCGCCGCCGGGGGAGTCTGGGCCGTCAGCCCTTGGCTCACGAGGCGCCCGGTCCTCCCCCAGGCGACCCCACCGACGATCCTCCCAGCGCCCGCTGCAACAGCGCCGTGCCGTAGAACTCGTAGGAGGCCGCGCTGTCCGGCACGTCGACGACGTGGACGGTGAAGCGGCACGGGACGCCGTTCTCCGGCAGGTGTTCGGCGAAGTAGGCGGCGTAGGCGTCGGCGTAGGCGCGGCGCAGGCGGGTCTGCTCGGCGGCGTACCCGGCCGGATCGGTCAACGGGTTCGGCGTTTTGGGTTGGCAGCCGAAGGCGTGGATCTCGATAAAATCCACGTCGCGCAGGGAATCGCAGATGCCCGCCTCTTGGAGCCAGCGCTCCCAGCAGGCGAAGACGAGCGGGATCTCGCGCTGAGGGTCCATCGTCACCAGCTCGTCGAGGCCGAGGACGCCCTTGGCCGAGTGGCCCCCGGTCAGGCCGGCGAACGAGATCCGGAGGTCCCCGTCCGGCAGCTCCTCCGTCACCAGCGCCGACAGCACCGGTCGCTCGCCCTGCGCGTAGTAGGTCAGTTTGCCGCGCCGCTTGACCGCAAAGGCCATCCGTTCCCCCGCTTTCTGGTGAACCACCGCTCCCCGGAGATTGTGCCACGATCCCGACCGGTCCACGGTTTCCAGCAGGCCGTCGACGTGCGACCATGCCCCCGCCGGGCGGTGCCGTGGCGGCACGATCGAAGCCACCGGCTCAAGGGCTGGGAGGGGCGAGTGTCGGTATTCGAGCGAAATCTTCTCGGCGGCAAGGTCGCCGTCATCACCGGGGCCGGGACCGGGATCGGGGCCGGGATCGCGGCGGCCTTGGCGGAGGCGGGCGCCGCCGTCGTCGTCGCCTACCACGGCAACGCCGCCGGCGCGGACCGCGTGGTTGGAGTGGTGCCCGATCCGACCAAGGCACTGTCGGCCCCGTGCGATGTCCGCGATCCGGAGCAGATCGCCGCCCTGTTCGACGCGACGCTGTCGCGGTTCGGGCGGGTAGACATCCTGATCAACAACGCCGGGATCACGGCGCCGCGCCCGCTGCTGGAGTTGACGCCGGAGGAGTGGGACCAAACCCACGGCATCAACCTCCGGGGCGCGTTCTTCTGCACCCAGCGCGCGGCCCAGGAGATGATCCGCCAGGAGCGTGGGGGGCGGATCGTCAACCTGAGTTCGGTCCACGGCACCAGCGCGGTTCCCCACCACGCCCACTACGAGGCGAGCAAGGGCGGGATCAACATGCTGACCAAAGCCGCCGCGATCGAGCTCGCCCCCCACAACATCCAGGTGAACGCCATCGCCCCCGGCGTGATCGAGGTCGAGCGCTACCACACCCCGACCTACGACCGCGAGGCCCTGGCCGCCCGCATCCCCGCCAACCGCGTCGGCTACCCGGACGACATCGCCGGTCTCGCCGTCTTCCTCTGCTCCCCCGCCGCGTCCTACCTGACCGGCCAGATCGTCCACGTCGACGGCGGGCTGACGACGATGATGGGGGGGCTGATGCGGGGCAACTAGGGGGCCGGGGCCGTGCCGACGGCCACCCCGTGGATCGTCGCCGCCCGGCGGAGGGGACAGCCCACCGGGCACCCTTCCATGGTCTCGACTCCGGTGCCCCGCTACTGCGCGTTCGTCCGCTGGAGATCGCTCTTGTAGCGGTTTGCCTGGCCCTGGAGGCGGTCGATCAGCAGGCCGGGGGTGAGGCCGAAGATGGCGGCCAGCACCAGTCCGAACCGGTCCTGATTGAGGTCGAAGATGTCGCGCAAGGCGGGGATCTCCAGCGCCGGGGTGGTCTCGTCCGGGGTTCCGGTTGGCCCGGGAGCGGTCGCGCCGCTGGCCGGCACGGCCGTGGCGGTCCCTGTCGCGGTTCTCGGCAGGTTCCCGGTGGCGGTAGGCGTCACCGTGGCGGTGGCGGTGGCTCGCGCGGTGGCCGACGCGGTCGGTGAGGCCCGGCCGGCTGGAGAGGCGGTCCCGGCGCCAGCGGACGCGGTTGCCGCGGGCAAGGTCGCCCCGGTGGCGATCGGGGTGACGAAGCCGGCCAACCCGGTCGGCGACGGCGTGGTCGCCGTGGCGCCCGTGGTCGCCGTCGCGACGACCGGGATGTCCGCCGGCGCGGTCAGGATCGGCCCGTTCAAGGTCGCGTAGAGCATCGTGGTCGTGACCACCCCGCCAACCGCCGCCAATCCGGAGAGCATCGGCGAATAGAGCAGACGCGCTTGCGACAGCCCGAAATCGTCCTCGGTCTCGCCGGTGCTGTGGGCGTTGATGCCGAGCTGCCCGAACAGGCCGACCACCGCCCCAACCAGGTAAAAGACCAACGCCGTCACCACCGCCTCGGACGGCGCCTCGACGAGGATCGCGGTCCCGAGCAGGGCGTAGGCCAAAATCCCGGTCACCATGCCGGTCCAGGTCAGATTGTTCCGCGCCCGCACCAGCGCGTCTCGCCGGGCATCCCGAAACTCCTCGATCGCCAATCGTACCCCCCGCAACGCGACGCGCGCCTGCGTCAGCGCCGCCGGGGTTCGATCCTCCGCCCCGATCGCCGGTGGCTGCGAGGCGGGGGTCAGGTACCCGGTCCCGCCCAGCACGTGGACCGCCCAGCGCAGCTTGTGCAACTGGTCGTCGGCGTTCTGGATCGGGGACCCCTTGAGCCGCATCTCGTCGTGGAGCGCGGCGCCGATCACCAGCTCCACCGGCGCGACCAGGAACAGCGCCGCCTCGGCCGCGTGCAGTCGCGTCCAGGCGTCGACGAACCCGGTGCCCAGCACCCACCGCGTTCCGGTGGTCCGCGGCCCGCGTTCGTTCGAACCGGGAACCAAACCCAGTTCGGTGGCGATGTAGTCGCGGTGGACCCGCGCCTCCGCGCAGGCGATCTCCCGGCCGAGCGCCAACCCCGGATCCGGGCCGGGGGTGGTCGGGTCCGTCGCCGGGGCGGCGGTCGTGTCCATGGCCTCCGTCTCAGGCGCGGCGGCAGAGCCGGGCGCGGTGGCGACGGAGCCGACCGGGGGAGTCGCCGCGTCCCCGCCCAACCCCTCCAGATTCGCCGACGGGCAGATCTTCTCGACCCGGGCGTCGAGCGCGCTCCAGCGCTCGCACAATTCCCCGTACGATCGCGGTTGGACCCGGTCGGGCGCGGCCTGGTCGCGGTTCAACCAGGCGGCCACGACCCCGACCACCGCGGCGACGAGCAACCCCGCGAGCGGCGCCGTGTAGTTCGCCCAATCCGACCACCAGGACGCCCGCTCGTCCGACCGGAGGACGCTCGCGGGCACGATGTACAGCACCACGGTGACGACCGTGGCCAAGGTCAGCAGGTAAGGGGCCAGGTTCAGCAACGTTGCCGAAAAGCCGCTGTCGCTGAGCGCCGTTCCCGTCCGCTGGGTGGCGCGAGCATCGCCCTCGATCATGGCGCATGCCCCCACCCCGCCCGGCGCGGTCGCGGGGCGGGGGGCGCGGCCACCGGCCGCCGATCCGGTCCTCGCCCGGGCGTCACCGGATATGGCGTACGCTACCGCCGGGATCGGCCGGAAGCTATTGTCCGGACACCCAGCGACGAGCATCGCGTGGAGGACGAACGTGAACATCCTGGTCTTGGGCGGCACCGGGTTCGTCGGGCCGCACGTCGTGCGGCGGCTCCACGCCGACGGCCACGCGCTGACGCTGCTCCATCGTGGAACCACCACCACCGCCGATCTGCCACCGGGCGTGGCCCACCTGCACGCCGATTGGGCGGCGCTGGCGGAACAACGGACGGCCATCGCGCGGCTTGCGCCGGAGGCGGTGCTGTTCATGGTCCCGATCGGGGAGGCGGACAGCCGACGGGTCGTCGACGCCCTGCGCGGCACCGCCGGGCGCCTGGTCGCGATCTCCTCGATGGACGTCTACCGCGCCTACGGCCGGATCATCGGCACCGAACCCGGCCCACCAGACCCGGTCCCGCTGACCGAAGACGCCCCGCTGCGCGAAAAACGCTTTCCGTACCGTCCGACCGAGCCGGACCCGGACGCCAACCCCGAGGCGCCCCGCCCCTGGTCCCACGACTACGACAAGATCCTCGCCGAAGACATTGTGATGAACGAACCCACCCTGCCCGGCACCGTCCTCCGCCTGCCGATGGTCCACGGCCCCGGCGACAAGCAGCGCCGCTTCCGCTGGGCCGTGCAACGGATGGACGACGGGCGCCCCGCGATCCTGCTTGGGGAAGCCCAGGCCCGCTGGCGGGCGCACCGCGGCTACGTCGAGAACATCGCCGCTGCCATCGCCGCCGCCGTGGTCGACCCACGCGCCGCCGGGAAGACCTACAACCTGGGCGAACCGGACGCCCCGACCGAAGGGGAGTGGGTCCGCCTCCTCGCCGAGACCACCGGCTGGACCGGCCGCGTCGTCGTCCTGCCGCCGGACCGCCTCCCCGCCCACCTCCGCGACGAGGCGAACCTGGACCAGGACCTGGCCGCCGACACCGGCCGCTTCCGCCGCGACCTCGGCTTCGCCGAGCCGATCTCCCGCGCCGAGGGCCTGATCCGCACCGTCGCCTGGGAGCGTTCCAACCCGCCGGTCGAAACCGACCCGGCGGCGTTCGACTACGCGGCGGAGGACGCGGCACTGGGTGGATAATCCCCCTATCCCCACCAGCCCCCGTTTCCCCCTGCGTCGGGGAAAACGGGGGCGCCACAGGGACTCCGCATTCGGGCGACGCGGTGGCCAAAGTCCCTCACCCGGCGTAGGGCGGGGTTGGGTTCCCGAGTGCAGAGGGGGTCAAATTCACCACCCAACAGAAACCCCCCTTCCCCCCGCGAACGGGGGGAAGGGGGGTTGGAGGGTTAGGGGGATCGTCGCCCGCCGCTATGGCGATCGCCCCTCGCACAACGCGGGATCAGCCGGCGGACGTTCCCCGAGAGTCACCTCGACGGTGATCTCCTCGTCGCCGCGCTGGACGGTGGCCTCGACCGTCTCGCCCGGCTCGTGGGCGAACAGCACCTCGACGAACGAGTTCTGGGCGTCGATCTGCTGGCCGTCGATCGCGGTGACGATGTCGCCCTCCTGGACCCCGGCGTCGGCCGCCGGATCGCCGGCCTGAACGGTCTGGACGTACTGGCCGAAGTCCACCGGGAGGTCGTTCTCGGCGGCGAGCTGCGGAGTCACGGCGCCGCCGGAGATGCCGAAGAACGGGTAGGCGACGGCGCCGTCCTCGATTAGCTCGGTGGCGATTTCCTGGACGGTGCTCGCCGGGACCGCGAAGAACAACCCCTGGACCGGCCCGCTCTGGGTCGACGGGATGCCGAGCGTGTTGACGCCGACCACCTCGCCGGCGAGGTTGAACAGCGGCCCACCGGAGTTGCCGGGGTTGATCGCGGCGTCGTGCTGGATCAGGTTGGTGTAGGTGGCCGAACACGGGTCGTTGGTCTGGAAGAACTCGTTGCGGCCGAGGGCGCTGACGATGCCCTGGGTCACGGTGTTGGTGAACTGGCCGAGCGGGGAGCCGATCGCGACCACGGTTTGGCCCGGCTGCAGGGCGTCGGAGTCCCCGAGCGAAACGACCGCCGGGACCTCGCCCTCGACTCGGATCACCGCCAGGTCGGAGACCTGATCGGAGCCGACCAATTCGGCGGAGCGGGTTTCGCCGTCGGCGAAAATGACCTCGAACTTGTCGCCGCCGGTGACGACGTGCCAGTTGGTGACGATGTCGCCGTTCTCGCTGATGATGAAGCCGGTGCCGCGGCCGGCCTCCTGGGCACCCTGATCGCCCATCAGCCCGCCGCCGGTTTGCTCGTTGATCACGGTCACCACGGCCGGGCCGACCTGCCGCACCAGCGCCACGGTTCCGGTCGGGTCGGTCACCGGGTCGGGCGTCTGGTCTTGGGCGCCGGCCGACCCGGCGTCTCCCCAACTGATCCGCAGCGGCGCCACGGCCAGTGCCAACGCGATCAAGGCGACCAGGGTCGCCACCCCAAGCCCACCGACGACGCTCCTGCTTGTTCGACGCGCCACGGACGTTGCTCCTCGGTCGTTGACCACCCCGATGGCGGTCGATCATCAACGGCGCGACCGGAACGCCGGTCGCATGCTCCAGACACCGGCTGCACGAACCGTGCCTCCCGATCCCCCAACCGAAGGACGGGCGACGGCGCGATCGGAACCATTCAGCCTACGTCGCGGCTGGGGCGGTCGGGTTTGTTGGCCGGCAAGGGGTGCGGCGGCGTTGCCCAAGAGGCACCGACCCCCTTCCTTAAACGAGGTGAGGCCGCGCGGCTTTGGGGGCCGTGCGGCCTACGCCTCAGGAGGGAAGGGAAGCCCGCGCTGTGGCTGGCAACGCGGGGGGTGAACGGGTTGTCAACCGCCGCCGTAGCGACGGCCGGGGATCGCGTCCGTTGGGGCGATCACCCTCTGTCCGTATGGTAGGTCTTGGGGGGGTCGCCGGCATCGTCCGAACGGATACCCTTCCGGGTCCGTTCGTTCGCCTCAGAGTCACAGGTGATCGCCCGCGCGATTTGGTGGACGATGCGCCGTCACGCCCCCGGGTTCCGCCCCGCGGTTCCACTGCGGCGGCCGACGGCGAGCGCCAACGAGGGGGCCGACGGTCATGGCCGCGGCGAACGCGGCGAGGGCGGCGTCTCCTTGGGCGGGCAACACCGGGTCGCCGAGGGTGATTCTGACCGCGAACAAGGCGACGGCCGGGGCGCCGACGACCGGATCGCCCGACCGTCGCCGAGCGAGCGGCGGGTCGCCGCCGGCAGCGCCGGCGCCGCGCCCCACCCTTCCCGCTCCGGGCGGCCCGGTGTCGTCGCGATTGCCCCCAGGACGGGGTCAGATCAACCCCCGCCGGATGGATTCGGCGACGGCGTGGGCGCGGTCGACCGCGCCCAACTTGGCGAAGATGCCCTGCAGGCGCTTCTTGATCGCGATCTCGGAGCGCCCCATCGCGACCCCGATCTCGCGGTTGGTGGCGCCCTTGCTGGCTCGGCGCAGGATCTCCAGATCCTCCGGCGCCAGGTCGGCCGTGCGCGAGGTCTGCTCCCGCGCCAACCCGCCGAACTCGGAGAGCACCCCGTCCAGCAGCTCCGGGCTGAGCTGGCGGCGGCCGCGGGCGGCGGCGCGGATTGCGGCGATCAGCTGCTCCGGCGGGGTGCTCTTGAGCAGGTACCCGTCGGCGCCCGCTTCGAGGGCCTGGCGGACGTAGGCCTGGTCGCCGTAGGACGTGAGGATGATCACGGCGGCGCCGGTTTCGAGGTCGCGCAGGCGGCGGGTGGCCTGGACCCCGCTGGCCCCGGGCATCCGCAGGTCCAGCAGCACCACGTCCGGGCGCAGGGCGCGGGTCTGCTCGATCGCCTCGGCCGCGTCGTGGGCTTCGCCGGTGACGTCGATGTCGCCGGCCGCTGCCAGTAGCTTCCGCAGCCCTTCGATCACGACCGGATGGTCGTCCACCAGCAAGACCGAGATCACGGCGCCTCCGCGGCGCCGACCAGTTGCGGCGGCGTGCTACGGATCGCTGGCCCGGGATCTCGATCCGACGCCCCGTGCCCCGATTCGTGGGCGGCGACCGGCGGTTCCCGCTCGAACGCCTCCAGCGCGGCGTCGCCGGCGGCCGGGCCAACCAACTCGGCGTCCAACGGGCGCTCGATCACGATCGCCGTGCCGCCGCCGGGGCGGGCGCGGATCTCCAGCGTCGCCCCGATCGCGGCTGCGCGCTCCCGCATCGAGAGCAGACCGAGCGAGGTCGGGCGGACCTCCCGCTCGGGGTCGAACCCGGCCCCGTTGTCGCGGATCGTGACCCGCAGCGCGACGGCGTCCAACGCCTCCAGCCGGACCACCGCCTCGTCCGCCCCGGCGTGGCGGAGCACGTTGTGCAGCGCTTCCTGGACGATCCGGTAGACGCCGAGCCGCACCTCCGGCGCCAAATCCGGGATCTCGCCGACCACGTCGAGGTGGCAGGTCAACCCCGAGCGCTGAACGCCGACGACGTAGCGCTCGATCGCGGCGACGACGCCGATGTCGTCGAGGTCCGGCGGGCGGAGGGCGAAGATGACGCCGTGCAACTCCTCGGTCGCCCCTTCCAGGTGGTCGCTGATGGCTTCCAGGGCCTCGTCGCGGGCGGCCGGTTCGGTCGCGCCGTTGGTCAAGCGCAGCGCCCGTGCTTGGTAGAGCGCGCCGGTGATCAGGGGCGAGACCGCGTCGTGGATCTCGGCCGCGATCCGCCGCCGCTCGTCCTCCTGCAAGCGCAGGGTGCGGCGGTGGAGGTCGCGCAACTGCTCGGCCTGGCGCTCCCGCTCCTCGCGGGCGCTGCCGAGATCGCGGACCTGGGCGATCAAGCGGTCGGCCATCTCCTGGAAGGCGATGCTGAGGTCACGGACTTCGCCGCCGCCGACCGTCTCCACGTTCTGGTCGTAGTCTCCGCCGGCCAGGGCCGAGACCTGGCGGGTCAACAACCGCAGCGGCCGGGCCATGACCTCGCCGAGCATCAGGGCGATCCCCAGCGTCAGCACCCCGGCGGCGGCGAGGACGAACAGGCCGTTGCGGAGCAGGGTCCGGTTCGGACCGTAGGTAGTCGGCGACGGGTTGCTGACCAGCGCCGCCCAGCCGACGTCCTCGAACCCGACCGGGGTGTAGACGGCCAGGCGCTGCACGCCGCCGTCCTCGCGGTAGTCGTGGCTACCGCGTCCGCCGGCGACGGCGACCGCGATCGGGTCGGCCAGGCGCTCGGTCAGGTTCCGGCCTTCGGTTTCGGCGGCGGCCCGGGGGGCGATGACGCCGTTCTCGGCGACCACCGCGATCACGGTTTCGCCGCCGCCGAGCGGTTGCAGCGCCGCGTCGAGGCGGGCGGCGGAGAACATTAGGCCGATGCCGCCGACCGGTTGGCCCTCGTCTTTGTTGCCCTGCCAGACCGGGGCGACCAGGGCGATCACGTCGCCCTCGGGCAGCCCGACGCGGCCGGAAACGCCGACATCGCCCGCGATCGCCCGATCCAGCGCCGTTTGGAAGCGCGGGCGGAGCACCCCGGGCTCCAACCCGCCGGTCGAGGCGATCAACTCCCCCTCGGGATCGAACAAGAACAGTTCTTTGAGGTTTGGTCGCCCGGGCACGAACGAGTCGAGGACCTCCTCGCTGCCGACCGCGTCGAGCCGCTGCACGGCCTCGGCGCGGGCGGCATCGACCAGGATGCCCTCGTAGTCCTGAAGCGTCTGGACCACGGTTTGGGCGACCAGATCGGCGACCGCGACCTCGGTCTGCGACAACTGGTCGCGGCTGTATTCCAACGTGCGGAGAACGACGTAGAAGACCACCCCGAGCAGCGGCAGCAAGCACGCCAATGCGGCCACGGCGAACCGGGTCCGCAAGGACGCGCGGCGAATCATCGCCCGCACCGAGGAGCGACCGGTGGGAGGCGCGAACCCGGCACCGGGCAAACGAGGGGTGAACTCCGTCCCATCACCCTCCCATGCTGGGGGCACAACGGCCCAGACGCCATATACCCAAGAACCCGAAGCGCGGTACGTCCGTGCCGTGGCAGAGCAAGGCGTCCGAAGGCGGGAGCCGATCGCTGGTGCGCTTGGCAATCACAATGAACGATCCAATCCCGTCCCCAACGGGGAGCATACCGGAATCGGGTGCGGGAGTGGAAGGACTATGAGGAAGGACTTGGGCCGGCCGGGTTCATAGAGCCCAGCAATAGAGCCAGTTCTTGGGACGGTCCGGGCGAAGCGAGGAAGCTCGCGCGTTACCGGCAACGACGAGGGCCGCGATTCGCCCGGCATTTCCCGCGACCGGGGAACACCGCCCACGCACCTCGGTGGCGAGCAGGTCGCAACCGGGGACGGCTAAGGTCGGCAGCCGTGTCGCACCGATGCGGTTGGCGGCTCCCGCTCGCGCCGTCCATCCCTGGCGCACTTCGTGCGATGCCGCATCGGCTTGGACGCCTCCATCGGCCGCGGGCGGGATCGTTGCGCCCCGAACCGAGATTGTGATATCCTTCACACGTTGAAGGGCGGAGGGGAGATGGCCGACGGCCCAGCCGGAGGATCCACCCGAGGTCCGACCCCGGAGCAGCGGGACCAGTTGAGCGCGGTCGGGGCAGCGAGCGGTCTCGGTTGCTCGGTGGTCGCCAGCCTGATCGTGTTCATCGGCGGCGGGGTCTTCCTCGATCGGACGCTGGGAACCGAGCCGATCTTGATCCTGATCGGGGTTGCGCTGGGGCTGATCGCCGCCGGGTATCAGCTCTACGAGTTGGCCCAGATCGGGCGCAAGGACCGGGCCGCCCCCCCGCTGACCCGAGGACTGGCCCGGGTGGTCGGGCGGCGGGGTTCGCGCTCCGGCTAGGCGAGACCGAGGACGAAGGCGGACGGCCCGACGACCGCGTCGGGGACGAGACGAGGAGTGGGGCGCCGGCTTATGGAAGTCCACGTCGAACTCGCCGCGGAAACCCTCTTCCACATCGGTCCGATCCCCGTCACCAATTCGATGCTGACGATGTTCATCGTGATGGCGGCCATCCTGCTCGTCTTCTCGATGATCGCCCGCCGTTTGAAGGTCGTCCCTGGCCGCGCCCAAGGGTTTGTCGAGCTGATCGTCGAGTTCCTGCTCGGTTTGGTCGAGGGCACCGCCGGCAAGCGGGCCGGGCGGCGGATCTTCCCCCTGGTGGCCGGCATCTTCATCTTCATCGTCGTCGCCAACTACTCGGGTCTCCTGCCCGGCGTCGGCACCATCGGCTACTACCACACCGAGGAAGCCGAAGAGACGACCGACGAGCGCCAGAACGAGACCGACGAAGACCTCGACGTTCCCGAAGCCGAAGCCCGCGTGATCGCCGCCGTCGGCTCCGACGCGGGCGCAGGGCCGGCCCTGTTCGCCCAGGAAACCGACGCGACCGAGGAGTCCCATTCCGAGGATTCCGGGGTGGTCGGTGAATCCTCCGCCGAGCAATCGGCCGAGGCCCACGCCGCCGACGACGACGCCCACGAGGAAGCGCACGAAGTGCTGGTGCCCTACTTCCGGGCGCCGAACGCCGACCTCAACATGACCCTGGCGATGGCGCTGTTGACCTTTACCGTGGTCCAGGTGGCCGGGATCTCCGCCCACGGGGTAGCGGGTCGCCTCAAGCACATGGCCGACCCGCCGTTCCTGTTCCCGATCGAGCTCATCTCCGAGTTCTCGCGCATCATCTCGCTCTCGGCCCGGCTCTTCGGCAACGTGTTCGCCGGCGAGGTGCTGCTGGCGGTGATGTACGCGATGGCGGCGGCGATCCGGGTCGCGGTGATCCCGGTGGTCTTCCCGGTCGTCTTCCTCGGGCTGGAACTGCTCTTCGGCGCGATCCAGGCCCTGGTCTTCGCCCTCCTGACGCTGATCTACATCACCCTGGCGACGGCCGGCGGCCACGGCGACGAGGCCCACGCCCACGACAAAGCCACCCACACCGAAGGCGCCCACGGCTTGGGCAACGTGCCGGCCGGTGCCGGCGACTGATCCACTTTTGGCGGTTCGCCGCCGGGGCCCGCGGTTCGCCGCGCGATGCCGGGCGGGCGCACGGGACCAACGACCGGGTCGGCGCAGGGGCGCCGGCGGGGACGTGGGACACGGGGACGGCGCGGTGCCGTTCCCACACGGCGGCGGGCGACGGCGCCCGGACGAGTACGGGGAGGGAACCGACGTGTTCGACGGCATTACCGATATCGAGGGCGTCCGCTACATCGGCGCCGCGCTGGCGATCGGTCTCGGCGGTCTCGGCCCGGGCCTGGGCATTGGGCTCGCGGTCCGCGGCGCGATGGAGGCCCTGGGACGCAACCCGGAGGCCGCCGGCGACATCCGGACCACGATGATCATCGGCGCGGCGCTCGCGGAAGCGGTCGCCATCTACGCCTTCGTGATCGCGATCATCATCGCCTTCGTCTAATCGCCGCATCCGGCGGGCGGGGGCGAACGACCCCGCCCGCCGGGGCATCGGTCACGGTTGGGCACGGCGCGAAGGGAGGGGCACCATGGACGCACTCGGCATCAACGGCTGGAACCTGGCGATCCAGCTCGGTGCCTTCATCATCTTCTTGTACTTGCTCAACCGGTTCGCCCTGAAGCCGATCCTGCGCGTGCTCGACCAGCGCCGGGAGCAGGTCGCCGAGAGCATGGCCGCCGCCGAGCGGATGCAGGCCGAACTCCAAGCGACCGCCGCCCGCAACGAGCAGGTGCTGGCCGAGGCCCGGCGCGAAGCCCAGGGCATCGTCGTCAACGCCCGCGAGGTCTCCGAGGCCACGCTGGCTCGTGCCCGCGAGGAGGCCGGCAAGCAGGCCGACGAGTACCTGACCCGCGCCGGGGAGACCCTGCGCCAGGAGACCGAGACCGCCCGGCAGCAACTCCGCCAGGAGGTCGCCGACCTGGCGGTGATGGCGGCCTCCCGGATCGTGCGCAAAGAACTCGACCCGGCGTCCCAAAGCCGGCTGATCCAGGAAACGCTGGCCGAGGTCGGCGGGACCAACGGGGCCGGTGGGGCGGCCGGGCGGGCGGCGGCGAGGCCATCGGCGTAACACCCGACGCGGCCGGGGAGGGGGACGGCATGCCGTGCCGGTGCGATGGGCGGCCCGATCGCGCCGCCCGCACACGCCACCGATTCCTCGCCGTCAACCAACGCCGGAGCAACGGCGGCCAACATCCCATCCAAGGGAACACGGCGCCGCCGCGCACCGCGATCACCAGACAGGAGACGGCATGGCGAGTTCGGTTGCGCGGCGGTACGCCCAGGCGGTCCTCGGGCTGGCCAAAGAAAAAGGCAACCTCGACGGTTGGGCGGCGGACCTGGCCACGCTCGACGCCGCGATGGCCGAAGAGTCCGTGGCCGCCTACCTCGACAGTCCGAACGTGGCCCAAAGCCGCAAGCTGGAGATGGTCGACTACGTGCTGGCGGACGCCCAGCCAGAGGCCCGCAATCTGGCCCGGATGCTGGTCGAGCGCAACCGGCTCCGGATCGTACCGGACCTGTATCGGATGTACACAGAAGGCGTGCTCGCCGAGCGCGGCATCGCCGTTGCCGAGGTGACCACCGCCGAACCGTTGACCGCGCCGGAGCAGGCGGCGGTCCAGGACAAGTTGGCCGAGATCGCCGGCAAGCAGATCGAGCTGCGGATGCGGACCGATCCGGCGATCATCGGCGGCATCGTCGCCCGGATCGGCGACCAACTGATCGACGGCAGCGTCGTCAACCAGCTCCGCCAGCTTCGGGCACGGCTCGCCGCCTCGGCGTAGCACGTGGGCAGTCGGCGGTAGGCAGTAATCAGAAGCGAGGAAACCCCCATGGCCGTGCGCGCCACCGAAATCGGCGACATCCTGAAGCAGCAGATTGCCGGCTTCCAGCAGCAGATGACCGTCACCAACGTCGGCACCGTGGTCAGCGTCGGCGACGGCATCGCCAACGTCTACGGGCTGAGCCAGGTGATGGCCTCGGAGCTGGTGGAGTTCCCGAAGTCCGGCACCATCGGTCTCGCCTTCAACCTCGAAGAAGAGGCCGTCGGCGTGATCGTCCTCGGCGAGTACAAGGAGATCGAGGAAGGCGACGAGGTCCGGTCGACCGGCCGGATCGCCTCGGTCCCGGTCGGAGATGCCCTGATCGGCCGCGTCGTCAACGCCCTCGGCCAGCCGATCGACGGCAAGGGGCCGATCGCGACCGACAAGTTCCGCGACATCGAGCGGATCGCCCCCGGCGTGATCAAGCGCCAGAACGTCGATCAGGCGCTGCAGACCGGGATCAAGGCCATCGATGCGATGATCCCGATCGGCCGCGGCCAGCGCGAGCTGATCATCGGCGACCGCCAGACCGGCAAGTCCGCGATCGTGCTCGACACCATCATCAACCAGCGCGGCGGCGACGTGGTCTGCATCTACGTCGCGATCGGCCAGAAGCAGTCGCAGGTCGCCCAATCGGTCCGGATCCTCGAAGAGCGCGGCGCGATGGAGCACACCATCGTCGTCTCCGCCTCCGCCGCCGACCCGGCGCCGCTCCAATTCATCGCCCCCTTCTCCGGTACCGCGATGGGCGAGGAGTTCATGGAGGCCGGTCGCGACGCCCTGATCGTCTACGACGACCTTTCCAAGCACGCCCAGGCCTACCGCGAGGTCTCCCTCCTCGGCCGCCGCCCGCCGGGCCGCGAAGCCTACCCGGGCGACGTCTTCTACCTCCACTCCCGCCTCCTGGAGCGCTCGGCCCGCCTCTCGGACGATCTCGGCGGCGGCTCGCTAACCAGCCTGCCGATGATCGAGACCCAAGCCGGCGACGTCTCGGCCTACATCCCGACCAACGTAATCTCGATCACCGACGGCCAGATCTTCCTGGAGCCGGACCTGTTCTACGCCGGGATCCGGCCGGCGATCAACGTCGGCATCTCGGTCTCCCGCGTCGGCGGCGCGGCCCAGATCAAGGCGATGCGCCAGGTCGCCGGCCGCCTCCGGATCGACCTCGCCCAGTACCGCTCCCTGGCCGCCTTCGCACAGTTCGGCACGTCGGATCTCGACCCGACGACCCGCAACCAGATCGAGACCGGGCAGCGGATGACCGAGATCCTGAAGCAGGGGCAGTACCAGCCGTTGCCGGTGCAGGAGCAGGTCGCCATCCTCTGGGCCGCCAGCAACGGCTTCCTGGCCGACGTCGCGGTTGACAAGGTCCGCGCCTTCGAAACCGAGTACCTGGACTACCTGCGCACCGCCCAGCCGGAACTCCTGGCCCGGATCGCGACCGAGGGTCAGATCTCCGACGAGCTGACGCCGCTGCTGAAGTCCGCGACCGAGAATTTTAAAGGCGGTTCGTCGTTCGCCTCGTCCGCTACCCCGGTGATGGCCGCCGCACGCTAACGAGGACCGAGGACGGAGGACCGCCGTGGCCAACGCCCGCGAGATCCGGCGCCGCATCCGCAGCGTCCGCAACATGTCCCAGATCACCCGCGCGATGGAGATGGTCTCCGCCGCCAAGATGCGCAAGGCGCAGCAGCGCGTCCTCGCCAGCCGGCCGTATTCCGACCGCCTCCAAGGGGTGATCGCCGACCTCGCCTCGTTGCGGATCGACGCCGCCGAGTTGGCCAACTACCCCTTGCTGACCCAGCGCGAGATCACGCGCTCGGCGGTGATCCTGATCACCCCGGACCGCGGCTTGACCGGCGCCCTGAACACCAACGTGATCCGCCGCGCCACCCGCTACATCCTCGGCGAGGCCAACGTTCCCGTCGAGGTGATCGCCTCCGGCAAGAAGGGGCGGGACTTCATGGTCCGCACCCGCCAGGACGTGGTCGCCGAGTTCATCGGCCTCGGCGACGCGCCGAGCCTGGACGACATCCGGCCGATGGTCGACGTGGCGATCCAGGATTTCGTCGCCGGCAAGGTCGACGCGGTCTTCGTCGTCTTCGCCAAGTTCGTCAACACCCTGTCCCAGGTGCCGGAAGTGCGCCAGGTGCTGCCGATCGTGCGGCCGGAGGGCGAAGGCGCCTACTCCGACTACATCTTCGAACCCAGCCCGCAGGCGGTCCTGGCCGACCTCCTGCCCCGCTTCGTCGAGATCCAGGTTTACCAGGCGCTCCTGGAATCCATCGCCTCCGAGCACTCCGCCCGGATGGTGGCGATGCGCAACGCCAGCCAAAACGCCAAGGACCTCGTCGCCGACCTCAACCTTTCCTACAACAAGGCCCGCCAGGCCCAGATCACCCGCGAAGTCTCCGAGATCGCGGCCGGCGCGAACGCGTTTGCCGGCTAAGCCACCCCGTTTGTCGGGGCGTGATCCCTGAGGCCCTCTCCGTCGCCAACGCGCACCGCCACGTAAGGAGCCAACCAGCCCATGGCCGCCACCGGCAAAATCATCCAGATCACCGGCCCCGTCGTCGACATCGAGTTCCCGGCCGACCAGTTGCCGGAGATCTACAACGCGATCAACGTCACCCGCGACGACGGCAGTCTGCTGGTCCTGGAAACCCAAAACCACCTCGGCAACGACGCCGTCCGCGCCGTGGCGATGAGCACCACCGACGGGCTGCGCCGCGGCACCGACGCGATCGACACCGGCGACGCGATCCAGGTCCCGGTCGGTCCGGCGACCCTGGGCCGAATCCTCAACGTCACCGGCGACCCGATCGACGAGGCCGGGCCGGTCAACGCCGAAACCAGGTACCCGATCCACCGCGCCGCGCCGAGCTTCGCCGAGCAGGCGACCGGGGTCGAGGTCTTCGAGACCGGGATCAAGGTCATCGACCTGATCGCCCCATTCACCCGCGGCGGCAAGACCGGCGTCTTCGGCGGCGCCGGGGTCGGCAAGACGGTCATCATCACCGAGCTGATCCGCAACATCGCCGCCGAGCACGGCGGCTACTCCGTCTTCTGCGGCGTCGGCGAGCGGACCCGCGAAGGCACCCAGCTTTGGGGCGAGATGCACGAGTCGGGCGTGGTCGACAAGACCGTGCTCGTCTTCGGCCAGATGAACGAGCCGCCGGGCGCCCGCCTCCGCGTCGGCCTGACCGGCCTGACGATGGCCGAATACTTCCGCGACGAGGGGCGCGACGTGCTGCTGTTCGTCGACAACATTTTCCGCTTCGTCCAGGCCGGCTCCGAGGTCTCGGCGCTGCTCGGCCGGATGCCGAGCGCGGTCGGCTACCAGCCGACCCTGGCGACCGAGATGGGCCAGCTCCAGGAGCGGATCACCTCGACCAAGACCGGCTCGATCACGTCCGTCCAGGCGATCTACGTCCCGGCCGACGACTACACCGACCCGGCCCCGGCGACGACGTTCGCCCACCTTGACGCGACGATCTCGCTGGAGCGCGCGATCGCCGCCCGCGGCATCTACCCGGCGGTCGATCCGCTGGCGTCCACCTCCCGCATCCTCGACCCGCTGATCGTCGGCCAGGACCACTACGAGGTCGCCCGCGAGGTCCAGCAGGTCCTCCAGCGCTACCGCGACCTCCAGGACATCATCGCCATCCTCGGCGTCGAGGAGCTGAGCGACGAGGACAAGCAGACCGTCGCCCGCGCCCGCAAGCTGGAGCAGTTCATGTCCCAGCCGTTCTTCACCGCCGAGGTCTTCACCGGCACCCCCGGCCAGTACGTCTCGCGCGAGGACACCGTCCGCTCCTTCCGGGAGATCCTCGAAGGCCGCCACGACGCGATCCCGGAGCAGGCCTTCTCGATGGTCGGCAGCATCGACATGGTCGTCGAGCGGGCGAACCAAATGGGGCAGCGG
>CADCWE010000195.1 GCA_902806325.1 uncultured Thermomicrobiales bacterium | reverse complement strand
GGGGGCGCGAGCAGGAGCGCCGCCATGGCAACCACCCGATGCGTCCCGTGTCGGAGGCCCCGATGGCGAAACGCCGTCCCGCCGCCCCGCTTCAACGGGCCTCGGGGCTGGTCCGGGGTTCGGCGCCGAATGCCTTCGGGGGCGCAGGTTGGTGTCGCCGAACGTGCCCGCGGGACATCGATCCCCGCCTCCTTCCCTCGGGCGCGCGGCGCGTCATAGCGACCGAGGTCACGGCTTTCCTGGCACCGGCGCGGGCGACGGCGCAGATTGCCCCGTGCCCGCTCTCCCCGGCCACGCTGCCCCAATGGGTCCTACGAGAGATCCTGTCCCGGCCGATCGTCCCGACCGGGGATCAGGAGCCGCAGCCGGCGGCGCTCGGGAGCCGGGGGCGTTTCGGCGAGGGGGGACGCAGCGGGCGGTGGCGGGTCGACCGACCGCACCAAGTAACCGAGCACGCGGCCCCGGCGACGGGCGGCCGCGCCGGCCGCCGCGGCTGAGACGAGGAACCCGCCCAGCAGCAGTGGCCAGAGACCGAGCAGCCGGTAGCGAAGGCCTGTCCCCGCCGGTGGCTCGGCCGCGACCTCCAGCGCCCGCTCGCCGTCTCCGGCGACCGTGACGACGACGACGTCGTCTGGTTCGATCCGCTCGGCCGTGGACGGCGCGCCGTCTCGGGAGACGGCGGCGGCCGGGTCGATGGAGTAGGTCTCCGGCGCCCCCGTCGCTCCGGCACGGCCGACGACGATCCAGTTGCCACCGGCGTCGACGACCCGGCCCGTGACGGTGAAGGGGGCGGGCGTTGGCGTTGGCGTCGGCTCCGGCGTCGGCGTGGCGGTGGGCGATGGCGTCGCCGTCGCGGTTGGCTGGGGAGTGGCGGTCGGTGCCGGGGTCGGCGGCGCCGTGGTCGCGGCGGTCGCCGCCCCGCCGACGGCGCGGCCGGTCAGCACCACGCCGGTTCCCGCCTGGTCCCCGCCGAGGTCCCAGCCGGCGGCGAAGCTGCCCCAGTCGAGGTTGGCGGCGGCAAGCCGGGCCATGAGATCGACCAGTCTCGCCCGCTGCTCGTCCGGGATGGCGACGTCGGCGGCCTCCTCCTGGGCACGGATCGCTGCCTCGATCGCGCCGGGATTGGTCGAGCGACCGGAGACGACCGCCTGCTGGACCTCGAGCACCACCGCCGCCGCCCTGGCCGCATCGCCACCGAGGGCGGCGGCCATCTCCGTGGTCAAGGTCAGTTCCTCCAGGGCCAGCCGCCGGCGATTCGGGTCGCTGGCGCTGCTCGGGCAGGGGGAGGTTTCGGCCGTGGCGAAGACCCCGGTCAGGGCCGTCATCCCTTCCGCCGGTGCGTCGGCCGGCGCAGCCACGATCAGGGTCGCGTCGTCGATCCCGGCCGTCGCCAACGCCATGGCGTAGAGGGCGGGGGGAACCACGGTAATGTTGCGGGTCACCACCTCCAGCCCCGCGCCCTCGCTGCGGCAGGTCAGCGCCGTCGACGAGTAGGCGGAGGTGATGCCGCTGGTGTCGTAAATGCCGTCCATCGCGCGGGCGGTCTCGTCGACGGTGACGGTCGCTACCGACTCGTCGCCCCGGGCCTCGAACGCGGCCAGGATTTCCTCCATCTGGGCCGGCGAGTTGCTCTCGCCGATCGTGATGGTCGTCGTTGCCTCTTGGGCGCTCGCCGAACGAGGCATCGCGGCGGAGCACAGGGCGCAGAACGTCAACACGGCGGCGACGCGCGGCATCGCCCGGCTGGCCCAGACCCGGACCCGGGGGGTGACCGACGGAGGGGGAGGGGGCACGTCTGGCTCCTTTCGCATGGACACCACGGCGGCGCCCCGATCGCCGGTCCCGCCCTCCAGGATCGGATTCGGTCGGGGATGTCGGTGGACGGGAGCGTCGCGCCAGAGGCGCAGATCGACCGGGTCGGGCGGCCTGTACTCGTCGTCTCCTTCGCCCGTGCGGGAGGGGGGGCGTGGAAGGGTGTACGTACACCAACGACGGGAGTTGTATCAGGCAGTGTGCCGACGGGTCAAGGCGTGCAAGGGCGGGCGCGTCGCCGGGGGGCGAAGTATCCGCGCGGTGTCCCGAGACGAGGGAGGGAGGGGGTCTGGGATGGCGAGCGACCGCCATGGGTCGCCGTTCGGGTCGAGGTGGCCCGGGTGGCGGGGTGGCGATGTCCTCCGAGAATGGGTCAAAGGCGAGGCAGCGGGAGCGGTTCCGCTGTGGCTCCAGCCGAGTGGCGGATCCTGCGGCGGGCGTTAGCCGATGGGGCCGGCCGACGGCTGGCTGGCCAGCCGCTCCGCCTTCGCTCGGAGCTGGCCGCAGGCGGCGTCGATCTCCAGCCCCCGCGAGTAGCGCACGGTCGTCGGGATGCCGGCCTCGCGGAGGATCCCGGCGAACCGCTCGATCCCAACCGCGTCCGGCCGCTCGTAGGGGAGGACGTCGACGGGGTTGAGCGGGATGATGTTGACGTGGCACAGCTCGCCGCGCAGCAACACCGCCAACTCCCGCGCCGTCGCGTCGGCGTCGTTGATCCCCCGCATCAGCGCGTACTCGAAGGAGACGCGCCGCCCGGTCCGCTCGATATAGCGGCTGCAGGCCGCCATCAGTTCCGTAACCGGGTAGCGCCGGTTGATGGGCACGAGTTGGTCGCGCAGGGCGTCGGTCGGGGCGTGGAGGGAGACGGCCAGGTTGACCGGCCACGGCTCCCCTGCCAGCGCGTCGATCCGGGGCACCACGCCGGAGGTCGAAATGGTGATCCGCCGGGCCCCAAGGTTCATTCCCGCCGGGTCGTGGAGGATGGCGACCATCTTCATCGTCTCGGCGTAGTTGTGGAGCGGTTCGCCCATCCCCATCATCACGAGGTTGGTCAGCGATCGGCCGCGCTCCCGTGCCTGCCGCGCCGCCCCCACCACCTGCGCGACCATCTCGCCGGCCGAGAGGTTGCGGGTCAGGCCGCCGAGCCCGGTCGCGCAGAAGGCGCACCCGACCGCGCAGCCGACCTGGCAGGAGACGCAGACGGTCGCCCGGTCCGGGTAGAGCATGAGGACCGTCTCGACCAGTTCGCCGTCGCCGGTGCGGTACAGGGTCTTCAGGGTCTCGCCGTCGTCGGCTGAGCGGATCTGAACCGTCTCCATCGTCGAGATCGGCAACTCGGCGGAAAGGTCGGCCCGGAGCTCGACCGGCAGCGTCGTCATCGCGGCGTAGTCGGGCGCGAATTGACGGTAGAGCCAGCCCCAGATCTGGCGTGCCCGGTAGGTCGGCAACCGCTTCTTGCCGAGGCGCGCCTCGAGTTCCGGCAGCGTCAGGTCGTACAGGCCGAGGGGCCGTTTCGCTCGC
Organism: uncultured Thermomicrobiales bacterium; assembly: GCA_902806325.1. Lineage (GTDB taxonomy): Bacteria > Chloroflexota > Chloroflexia > Thermomicrobiales > UBA6265 > CADCWE01. Next base: position 150 of record CADCWE010000195.1, on the reverse strand, counting down.
GTTTGGCGCTTCGCCAAGACGATGTTGGGGGTTTTGGGGCGGGCCTGGGTAGCGCTTTCCATAACGGATTATTCTACCATGCGGGTTCCGAGCAGCCGGGAGTGGCCTCGACCTCCAATCGCGGTCCGGTGTCCGGGCGGTCGGTACCCG
>CADCWE010000194.1:18025-21482 GCA_902806325.1 uncultured Thermomicrobiales bacterium | reverse complement strand
CATGCCGCGTCGCGACCGAGCCAACTGAGGATCACCGACCTGCGCACGGCGACGGTCGGGTGGGGGCGGTGGCACTTCACGCTGCTGCGCCTCGACACCAACCAGGGACTGAGCGGCTACGGCGAGGTGCGCGACTTCGCCAGCAAGACCTACGCGCTGATGCTGAAGCGCCAGCTGCTCGGGGAGAACCCCTGCAACCTGGACAAGCTGTTCCGCAAGATCAAGCAGTTCGGGCACCACGGGCGGCAAGGGGGCGGCGTGTCAGGCGTCGAGATGGCGCTGATGGACCTGGCCGGCAAGGCCTACGGCGTGCCGGCCCACGCGCTGATCGGCGGCAAGTTCCGCGATCGGATCCGGATGTACTGCGACACGCCCAACGAGCCGACCGGCGCGGAGATGGGGCGAGCCCTGCTCGAAAAGATCGAGCAGGGCTTTACGATGCTGAAGATGGACGTCGGGGTCCAGCCGCTGATCGGCGTCGAGGGCGCGCTAAGTTGGCCGCAGGGGATGCTGCCGGGCGACGCCGAGGACAAGGTCGAGGACTTGTTCAACATCACCCAGGTGATGCACCCGTTCACCCACGTCCGCCTGACCCCGAAGGGGATCGACCTGATCCGCGAGTACGTCGCCGAGGTGCGCGCGGTCGTCGGCGACAAGGTGCCGATCGCCGCCGACCACTTCGGCCACATCGGCATCGACGACTGCCTCCGCCTCGGTCAGGCGCTCGAACCCTACAACCTCGCCTGGTTGGAGGATCTGGTGCCCTGGCAGTTCACCGACAAGTGGGCGCAGTTGGAGCGGGCGCTGCACACCCCGGTCTGCACGGGAGAGGACATTTACCTGCTCGACGGCTTCAAGCCGCTGCTGGAGGCGCGCGCCGTCAACATCGTCCACCCGGACCTCGCCACCAGCGGTGGGATCATGGAGACGAAGAAGATCGGCGACTTCGCGCAGGAGCACGGCGTCAGCATGGCGCTGCACATGGCCGGCACGCCCGTCAGCACCATGGCCAGCGTCCACTGCGCCGCCGCGACCCAGAACTTCATCGCCCTGGAGCACCACTTCGCCAAAGTCGCCACCTGGGGCGACCTGATCGACGGCGTGCCGAAGCCGATCATCCAGCATGGGTACATCCCGGTGCCCGAGGGACCGGGGCTCGGCTTCGAGTTAAACCTGGAAGCGGTGCGGGAGCACCTCGTCCCCTGGGACACGGGTCTCTTCGAACCGACCCCCGAATGGGACGATGCGCGCAGCCACGACCGGCTTTGGTCCTGACCCGAGGCATCGGCGGCTGTGTCCCCCTATCCCTCCCTGCCCTGAGCTCGGGGACCCTTACCCCAACCGTGGGGGAAAGGAGGGAGCCACTTGGGTGCGATCTTGGGCAACGCGGTGGCGGAAGCCCCTCCCCCGGGTGCCCTTTGGGCGATTGGGGGAGGGGGCCATGGGGGGCCGTTTCCCCGGCCGGGGAGGAAGCCGGGGTGGTCGCCGCGACGGCCGCGCCGGTGCCTGAAGCGCGGCGGGCGTCGGCGACGCCCGCCGCCGCGACGGCGGGCGGTCACCGAAGGACGTCCACTCGGATCATTGGACGCCTATGCCACCCCCTCCGCCCCCGCCCCCGACCGGGGGAGCGCCGCACACTCCGATCGAATTGCAGACCTGCGTCGCGGTCGTACAGCAGACAAAGTCGACGCAGCAGAACTGTGTGCCGGGGTCGCAGGTGGTGGCCCCGCAGGGCGTCCGGCAGACGCCAGCGACGCAGGTCTGGCCAACCGGGCAACAAACGGCCCCGCAGACGTCGCGCCCGTCCGTGCACACCGTCGGGCACGGCGCACCAGTGCAGACCCCGGCCTGGCAGGTGTCGTTGCAGGTGGCGGCGTCGTTGTCGTCGCAGGCGGTCCCGTTCGCCGCGTTCGGGTTGGAGCAGACGCCGGTGTCCGGGTCGCAGGTCCCAGCGCTGTGGCAGGCGTCGGACGCAGCGCAGACGACCGGGTTGCCGCCGACGCAGACGCCGTTCTGGCAGGTGTCGGTCTGGGTGCAGGCGTTGCCGTCGTCGCAGGTCCCGCCCTCGTTGCCGGGCGCGAAGGCGGTCTGGCTCAGGTTCGGGTCGCAAACACGGCAGGGGGTGGCCGGGTCGGGGTCGCCGCTGGCGTAGCACGCGCCGCCGATGAAGCAGCGGTCCGCGAGGATCGCGTTGGGTCCACACTGCCCGGTGCCCGTGTCGCAGGTGCCGGCCGCGTGGCAGGCGTCGGGGGGCGGGCAGGTGACCGGGGCGCCGCCGAGACAACTCCCCGCGCCGTCGCAGGCGTCGGCTTGGGTGCAGGCGTTGGCGTCGTTGCAGGCGGCCCCGGCCGGTTTCGGCTCGTTGACCCGGCAGACGCCAGCCACGCAGATGTCATGGCTACAGGCGGTCTCCGCCCCGCAGATCGTGCCGTTCGGTCGGTTGAGCGCGACGCAGGTGCCGAGACCCGGATCGCAGGTCACGCTGACCTGGCAGATCGTCGGTGCCGGACACGAGACGGGCGCCCCACCCCGGCAGACTCCGGCCTGGCAGGTCTCGCCGACGGTGCAGGGGTTGCCGTCGTCGCAGACGGTGCCCTCGGGCCGGTCGGCGTAGGTGCAGGTGCCGCTCCCCGGTTGGCAGACGCCGGCTTGGTGGCACTGGTCGGCGGCGGCGCAGACGACCGGGTTCCCGCCGGTGCAGGCGCCATCCTGGCAGGTGTCGGTTTGGGTGCAGGCGTTGCCGTCGTCGCAGGCGGTGCCGTTCGCCCGCGGTTGGACGGAGCAGGCGCCGGTGCCCGGCTGGCAGACCCCGACCTGGCAGGCGGTGTCCAGCCCGGAGCAGGTCGCTTCGGCGCAGCAAACACCGTCGACGCAGCTGCCGGAGGCGCATTCCCCGCCGCCGGAGCAACTCGCCCCGAGGACCGCGCTGGGGCCTGCGCCGCAGACTCCGCCGGTGCAAACGCCGCTCAGACAGACCCGCCCGCAGCCGCCGCAGTTGGCGGGGTCGGTCTGGAACGAGGCCGAGTCGACGCACCCGTGGGAACAGGCCACCTGCCCCGGTGGGCAGGCGCAGTGCTTGGTCGCCAGGTCGCAGACGCCGGAGGCGCACTTGTCGTCGCGGTTGCAGTTGGCGCCGAGCGGCCGGAGCCGGGCGGCGTCGCCCTTGGTCGCCCCGGCCAGCGCCAGCGCCCCACCGCCGATCCCGCCGAGTAGGCCCTTGAGCACCCGGCGGCGGGAGGTTCCCGCCGCCAGCGCCCGCGTCAGGTCGTCGAACCGCTGCCCGTCCATGGTCCGCTCCTCTCGTCCTCGTTGCCACGTGCCGCCATGCCGTCGCCCGCTGCGGCTCAACCCGGCCGGGCCGCCACCTTGATCGTCACCGTCGCCCGGTCCGTGAAGCCCTGGGCGTCGGTGACCTCGTAGACGAAGCGGTCGGTGCCGGCGAAGTTGCGCCGCGGCT
>CADCWE010000194.1:0-18015 GCA_902806325.1 uncultured Thermomicrobiales bacterium | reverse complement strand
GGACCGGGCGCGGACGGCGACGCCGGCGTCCGTCCGGTCCGGGGGTCCACGGCAGCATGCGCCCCCGTGGGCCGGGGCTCGTCATCCGATGGTCGGACATTTGGCCGCGGTGGGTGGAGATCGGGGCGGTTGGTCGGGTCAGACCAGCCGGTGGCGGTGGGCGTGGGCGACGGCGGCGCCGCGGGAGTCGACGCCGAGCTTGCGCAGAACGCGCGTGACGTGGGTCTTGACGGTGGACACGTCGACGAACAGGGCCTCGGCGATGGCCCGGTTGGAGCGCCCCTCGACGAGCAAGCGCAGCACCTCCGCCTCGCGCCGGGTCAGGCCGGCCGGGTCGTCGCCGCGATCAGCGACCGCGACCGGGGCGGTCTTGATCGGCGAACCCTCCGGCGCCTCGGCCACGGCCAGCGCCGCCGCGATCACCCCGTCGATCGACAGGTCCCGGCCCTCCGCCCGCGCGCCCTCGAACCCCGCGTCGCCGAGCACGGCGCGCACCGCTTCCGCCGATCGGGCGCGCCCCTCCCGCTCCTCCGGCGGCAGCACCAGGCCCATCGCCGCCGCGAACGCCTCTTCCGCCCCGAGCAGGCGGGCCGCGGGTTTGGCCTGACCGGTCTCCAGCGCCACGCGCGCCAGGCCGCGCAGGTTGCCGCCCAGGTGGAGCCGTTCGCCCAGGTGGCGCCACCCGATCAGGCTCTGGTGGTACAGCGCGGCGGCGGTCGCATAGTCACCGCAGACCAGCGCCTCGTGGGCCAGCTCCCGCTGCGCGGCCGGGACCCCCCACGGGTGGTCCAACCGCCGCCAGATCGCCAGCGCCGCATCGTGGTGCGCCACCGCCCGCGCGTGGTCCCCTCCGGCGCCCGCCGCGAGGCCGAGTCCGCGCAGCGCGATGCCTTCCCAGATCGGCTCGTCCAAGGCGCGAACCAGGGCGTGGGCCTCCGCGAAGCCCGCCGTAGCCTCCGCGAAATCACCCCGCCAGAGCGCCAGGTTCCCGCGCAGGAGCGCGGTCTGGACGCGGCCAAGCCCGTCACCGCGCTCCTCGGCCTGCCGCCGCGCTTCGCGGATGAGGATGCCCGCGCGATCGAGATCGTTCTGACCGATGGCGAAGTCGGCAGCGAAGTACAGGGTCTCAGCGTCGTCCGCCGTCGAGGTCTGGCCGGGCAACGCCAGCGCTTGCTCCAACCAGCCGCGGGCTTCCGTCACGGCGCCGAGGACCGCCCAGAACCGGGCCAGGGAGCTGGCCAGCCCCCGGGCCGTCGCGGCGTCGCCGCGCGCGATCGCCCACCGCAGCGCGGCCCTCAGGTTGTCGTGTTCGCGCTCGACCAGCCGCCGCGCCGCGGGCCGGTCCTGGCCCTCGATCCGCCGCCGGGCATCCCGGGCCAGGGCAAGAAAGTAGGCGGCGTGGGCCGCGCCGGTCGCCTCGAGTTCGCCGTGGGCCATCAACCGCTCGGCCGCGAACTCCCGCACCGTCTCCAGCATCGCGAAGCGGACCGGTTCGTCGTCCTCGTCCAGCCGCCGGACCAGGCTCTGGTCCACGAGGGCGGCGATCGAGTCGAGCACGCACGCGGAAGATCGGGGGTGGGAGAGCGGGGGTGCCTCGGGTTCGTTCCCGGCCCCCGACGCCCATCCCTTCTCCGCCGCGACGGCCTCCGCCGCCTCCAGCGTGAACCCGCCGGCGAAGACGGCGAGGCGGCGGAACAGCGCCTGCTCGTCGGCGCCGAGCAGGTCGTACGACCAGGCGATGGCGGCGCGCATCGTCTGCTGCCGGGCCGGCAGGTCCCGCGCCCCGCGCGTCAGCAAGGACAGCCGCCGATCGAGGCGAGCCAGCAAGTCCGCCGGCGGGAGGTGGGAAACCCGCGCCGCCGCCAGCTCGATCGCCAGCGGCAGGCCGTCCAGCCGGCGGCAGATCTCGGCCACGGGAACGGCGTTGGCCTCGACGAGGGCGAAGTCCGGCCGGGCCGCGACCGCGCCCGCCACGAACAGCCGAACGGCCGCGGTCTCGGCGACGCGCGCGACCGACAGGGCTTCGGCCGCATCGGGCAGGGCCAACGGCGCCACCGGGAAGGCGTGCTCCCCGGCGAGGCGCAGGGTGGACCGGCTGGTGACCAGGGCCTTGACCTTCGGGCAGGCCGCGAGCAGGGCGCCGACGACCGGCGCGGCCCCGACCACCTGCTCGAAGTTGTCGAGGACCAGGAGCGTCGTCCGGTCGCGCAGGCCAGCGGCCAGCAACTCGGCCAGGGGTCGGCGGTCACCTTGGCGCACCCCGAGGGCCTGGGCCACGGTCGGCAGCACCAGGGCGGGATCGCCCACCGGGGCGAGCGCGACGAAGACGACGCCGTCCGGGAAGTTGTCCTCCAGCGCGACCGCCGTCGCGAGGGCGAGGCGGGTCTTGCCGACGCCGCCGGGGCCGGTCAGGGTGATCAGGCGGACGACCGGGTCGCGCAGCAACGCGGTGACCGCCGCGATCTCGCTGGTTCGACCGACCAGCGGCGTCGGCGAGACCGGCAGATCGGAGCCGAGGACGGCGACCGCGATCTCGTCTACCCGGCCACCGCGCGGCACGAGCGGGATCGGCGGTTGGGATCGGTGCTCGGCGGCGTCGCGAGACATCGTGGACCCCAGGCGCAACCGGCGCTGCCCCGCGCATCCGCACGGCACCCTACGCTACACGGTCGCCCGGCGGTCCGCAAGATCCGGCGCGACGGCGGGCGCGCCACCACTCCGGATTCCGCCGGAGCAGACGTCCTCGACCGCGTCCGATCGCCCGCGTCCCCCATTATCGGCGAAATCCCGCGACCCGGCGGTCACGCCTCCCGGCACACCCCGCTCGCTGGTCGATTCCCGGATCTGGCGCCACCCCCGATCGCGTCAGTCTGGACGGGGAACGAGCGATTGGTCGGGTGCCAGCGCGTCGGGCGCACTCCTCGGGCATCCTCGGCGGTGGACGGCTCCGTCTGCGCGGCGACAGGCTTTTGCCACCGGGGCGACTGCACGGCGGATCGCCCGATCCCCGCACTCGACGTCGGAGCATGGGATTCCCCTCCCGGCGCCCCGGTCCCGGTCGTCGTCCTCAGCCGCGCGGTCCGCGCGCTTCCGGGATTATCCGGAGTAGCATTGGTATGTGAAGGCGTTGCAATAGCAGTTCGGCCCGGAGTTGGGGCACCAGAACCCGTCGCGCGGGTGGCACTCGCCTCCGCAGGCGACCGGTGGGGGCGGTTCATACTTCACGCAAACGCCCTCAAAGAGACTCGAGCAGACGCACCCATCGGCGCATCCGTTGAAAGACAAGTCCCCCATGGGTTTGCACACGCCGCCGCAGGTGTCCGCCGGCGGGGGGGCGCCACAGACCCCCGGCGTGCCCCCGCCGCCGCAGGTCGCCCCGGCGGTCGTGCAGGCGTCGCCGCACGCGCCGCAGTTCGCGTCCGTCCCCAGCACCGTCTCGCAGCCGTTCGCGGCATCGCCATCGCAGTCGGCGAACCCGGCGGCACAGGTAGTGATCGCGCAGGTGCTGGCCGCGCAGACGACCTCCGCCGCGTTCGCCCCGGCCGGACAGACCGCGCCGCAGCCACCGCAGTTGTTCGGGTCGCTGGCGAGGTCGATGCAGGTTTCGCCGCAGCAGGTGGTGGCGCCGGCGCAGCCGACGCACATCCCTTCCTGGCCGGCCACGTTGCACGCCTCGCAGCCCCCGGCGCAGGCCCCGTTGCAGCAGACCCCGTCGACGCAGAACCCGGAGGCGCATTCCGCCCCGTCGGCGCAGGGCGCGCCCAGCCCCTCGTCCGGATTGCAGACCCCGCCCTCGCAGTAGGCACCCGGCACGCAGTCGCCGTCGCCGGCGCAACTCGTCGAGCAGGCGTCCGCACCGCAGACGAACGGGGCGCAGTTGATCGTCGTCGCCGCCGAGCAGGACCCGGCGCCATCGCAGGTCCCGGCCGCGGTCGCCACCCCGTTGGCGCAGGTGGCGGAGCGGCAGATGGTCGTGCCGCCGGGGTAGGCGCAGGCGTCGCCGCGCGTCCCGTCGCACGTCCCGCCGCACGCCGAGCCATCGCCGGCGCAGGCCGCCCGGCCGCCGATCGGGGCGCCGACCACCGGGGTGCAGACCCCGACCGCCCCGGCCAGGTTGCAGGCCTCGCATTGGCCGCCGCAGGCCCGGTCGCAGCAGACCCCGTCGGCGCAGGCCCCCGAGCGACACTCCGTCCCGGCGGCGCACGACTCACCGTCGACCCGCAGGCAGGCGCCGCCCTCGCAGACGCCGCTGGGGCAAAGCACCCCGCAGCCGCCGCAGTTGGCGGGGTCGGTCTGGAACGCCGCGAGGGTGACGCAACCCTGGCCGCAAACCGATTGGTCGGCCGGGCAGGCGCATCGCCGCGTTACCGGGTCGCAAATCCCCGTGTCGCACTGATCGCCGAGTCGGCAACGGGCGCCGAGCGGTCGGAGCCGGGCGGCATCGCCCCTGGCCACGCCGGCCAGCGTCAGCGCCCCGCCGCCGACCCCACCGAGCAGGCCCTTGAGCAGCCGGCGGCGGGAGGTGCCCCCCGCCAGCGCCCGCGTCAGGTCGTCGAACCGCTGTCCGTCCATGGCGTGCCCCCCTTTTGCAGGCCCATCCCAACCCCGACCCCGCCGCACCGGCGGCGGCCGTCCGGATCGTGGACCGGCGGCGCGCCGCGATCGCGGCGGCCGACCGGTCCGGGCGCTGGGACGAGCATGCGTCCGCGGCGGGGGGCGCGTATCCATCGAACGGTTGAATCGGGGCGGAGCCAAGGATGGAGTTGGAGGCTCGGGGTTCGGGAACGGGGTGCCGCGCCCCGCGTCCGCGCCGGCGGGAGCCGGCCCCGATAACGGCGGTGTTAGACCAGGCCGTGGCGGCGGGCGTGGGCGACGGCCGCGGTGCGGGAGCCGACGCCGAACTTGGCGAGGATGTTGACGACGTGGGTCTTGACCGTGGGCACGCCGAGGAACAGGGCGTCGGCGATGGCCCGGTTCGAGCGCCCCTCGGCGAGCAGCCGCAGCACGTCGACCTCGCGCGGGGTCAGGCCGGGCGGCGCGGTCGACCCGTCCGCCGCTGTCCCCGGCGGCTCCATCCCGGCGACCTCGGCGATGGCCCCCTCCACGGACAGCGCCGCGCCCGCCGACCAGGCGGCGGCGAATTCGGCCTCGCCCAACCCCTCACGGGCGGCCGCAATCCCCCGCTCGTAGGCCGCCCGATCGGCCTTCAGGAGGAGGGGCGTGCCGACCGCGTCGCGCAGCCGGTCGGCGGCGGCGAACAAGCGCGCGGCTCGCGTGTGCTGATCCCAGGAGACGGCGGTCGTGGCCAGGCCAGACAGGGCATCGATGATCACCCGAGCGTCCCCGCACTCCCGGGCGGGACCCAAACTGTCCCGGTACCGAGCCAGCGCCTGGGCGTGGTGGCCCTGATCCCGCGCCGCATCGCCGAGGTCCCGCAGCGCGCGGATGACTCCCCACCTGTAGCCGATCCGGCGGTGGTGCTCGAGCGCGGACTCGAGGTGGTCGGTCGCGACCTCGAACCGTTCCTGGCCGAGGGCGGCGATCCCGAGATTGGCGTGGGCGATGCCGGTCAACGACGTCGCCAGCACGGGGTCGTCGATCGTCGCGGCAACGCCGAGGGCCTCCCGCAGCACCGCCGTTGCCCGCTCGTACCGCCCCGCGAACCCGGCCAAGGCGCCCAACCCGACCAGGGCCGACGCCGTGCGGGGCCGGTCGTCGGCCGCCCGCAGACGCGCCAAGCCCGCGACGAACAGCGGCTCCGCCGTCGAACCGTGGCCTTGCATCGAATGGAGCCGCGCCAGGCCGACCAGCGCCGCCGCCCGCGCGACGGACGGTTCGCCGTCCCCCGGCCGGTCGGCGGCCAGCGCCCGCTCCAACCAATCTTGGCCCTCCCGGTAGTGGCTGTGGGCGTCCCAGAACCACGCCAACGCCCCGGCAAGGCGGAGGAAGAGCTTCGGCTCGCCGGCCCCTTCCAGCCACCCGAGCGCGGCGCGGAAGTTCGCGTGCTCGGTCTCGAGTCGATCCAGCCACCGCTCCCCCCCCGGCAGCAAGGCGGCGAACGGATGTCGCTCGGCGAGCGCCACGTAAAACGCGGCGTGTGCCCGGGAGGCCGAGGCCGCATCGTCGTCCTCGTGGAGGCGCTCCAGCGCGTACTCGCGGATCGTTTCGAGCATCACGAAGCGCGGCCCTGGGCGATCATCGGGGTCCAAATCCTCCCCGACGGCGACCAAGCTCTTGTCCACCAGCGAGAACACGCCCTCCGCGATGGCGGGGTCCGACCCGGCGCCCGCCCCGCAGACCGCCTCCGCCGCCTCCAGGGTGAAGCCGCCGCCGAAGATTGACAGTCGCCGGAACATGGCGCGCTCGACGGGGTCGAGCAGCCCGTCGCTCCAGGCGATGGCGCCGCGCAGCGTCCGCTGCCGCTCCGGCCGCTCGACCCCGCCGCCGGTGAGCATCGTCAGCCGGCGGGAGAGGCGCGCCAACAGCGCCCCCGGGGAGAGCACCTTGGTCCGGGCCGCGGCCAGCTCGATGGCCAACGGCAGTCCGTCGAGGCGGGCGCAGATCTCGGCGACGGCCGCAACGTTGTGGTCGGTCAGCGCAAAGCCCGGGTTGGCGGCGCGGGCGCGTTGGACGAAGAGGGCGACGGCAGACATCGCCGCCGCCGCCTCGAGCGACGGCGCGCCCCATGCCCGTGGGTCTGGGTAGGCGAGGGGCGGCACCGGGAACTCCTGCTCGCCGTCGACGCGCAAGGGCGAGCGGCTGGTGACGAGGACCCGGAGCCGCGGGCAGGCCGCGAGCAGTGCCGCGACGGCGGGCGCCGCCGCCGCGACGTGCTCGAAATTGTCCAGCACCAAGAGGAGTTCACGGCCGCGCAGCGACCGGCCGAGCGCCTCCGCCAACGGGGCGACGCCGGCGTCCCGGACGCCCACCACCCGGGCGACGGCGGGGATCACCCCGTCCGGATCGCCGTCCAGCGCCAGCAGCACGAAGCCGACGCCGTCGGCGAAGCGGTCGGCGACCTCGGCCGCGACCTGGAGCGCGAGCCGGGTCTTGCCGACGCCACCAGGACCGGTCAAGGTGAGGAGGCGCAGATCGCCGTCGCACAGCAATGCGGCGACGGCCGCGACCTCGCTCGCCCGGCCGACGAGTGGCGTCAGCGGAAGCGGCAGATGGGACCGGTATTCGGCAGCGGCGTCGCCCGGCATCGTGGATCCCAGCCGCCCGGGCGGCGCCCGTCCCGTCCTCTCGGCACCGAACGGTACCCGGTGGCCCGGCGGTTCGCAAGGGGCGGCGTCCCCGGGTGACAGATTCCGGTCGTTCCGCACTTAAGGGATGATCGCGCGATCAGGACCGGAAGGAGCGGCCGCGGTGACCCTGCTGCAGCACCAAACCGCGGCCACCATCCATCCACCGCTGGACGCGGGCGGCGAGGTCGCGACCGCGTCGCTGGTGGCCCGGGCGCGGGACGGCGACCCGGCGGCGTTCGCCATCCTCTACCGCCGGCATCTGGACCGGGTCTATGCCTACGCCGCCCGCCGCCTGTCCGGCCGGGAAGCGGCCGAAGACGCCACCCAGGAGATTTTTGCCCGCGCGCTGGCCGGTTTGCCCCGCTGCCGCGACGACGCGGCGTTCGCCGGTTGGCTCTTCGCGATCGCCCGCCACGTCGTCAACGAGCAGTACCGCCGGCGCTGCCACGCCACCGCGCCGCTCTCGGACGGGATCGACCCGGAAGACCCCGACCCAACGCCCGAGGAGCGGGCGCTCCGAGACGAGCACGCCAGAGAACTGCGCGCCGCGCGAGAACGGTGCCTGACCGCCAAGGAGCGCGATCTCTTCGACCTGCTCCTCGCGGACCTGACCGACGTCGAGATCGCGGCGATCCTCGGTTGCCGCCGCGGGGCGGTCCGCACCGCGCACTGGCGCTTGTTGATCAAGCTGCGGCGGTGCCTGGGCATCGTCACCGGGGCCGCGGGAGGTCAGCATGCGACGCCGTAGCCGCCCCGGCCCCGACCACCTCAACCGCTACTGGATCGCGCTCCTCCAAGGCGCGCCGCCGGAGGAGCTGGCGCGCCTCGCCGAACCGCTCGACCCGGCCATGGTGGAGACGATCCGCCGGATGCGCGCCGGGCGCACCGGGCCGCGTCCCAACCCCGCCTTCGCGCGCCGATTGGAACGCGACCTGGTCGGGACCTTCACCACGCCGGCACGACTGGGTACCGTGCCGTTGCGCCTCGCGCCGCGGCGCCCGGTCAACGGCCGCACGGAAGCCGTTCCTCCCCGGACCCGTTGGGCGCCGACTTCGCGTTGGAGTCACCGTCGGGCGCGGACCTGGGTGACCTGCGCGGCCATCCTGCTGGTCGTGGGCGCGGGCTACCTCGCCGTTCGGGCGAACTTTCCCGAACCACCGCGTCGGCTTCCCGCCGCGGATGGCCCCACCGCAACGCCCGGTCCAGCCGGGATTGTCGAGCGGGCCTTGGTCGAATTCCCGGTCCCCGAGGACGCCCTGCCGAACGGCGACACGACGTCGGCCAGCCTCGCCCACATCGTCATCCCGGTTGGCGTTCGTTCGACCTGGGAGCCGACTTGTTGCCCCGGTCTCCTGGTGGAGTACGTCGTCGCGGGGGAGTACGCCGTCCGCGCCGGGGCGTCAATCCTGGTCTGGCGCGGCTACGGGACCACCGAAACCATCCCGGCCGGAACCGAGGTCGTCCTCGGGCCGGGCGACGGGCTGTTCTCCCGCAACGAGACCGCGGTCGAGGGGGCGAACGTCGGCGCGCACCCCGTCGATCTGTTGAGCTGGATCGCAATCGAGAATCCCGACGGGATCTACGGCGGCCATCAGCTTCCGGGCTGGGAAGTGGGCCGCCACGACGTCACCGGAACCCAAGCGATCCCGCCCAACCCGGCCACGATTCGCCTGCGACGGATCGATTTGGCGCCGGGCGCCGTCGTCCCGGCCCAACCCGGCATCGTCCCGTTGGCGATCTCCCTGCCCACCACCGGCGCCGGCACGCCGACCGACGTGGCGCCCTCCTTCGGCAAAGGCAACACCCGCACCATCGTCAACGCCGGCTCCGGCCCCCTCACGGTCTACGCGCTGACCCTGGAGCCGGCGCTCGGCCCGGTGGGTCCGTCCACCGCGGGCACCCCAACGCCCTAATCCGGGCGACTCCGATCGATCATCGAGAAAGGAGGGCCGACGACCCGCCCGATCACCCCGGTCCGTCCCGTTTCGACCGATCCGTCAACCTCGAAGGAGTGCCCGCGTGACGACGTCTCCCACCTCCGGCCCCGTCTCCCGCCGCGCCGCCCTCGCCGGTCTCGGTGCCGGTAGTCTTGGCCTGGCGCTCGCGACGACCGGCCTCGCCGGTTCCGCCCAGGACGCCACCCCGGCCGCCGGGGACGCGAAGGCCGCCGCGCTCCGCCTCTACGAAAACGTCTTCAACCAGAAGGACTTCGACGTTCTGGAGGAGATCTTCGCCGACGATGTCGTCGATCACACGGGCGGCCCTTCCGGCGGCGAGGCGGCCAAGGGAGTCGTGCGGGCCGTGATCGACGCCTTCCCCGACATCCACGTCACGCCGGAGGTCTGGGTCGTCGAGGGCGACCTGGTGGCGGCCTACGTCACCTGGACGGGCACCCACCAGGGAGACTTCCTCGGCGTCCCCGCGAGCGGCCGGGAAACGAACTGGTCCCACATCGACATCGTCCGGATCCGGGACGGCAAGCACGCCGAAATCTGGCACCCCGGCCTGGTCACGGCGCTCCAACTGGCGCTCGGTTTCGAATTGGTCCCGCCGTCAGGGGCCGCCACCCCGGTCCCGTAGCGGATGCGTCCGGCGTTCCCGAGGGCGGACCGGGGACGGCGCCCGGTCCGCCCTCGGGATCACCGGTCGTGGAAGACCGCCTCGATATTGTTCCCGTCCGGGTCCCAGACGAACGCGGCGTAGTAGCCGGCGTGGTACTCGGCCCAGATCCGGGGCGCGCCCTTCTCCCGCCCACCGTTGGCGAGCGCCGCCGCACAAAACGCGTCGACCGAGGCCCGATCCTGAGCGGCGAACGCGACGTGGACGCTGGCGGTCGGGGCCTCGTTCCAATGGATCCCGAAGTCGTCCGCTCCCTCGAAGCCAAACGCGGCCCCGTCGGACTCCTCGTAGAGCAGGGTCATCCCCAACGGCGCCAGCGCGGCGGCGTAGAAGTGGGTGCTGGCCGCAAGATCGCGGACTAGGACGCCGACGTGGTCGATCACGGGGCGGCGGGAGGCGGCTTCGATCGGGATTTCAGCCATCAGACGATCTCCTCATCCAGCCGGGCGCCCCAACAAATCGCAACGGCCCGCCTCGATATCGGGGTGGGCCGTCTCCGTCCTTGGTCCTCGGTCCTCGCCTAAACGTCCAGGTTCTGGACGTCGCGGGCGTGGGTTTGGATAAACTTCTTGCGCGGCGGGACGGCGGCGCCCATCAGCATGTCGAAGGTCTCGTCGGCCATCACGCCGTCGTCGATGTTGACCTGCATCAGGGTCCTCTGGGCGGGGTCCATCGTGGTCTGCCAGAGCTGGTCCGGGTTCATCTCGCCCAGGCCCTTGTAGCGCTGGATCTCGGCCTTCTCGCCGAGTTCCTTAACCGCTTCGGTGCGCTGTTCCTCGGTGTAGACCCAGCGCTCTTCCTTGCCGGCCTTGACCCGGTACAGCGGCGGCTGGGCGATGAAGACCCGGCCATCGAGGATCAGCTGTTCCAGGTTGCGGTAGAAGAAGGTCAGCAACAGGGTCCGGATGTGCGCGCCGTCGACGTCGGCATCGGTCATGATGATGACGCGATGGTAACGCAGCTTGGAGATGTCGAACTGGTCGCCGATCGAGGTCCCGAGCGCCGTGACCAGGGTCCGGATCTCGTTGTTCTGGAGCATCTTGTCCAGGCGCGCCTTCTCGACGTTGAGGATCTTGCCCCGCAACGGCAGGATTGCCTGGTAGCGCCGGTCCCGGCCCTGCTTGGCCGAGCCGCCGGCGCTGTCGCCCTCGACGATGTAGATCTCGGCCCGCGCCGGGTCGCGTTCCGAGCAGTCGGCCAGCTTGCCCGGCAGGGAAAAGCTTTCCAGGCCGCCCTTGCGCTGGACGAGTTCGCGGGCCTTGCGGGCCGCCTCGCGGGCGCGGGCGGCGTTGAGGCACTTGTCAATGATCCGCTTCGCGATCTGCGGGTTCTCTTCGAGGAAGCCGCCCAGGCCCTCGTTGACCACGTTCTGGACCGCGCCGGCGACCTCGGCGTTGCCGAGCTTGCCCTTGGTCTGGCCCTCGAACTGCGGCTCGCCGAGCTTGACCGAGACGATCGCCGTCAGCCCCTCGCGGACGTCTTCGCCGGAGAGCGCTTCGTCGTTCTTCATGAACCCGTTGCGCTTGGCGTAGTCGTTGATCGTCCGGGTCAGGGCGGATTTGAAACCGGAGAGGTGGGTCCCGCCATCGATCGTCGAGATGTTGTTGGCGAAGGTGTGGGTCGACTCGCCGTAGGAATCGTTGTACTGCAAGGCGACCTCGACCAGGCAGGCCGGGGTCTCCTTCGAGACGTAGAACGGGCGCTCGTGGACGACGTGACGGTTGCGGTTCAGGTGGCGGACGAAGGAGACGATCCCGCCCTCGAAGTAGAACGTCGCCTCGTGGTCGGACCGCTCGTCGATCAGTGTCAGTTTGAGGCCGCGGGTAAGATAGGCCGTTTCGCGGAACCACTGAACCAGGGACTCGTAGTTGTAGTCGTGGCCGGCGACGAAGATGTCGGTGTCGGCCAGGAAGCTGGTCGTGGTGCCGTGGGAGCCGTCCTCAACCGGGCCGACGGTCTTGACCGCGTACTTCGGCTTGCCCCGCTCGTACTCCTGTCGGTAGAGCTTGCCGCCGCGCTTGACCTCGACCTTGCACCAGGTCGAGAGGGCGTTGACGACCGAGGCGCCGACGCCGTGCAGGCCGCCGGAGACCTTGTACCCGCCGCCGCCGAACTTACCGCCGGCGTGGAGCACGGTCATGATCACTTCGAGGGCCGACTTGTTGCTCTTGGCGTGCTTGTCGACCGGGATCCCGCGCCCGTTGTCGGACACGGTGACCACGTTGTCCTTGCCGATCCGGCAGACGATGGTGTCGCAGTGACCGCCGAGGGCCTCGTCGACCGAGTTGTCGACGACCTCGCGGACCAGGTGGTGCAGCCCGCGCTGGTCGGTGCTGCCGATGTACATGCCGGGTCGGCGGCGCACCGCTTCCAGCCCTTCCAGAACTTGGATCGCGCTCGCGTCGTAGCCGGCGCTGTTCTCGTTCTTGGGCTTGGCGGCAATGGTCGCGCTCACGCGTGGAAACCTCCTGGGGAACGGGAAACGGGGGACGGGGAACGAGCGGCGAAATCCGGTCCGGCGCGGTCGCGGTAGAAGACGGAGCGGGCCAGCAGCAGCCCGGTTGCGAGCAGGGCGTGGCCGGCGATGGCCGTTAAGACGCCCGGCGGCGACCCAAGCAACGTCCGCCACGCGGCGATCAGGCCGAATCCGAGCAGCAGCGCCAGCCCCTGGAACAGGACCGCGCGCCGCCGGTCCCGGCGGACGAGGCGGAAACTCAGCCCAAGCGCCCGCAACGGGCCGGCGCCGCCGACGAAGATCGCCTCCGGGGCGAAGAAGAAGTGGACCGTCGCCCAGACCAGCGGCGCCACGGACAAGAGCAGCAGCAACGGCAACGCGTCGATCCCCACCACCTCCGTCGCGATGGCCAACACCAGGATCGGCCCGAGGACCAGCGCGGCGATCCCGACCAAGAGCAACCCAAGCCCGAGCAACCGGACCCAGCCGAGCGCGGTCTGCCGGACCAGTCGGCGCCCGTACCAGCCGTCCCGCCGGACCAACGCCGCCAACGGCGCCTGCACCGCCGCCCGCAGCGCCACCGCCAGCAGGAGCAACCCGGCGATCGCCAGCGCCGTTCCGAACCAGCCCGGGGCGGTCACGATCGGCCGCTCCCAGACCATCCCGGAGCCGTCCCGGTCGGCGCCCCGCAGGAGCGACGGGACGAGGGCGAACGCGAGATCAACCAGATCCCCGTCGGCCCCGAGTCGGTCCAGATCGGCCCGGACCGTCCCAGACCCGTCACCGCCGCGCCGGGTCAACCACCGGCCGAGCGGATCGGTCAGCGGTTGGGGCGAGACGCGAACCCCCAGCCACAGCGCCAGATCGGCCAGCAGCGGAACGACCGCCAGGACCGGCCGGGCGAGGACCGCGGTCAGCGCCGCGCCGAGCGTGTCGATCGGACCCGACGACGAGGCGGGCGGCGCATCCTGGCCGGCGGTCACGCCCAACCCAGCGC
Source organism: uncultured Thermomicrobiales bacterium (assembly GCA_902806325.1). GTDB lineage: Bacteria > Chloroflexota > Chloroflexia > Thermomicrobiales > UBA6265 > CADCWE01. The sequence continues at coordinate 4,697 of CADCWE010000194.1, read as the reverse complement.
CGCGACCCGATCCTCGTCCAGGCCGACGTGGTGCGACAACTCGTGGACCACCGTCACCCGGACCTGGTAGGCGAGTTCGGCTTGGTTCGGGCAGGCCCGCTCCAGCGGTCCGCGAAACAACGTGATCGTGTCCGGCAACGCCATCCCGTAGGACGAACTCCGTTCGATCAGCGGGGTGCCCTGGTAAAGGCCGAACAACTCGTCGTCTCCGTCGTTCGGCCCGTCCGACTCGGCTAGGTGGGCGGCGGTCGGCTCGTCCTCGATCAGGACCTCGACGTTGTCCATCATCGCGCGCAACTCCGGCGGCAAGCCGTCCAGCGCCCGCACTACCAGCCGCTCGAAGAGCCGCCGGCGGAGCAATTTGGCCCGGTTCGCCGCCGTTTCGCGCATGCCCCAGTATAGCATTTTTGGCCCAGTTTGACAAAACGTGGGAGCGATAGAGGGCGCGTACGTACGCGTTGGTTTGAGTAGGGATGACCAACAACTACCGTAGCCCGTCGGCGCGACCCGGACGGGGTTGGTTTTGGTCAAGGGGGAGGGTCGGGAGAAGGGCAATCGTGAAGAATCGCTCACCCCCAACCGCCACGTTCTGATCGGCACCGGCCGCGTCAAGGGGCGTTCGGGAGGAACACCGGCGGTGGCGATTGCGCCTCGGCGGCCACCCTCTTTGGGGGGTACTGAGGGAAACTGCCCACGTCGCTGCCCTCCGCGAATGGCGAGCCGCCTGCCCCCCGCTTCCCACGCGGTGGCGCGGTGGCCGGACCCGCCGCCGTGCAGCGGGCCGGGGTTTCCCGTATCAAGACGGCTTTTGAATCACCGCCCAAGCACAAGAACGTGTCGCGGCGCGGTGTCCTACGCCGAGTCGCGGAAACGCCCGTTGTGCGACGGTCCGCCGCCTCCGTGGCGGGCCTCGTCGTCCTGCTCCTCGCCGCGCCCGCCGCGGGGAACGCCCCCGCCCTGGCCCAGGAGGGGCTCGTCGCGGCGGTGGGGTTCGACCTGGTAGATGCCGGAGGCGTTGACGACGACGGCCGGGTCGGACAGGTTGGTGCCGGCGACATCGCAAAGCTGGAGCTTGAGCGGGACGGTCGAGCCGGCCTCGTGAGCCCTCGTCGCGTCGTGGAGCGGGCAGACGGCGTAGGCCGGGCCGTCGTCGCAGGTCAGCTGGACGTCGCGGTAGATCGCCACGCCGGCGTCGTGGCCGCGGATCGCCAACAGGTTGTTGCCGTCGGCGGCCAACAGGGAGCCCGGTGCCGGCGCGGAGCTGGGCCGCGGATCGTTCAGGCGAGGCCGTGGCGGTGCGCGTAGTCGGTGGCCGCCGAGCGCGACCGCACCCCCAGCTTGGCGAGGACGTGGGTGACGTGGACCTTGACGGTGCCCACGCTGACGAACAGGGCGTCGGCAATGTCCTGGTTCGACCGGCCGGAGGCCATCATCCGCAGGACCTCCCGCTCGCGCGGCGTGAGCGCGGTCCCGGGTTGGGGCGGGGCCTGTGCCGAAGGTTCATGCCTCGCCAGTGCCAGCGTTGCGTCAACCTCAACCTCGGGCGCGGCCACCGCGAGGGCCACGGCGACCGCTTGTTCCAGGGAGAGCGCGCCGCCCTCGTCCCTCGCCGCGTCAAACGCCGTCGCCCCCAGCGCCGCTCGTGTCGCGTCCGTGGCAGCCGCGATCACCGTGCGCAGGTCGCGCGGGGGCGCGTAGCCCATCGCCGCGTCGAGCGCGCTGATCACCCCAAAGAGGCGCGCTGCTGCCTCGGTCTGATCGGTGGCCAGGGCCACCCGCGCCAGCCCGGCGAAGCAGCCGCTCATGTGCAGCCGCTCCTGAAGGTCACGCCACCGTACCAGGCTCGCCTGGTAGCGAACCCGGGCTGTGTCCACGTCACCCCGGGCCAGCGCATCGTCGGCGAGGGTCCGCAGCGCGTCCGGGATGCCCCACGGGTGATCCAGCTGTCGCCAGATCGTGAATGCCGCCTCGTGCCAGGCGGCGGCCCCATCCCGGTCGCCTCGGCGGCTGGCTATTTCCCCCAGGCGCCGCAGCGCCATCCCTTCCCACACTGGCTCGCCCACCTGGTGGAGCAGTGCTAACGCCTCCTTCGACAACGCCTCCGCGCGATCGGGGTCGTCCACCTCTGCCGCATCCCCGAGCTGGATCAGCGCCAGCGCCTCGCCCAGCCGGAACCCGCCGGCCTGCGCCAACCGCAGCGCGTCCGCAGCCAACTCGGCGGCCCGCGCGTTATCGTCCTGGAGACTGGCGAACATTGCCGCCCAGTACAGCGCCTCGACGCGCGTAGGCGGCGCCGAGGGACCGATCAGCGCCACCGCCCGCTCCAGCCAGGCACGGCCCTCTGCGAGGTCGCCATGGTTGACCCAGAACCGTGCCAGCTCGCTCACCAGCCGTTGGGCCGTTTCGGCATCCCCACCGCTGAGTGCCCATTCCGCCGCGGTCCGCAGGTTGTCCATCTCGTCCCGGACCTGATCGTGAGCCGCCAGCCGGCCCGCGCCCTCGATCTGCTCCCGCGCCGTGGTGGCGACACGTAGGAAGTAGGCCGCGTGCGCGGCACCAACGGCCGCCGCCTCGCCACTGGCCGCCATCCGTTCCCAGCCATACTCCCGGATCGTCTCCAGCATCCCGAAGCGCGGCTCGGCCGCGGACCCGGGCAGGGGCTGCAGTAAGCCCTTGTCGGCGAGGGAGATGATCCCGTCCAGCAGGTCGGTTTCCGGGTCCAGCACGACCGCCTTCGCCGCCGAGAGCGTGAAGCCCCCGGCGAAGATGGCGAGGGTACGAAAGAGGCGCTGCTCCCACGGAGACAGAAGGTCCTCGCTCCAGGCAATGGCCCCGCGCATCGTGTGCTGCCGGACTGGGCGGTCGCGCGACCCACCGGTGAGCAGCGGCAACCGCTGCGTCAGGCGGGCCAGCAACGCAGCCGGGGGCAGGATCCCAACGCGCGTGGCGGCGAGTTCGAGGGCCAACGGTAGACCATCGAGCCGCTGGCAGATGGCGGCCACCTCCCTAACGTTGGCGTTGCTCAAGGCAAAGCCGGGCTCGACCGTTTGGGCACGCTCGACGAAGAGGCGGACCGCAGCTGCCTCGGCCACGCGCTCCAGCGCGCCCGGCCCCTGCACCGCCGGAAGCGCCAGCGGCGGGACCGGGTACGCGTGCTCGATCGACAGGCGTAGCCGCTCTCGGCTTGTGACCAGGACCGAGAGGGAGGGAACGGCCATCGCCAGGTCGGCGACCACGAGGGCGGCCTCCACGACCTGCTCGAAGTTGTCGAGCACCAGCAACATTCGACGAGATTCCAGGGAGGCCGTCAGGTGAGCGACCAGCGGTCGTCCACCGGTCGCGCGTACCCCCAGCTCCTGGGCGATAGCGGGGACGACGAGCGCCGGATCCCGCACCGAGGCAAGGGCTACGAAGACGACTCCGTGGGCGAACTCAGAGACCAGATCGGCGGCGACCCGCATGGCAAGGCGAGTCTTGCCCACCCCACCCGGGCCAGTCAGCGTCACGAGCCGGATATCATCCCGCCGCAAGAGGGCACTGATCGCGTCGACGTCCTGCTCGCGCCCGATCAGCGGCGTGGACGATACCGGCAGCGTTGAGGGAAGAGGCCAGAGCTCCTGGACGATGGAGATCACGGGGGCTGGTGAATCACCGGGCATGTTGGACGGGGGGGCGAGGGACATGGGTGAATTTTCATTCCATCGATTGCGGATGGCTTGGCTTCCTCCATCATGCGGGGTGAACCGTCCACCGTCAAGCGTGAACAGTGCCGGCGCCAAGATCATTCGCCGGGTACCAACACGAGCGCGTCCGGCTCCACACCGCAGACGTGGATTCCGTACTGTCCCGGCGTGCCCGGCGGCTATCGGTCCGCCGCGATGCCCGCTTCGATGGCTAGGTGCGCGACCCTGATCCGCTTATTGGCGTCGTGATGCTGCCTTCCGGGAGAGGGGTCGAGTGCTTTCCGAAGGGCCAGGTCCACCACCTGCTCCACATGCTGGCAGTGGCCCGACCGATCGAGTCGCCGTTCCGCTATGACGCAGCGGTGTCGAACGGCCGGATGACCTGTCGAGCGTCATTGTTGCCCACGTCACAGGCACCGGAGCGACGGCGCGGTGAAGTTGGAGAGATGTCGCCTGCCTCTGCATTCTGCTCCAGTCCGCGTGATGAGCCGGGGTCACGATCCGCTGAAAACCTGAGCCGTGCCCGAGCGGTCCACCCATCGCAGCCAAAACGTTTCGATCGGTGTGCTGCCTGCCCATGGTCGAACCACCTTCCTTTGACCGCCGGGCTCAGACGTCAGATCCGCTCTCGGGCCTGAAATGTGTTGCTGCTCCATGCTCGACAATGGCGAACGCGATGTCAATCAGGACGGCTGGGTCGGCATTGGGCAGCGTGGTGGCGGCGCGGCGGGCGCCGCGCAGGGCCCCGAACACGATGCCGGCGATGATCGACGCCCGGGCCGCGGCCTCGCGACCTGACCCAAGGTCGTCCGTCAAGGTATCGGCCACAACACTTTCGAAGTCTTCGGCCAGTTGCTGGAACCGCGCCTGGAGCGCGGGCACCGCCTCGATCAGCCGGGCCCGAGCTAGCTCCCGTTCCGGATATTGCCCGGGTTGCTGCACGGCCAGCACGGCCCCTCGCACGCGCTGGAGCGGTGGATCTCCGGACGGCGCGTCCGCCAGGGCCGCACGAAG
>CADCWE010000193.1 GCA_902806325.1 uncultured Thermomicrobiales bacterium | reverse complement strand
TCGCGCTGCTGGCGTTGCACAAGGTCCTCCCCGTCCTGTGGGTGCTGTGACCGCCGTGCCCCGGTTCAACGGCCCTACGACCGTCGGAACAAAGTCCACAACAGGCTCTAGCACGGCGCCTTCGGTGGTCGGTGGCTGGGCGAAGGCGGTCCGCGTGCCTTTTGGACGGATAGCCGCCCGCGGCCCCACCCCACCGCGCCACGCGCCGCGCCGCGGCGCCCACGCCGGGAGTGACGGGGCGGGACGCCCCCGGCGCGGCAACACCACCCGGCCCCTATACTGGGTCCAGCCGGGCCAGACCGCCCCGCCGTCCGCGTTCGCCACCGCCGAGGACCCCACCCCATGCCCCCCACAAACTTCCGCCTCCCCGGCCCCACCCCCCTGCCCCCGGCCGTGCTGGACGCGATGCAGGCGCCGATGATCTCCCACCGCGGGAGCGACTTTAAGGCGCGCTACCGCGAGATCCTGCGCCTCGCCCGCCTGGCCCACCGCACCGAGGGGGACGTGCTGATCTGGCCCGCCTCCGGGTCCGCCGGCTGGGAGGCGGCGATCGTCAACCTGCTCTCCCCCGGCGATCCGGTGCTGGCGACCGTCTGCGGCGATTTCGGGGAGCGGTTCGCCAAGGTCGCGGTCGCCTTCGGGTTGGACGTGCGGCGGCTGGACGTCGCACCGGGCCGGGCGATCGCGCCGGATCTGGTGACCGCGGCGCTCGACGCCCACCCCGGCGTCAAGGCCGTCTTCGTCGCTCACAACGAGACCTCGACCGGCGTCACCAACCCGCTCCCGGCGCTGGCGCGGGCCATCCGCGACCACGGCGCGCTGGTGATCGTCGACGCGGTCAGCGGCGTTGGCGCGCTGCCCTTGGAGACCGACACCTGGGGGCTGGATTTCGTCTTCTCCGGCTCCCAAAAGGCGTGGATGTGCCCGCCCGGCCTCCTGATCGCCGCCGTCGGCCCCCGCGCCTGGGACGCCCACAAATCCGCCCGCTTCCCCCGGTTCTTCTGGGACCTGACCGCGGCCAAGACCCAGGCCACCGAGGGCATGACGCCGACCACCCCCGCCTTGACCCTGCTCTTCGCCTTCCACGCCGCCTTGGAGATGATCGAAGCGGAAGGGCTGGCGGCGGTCTGGGCGCGCCACCGCGCGCTGGGCGAGCTGACCCGCGCGGGCGTCGCCGGTCTCGGTCTGGACCTCTTCGCCGACCCCGCCTTCGCGTCGGACTCGGTGACGGCGTTCCGCCCCCCGGCGGGCGTTGACGCCAGCGCCTTCGTCGCCGCCGTCACGGCGCACGGCACCGAACTCCAGGTCGGCCAGGGCGACCTCCGGGAGCGCCTGGTCCGGATCGGCCACATGGGCTGGGCCCACGAGCCGGACCTGCGGGACGCCCTGGCCGCGATTGGGGCTGCGCTGCCGGACCTCGGCGTTCAACCCGCCGCCCGCCGTGACGCGCTCGCGCCGGCGCTCGCCCCCGCCTAGCCGAGCGGGGTGGAGCGAATCCCCCTAACCCTCCAACCCTTTGCCCCCGATCGCGGGGGCAAGGGGGAGCACGTCGGGGTTACGACCTTGGACGGCGCGGTGGCGAAAGCCCCCCTTCCCCGCGATCGGGGGGAAGGGGGGTTGGGGGTTAGGGGGATTCACCCGATCCTTCCGCATCGGGACCGACCCGAACGACCGCCGCCGGAGGGCCGGTGTTCATGTTCACCGTCGACGCCGACGTCCACGTCAACGACACCCCGGACAAACTCGCGCCGTACTGTGAGCGGCCCTGGCGCTTGTCGCTGGAAGCCCTCGCCGGCGCCAACTACCCCTACCTCCAGGTCCCCGGGTTCGCCCCCAACCTGCGGCTCGACCCGCCGATCCCCGGCGGCCACCCGTTCCGTTCCGTCGCTTCGGCGGCGGAGATGCGCCGCGCCCTGGACGACCTCGGGATCGACGTCGGGATCCTGTTTCCCGACCACCTGCTGCTCTTCGCCACCCTGCCCCACGCCGAGTACGCGACCGCCCTGGCCCGCGCCTACAACCGCTGGCTGCTCGCGGAGTGGTGCGGCAGCGAACCCGGATTGTTCGGCGCCCTGCTCGCCTGCCCCCAGAACCCGGCCGATTCGGCGCGGGAGATCGCGGCCCACGCCCGGGAGGACGGCATCGCCGCCGTCTACCTGCCGACCGCGGGGATCAACCCGCTCTGGGGCGACCGCAAGTACGACCCGATCTTCGCCGCCGCCGAAGCGGCCGATCTCCCCGTCTGCCTCCACAGCGTGACGCTGGTCGCGCCCGCCTTCCCCTGCCAACTCGACCAGTTCGAGAACCATTTCGCGCGCCAAACGCTCTCCCACGCCTTCGCGATGCAGGCCAACCTGGTGAGCCTCATCCACACCGGCGTCCCGGCCCGGTTTCCCCGCCTGCGCGTGGTCTTCACCGAGGCCGGGATCGCCTGGGTGCCGTATTTGATGTGGCGGATGGATAAGTATTTCCAGGAGTACCGCCGCCTGGTCCCGTTCCTGGACCGCCGGCCCAGCGACTACGTCCGCGAGCGGATGTGGTTCGCCACCCAGCCGATCGAGGAGCCGGACGACCCCGCCCACCTGGTCGAGACGATCCGCCACGTCGGCGAGGACCGGATCGTCTTCGCCTCCGACTGGCCCCACCACGATTTCGATCATCCGAAGGCGCTGCGCAAGCTGCCGATGCCGCCGGAGCTGAAACGCAAGATCATGGGCGAGAACGCCCTGGCCGCCTTCTCCCGCATCCCGGCCCCCGTCGCCGCGACCACCCCCCCGCGGGCCTAGCCGTGGCCGCGCACGACGTCGGGCCGCTGGCGGATTTTCCGCCGGGGACCCACCGCGTGGTCCGTATCCGCTCGGTCGAGATCGGCGTCTTCAACGTCGCGGGCACGCTCCACGCCCTGCCAAACCTCTGCCCCCATCAGTTCGGGCCCCTCTGCGAGGGCGGCGTTTCCGGCACGATGGCGAGCGGCCCCGAGACCGGCTGGGCGCACCGCTGGGTCCGCGAGGGCGAGATCGTGACCTGCCCCTGGCACGGGATCGAGTTCGCGATTGCCACCGGGGTCGCCCTCTGCTCGCCGAAGCTGCGGGTGCGCCGGTACCCGGTGTCGGTGGTCGCCGGGCGGGTGACGGTCGAAGTCTGACGATCCCGGCAGCGTCACCACCCAAGCACGCGATCCGCGACTCCTTGGATCCCCCGACCTCGGCGATGAGGGACCCCGCGTCGGCGCCGGCGATGGCGGTGCCGTGGCTGCGCGCCCAGCGTGCCTTGGGCTCGACCGAGTCGAGGCCCAAGCCCACGAGCCGGTCCCCAACGGGCCTCCCGGCTCACCGGGCATCCGTGTCCCCCAGGCACGGCCGCAACCTAAACACAGTTGCGCCCGGTCTGGCCCGTCGCTATACTGTCAAGCACAGCGCTCCCCAACCGTGCCGGCCGCCCCCAAGGGGTCGACAGCGATGGAGCGTCCCCGCGTGTCTACCGGTTTTTAAGGAAGGTGTATGGACGGTACGGAAGTTCGCCC
>CADCWE010000192.1:54984-67574 GCA_902806325.1 uncultured Thermomicrobiales bacterium | reverse complement strand
TCGTCCCGCTCAAGCTGACCGGCAACATGAGCACCGGCGGGACCTCGATCGACCGCACCGACGACATCCACCCCGACAACGTCGAGATCGCCCGCCAGGCGGCCCTGGTGGTCGGCCTCGATATCGCCGGGATCGACTTCATCACCAGCGACATCGCCCTCTCCGTGCGCCAGACCAACGGCGCGATCTGCGAGGTCAACGCCGGCCCCGGCTTCCGGATGCACACCCACCCCACCGAGGGCCACCCCCGCCACGTCGGGCGCGCCGTGATCGAGATGCTTTACCCGCCCGGCACTCCGTCGCGGATCCCGCTGGTCGCCGTCACCGGCACCAACGGCAAGACCACGACCTCGCGGATGATCGCCCACATCATGAAGATCGCCGGCAAAAAGGTCGGCCTGACCACCACCGACGGCATCTACATCGACGGCACCCAGATCATGGCCGGCGACATGAGCGGCCCGTCTTCCGCCCAAATGGTGCTCAAGAATCCGACCGTCGATTACGCGGTGCTGGAAACCGCCCGCGGCGGCATCCTCCGCTCCGGGCTCGGCTTCGACCACTGCGACATCGCGGTCGTCACCAATGTTTCCAGCGACCACCTCGGATTGCGCGGCGTTGACTCGCTGGCCGACCTGGCGCGCGTCAAATCCGTGGTCCCGTCCTCGGTCCTGCGCGACGGCGCCAGCGTCCTCAACGCCGACAACGAGTGGACCGTCGGGATGGCGCGCCGCGCCCGCGGCGAGCTGATCTTTTTCAGCATGGAAGAGGACAACCCGGTCATCCGCGACCACACCCGGGAGCGCGGCAAAGCCGTCGTGCTGCGCCAAACTCGGCAGGGCGAGATGGTTTCGATCATCGAACACCGCCGCGAAACCAGCCTCCTGCTGGCGAACCAGATCCCGGCCACCTTCGACGGCCGGCTGCGGGTCAACATCGCCAACGCGATGGCCGCCGCCGCCGCCGCGGTCGCCGGCGACGTCCAACTGGAGCACATTCGCCACGCGCTGCGCACGTTCACCAGCTCGTACTTCCAAACCCCGGGACGGTTCAACCTGCTAGAACTGGAAGGTCGGCGGGTCCTGATCGACTATTGCCACAACGTCGCCGGTCTCGAATCCATGGCCGATTTCGTCCGCCGCCTCGGCCCCGCCGGCACGATCGCGATGATCTCGGTCCCGGGCGACCGCTCCGACCACGACATCGCCGCCTTCGGCACCCTGGCGGGCCGGACCTTCGACCGGATCGTGATCCGCGAGGACCACAACCCGCGCGGGCGCCAACGCGGCGACGTCGCCACCCGCCTCAAGACCGCCATCCTCGAAGCGGGCATGGACGGCGACCGGGTCAACGTGGTCTTGGACGAGATCGAGGCATCCCGCGACGCCATCCAGCGCTCCGCCAAGGACGACCTGGTGATCTTGATGGTGGACCGCCCGGCGCTGGTCTGGGAAGAACTGACCCGGCAAGATACGGCGGTGCTACCGGCGTGAGCGTCGCACACGGCCCAGCGAGCGCGAGTGCAGGGCCCGCGCGTCCCCCGTACTCCCCGGTCCTGCCGCGCCTACGACGTCAGCGTACCCCGCTCTAAGAGCAGCCGCCGCACGTCCTCCAGATCTTCGATGCACATCATCGCGACCACGTCTCCGGCGGTTGTTTCGTTGAGCACCCCGGCCATCGCCTCGATCTCCCCGGGTTCGTACCGGCGCGGGGTCTTCCCGCCCGCGGTGGCGCCTTCGCCGAGCAAGCGGTTCATTTCCTCCGCCGTCCGACCGCGTAGGTACTTGGTCGTTTCTTTGATCACAACCTCGTCGCTGGTGGCCGCTGCGATCCGGCCCAATTCGCGCAGCGCCTCGTCGCGGCGGTCGCCCGCCGTGCCGATGATGCTGATCAGGCGCCCGCCGTCGCCGCGCAGCGCCCCTGCCAGGGCGAGCAGGTTCTCCAGGCCCGCCTCGTTGTGGGCGTAATCGACGATCACCGTTCGCCCGCCAACGTCGTAGACGTTCAAGCGGCCAAAATTCTGGTCCGGACTGTTGCGGAACGTGCGCAACCCTTCCGCCACGTCGGCCACCGACAAGCCCAACCCAAGACACGCCCCGGCCGCGCAGAGCGCGTTCTCGACCATGTGCGGCGCCTTGCCGCCGTGGGTGATTGGCACGTCGGCGAGGTCGACCAGCGGGCGTTCGGTGCCACGGTGATGTTCCAGCGCGATCCCGTCTCGGACGACCAATGCCCGCCCGCCGCCGGAGGTGTGGGTCAGTACGACCGGGTTGTCGTCGCGCCGGGAAACAAACAGCACCGGAGCGGCGACCTGGTCGACCAGGCTGGCCACCAACGCATCGTCGGCGTTGAGGACGACGGTTCCGGTCGACCGGGTGACTTTGACGACGGTCGCCTTGGTGGCGAGCAGCCCAGCGACGGTGTTGATGCCGTGCAACCCCAGGTGGTCCTCGCTGATGTTGATCATCACGCCGACATCGTTGCTCTCGTAGGCGATCCCCCGGAGCAGGATCCCGCCGCGCGCCGTTTCCAACACCGCGACGTCGATCCCCGGCTCTTCCAGCACCCGCCGTGCCCCACCGGGACCCGTGTAGTCACCCCGCAACACCTCCTCGCCCTCGATGTAGACGCCGGAGGATGAGGACCAACCGACCTTTTGCCCGCTTTGGCGCAGGACATGGGCGATCAGCCGGGTGGTCGTGGTCTTGCCGTTGGTACCGGTCACGCCGACGATTGGCACCGAGCGCTCGGCGTCCCGCACCAGTTGCGGCGCATCGTCCCGATCCGGCGCTTCGGCGAGTATCGCGGTCAGTTCCAACCCGGCAGCCGCGAGATCGAACGGACCGCCGGTCGCAATCCGCCCCACCAGATCGGCGACCCGCAGCGCGAACCGGCGTCGACTCCAGCCGAAGGCGAGCGCGCGGTGACCAGGAGATTCGAGCTCCCGCCAAACGACCTGCGGCGGCTCGTGACCGGCGGCGCGGTGGAGCGCCCGGCACGCCTCGATCACGGACGCCGCAAACTCCGCCGGGTGGTCGTCGCCCGGATCGTCCGCGAGCTCGAGCTTGATCGCCGGCGCCAGGAGAAAGAGATTCGGCCCGTCGAGATCACGGACTTCGACGACGCGCACGGCGGTCTCCTCGTCGCACCCGCCTTCCGCCCTGGCCGCGGAACACCAGGAGCGGTGATCCTACCGCATATCGCTCGCGCGTTGACATTAGGTGCCACTCTGCGCCAGCACCACCAAGGCGTTGAACAACGCATGGGTGAGGATGGCCGCCGTGGTGCCGAACTGCTTCCGCTCCCATCCAAGCACGAGCCCGAACCCGAACAGGCCGACGATCACGAACGAGACGCCGTATTGGGTGTGCAGCAAGGCGAACACGGCGGACGTCAGCACCAACCCGAACCTCGGTTGCAACGCGCCGCGGAGGAGAAGTTCTTCGCCGATGCCCGCGCTCAAGCCCAGGACCACCGCCCCCAACGGCGACCGGACATCGGCCGTCAGATCCTGGGTCACCCGGTCGATCTGGTCGGAGAGATCCGGCTGCAACACCTCGGTTAGCAACCCCGCCGCCGCGCTGACCACGAGTCCCAAGATCATGAACCCGACCACCACGAACGGCGTCTTCCAGGTCGGCCAGACCAGGCCGAGCCGTGCGGTCGCTTGGCGCCACGATCGGTGCACCCCCAACCCGACGGCCGCGTAGGCGACCCCAACGAAGGCCGTCGCTTGGAGCACCAGCGACGCATAATCGACCGAGCTCGCGGCCGATTCCGGGTCGTTGAGGTCGTCCGGGGAGACCGCGAACAACGTGATAAACACGCCCGCGACGCCGAACAGCAAGCACAGCCCCGCCATATCAACCGCTGACGCGGGGTCGATCGGCAGGAACCGGCTCAACACGCGGCGAAACCGCTTCGCCAATGGCAGGCCGAGGCCGAGGCCGATCAGAATCAAGTACGGCCCGGTGTCGCGCCCGTTGACGCTCAAGACGATTCCCAGCAGGAACAGCAAAATGGACGGGAACCCGAAGACGAGATACAGCCCGACGAAGGCAGAGCGGTCGGTCCGCGCCCGATGCGCCCAATATGAGAACCCGAACGACGCACCGAGCAACAAAAGGAGGAAAATGGCGCTATTGATGAGATCCACGGTGCGGCACAACTCCGGCCGCGTGGTTCCCACTCGGGAGCGCGGCATGGCATAGCGTCGAGGGGCGATGTCCGCCTCCGAGGCGGGTTTGCAAGTATAGGTGACGGCGGACCCGGCTCTATCACGGGCGCCGTCGGTACGGCATCCATACCGCGAGGCGGCGGTGTAGACTGTCGAACCCGCCGCCCGCTTGCCCGATCGCCCGTAGGGATCAGCCAGCCGCCATGACGGACTCTCCGCCAACCGAGGCCCGCGCCGCGTCTATCCCTGCCGGCCCTCGTCCGGGAGCGGGATCCGGTCGCCGTGGCGGGTTGGGGCGCGGTCTGGGTTCGCTGATTCCGACCGCGCCGGTCAGCGACGAACCCGTTTCGACGCGGCGGGTGGCCATCGAGGCGATCGAGCCGAACCCCTTCCAGCCGCGGACGGTCCTGGACCCGGAGTTGCTGGACGCCCTGGCCCTCTCGATTCGCACCCACGGCGTGATCCAGCCGCTCGTGGTGCGTCACGCCGGAACGCCGGACCGGTTCACCTTGATTGCCGGGGAACGGCGTTGGCGGGCGGCGCGCCTGGCAGGGCTGCCCGAGGTGCCGGTGGTGGTGATGGACGCCGCCCCCCAGGCGATGCTCGAACTCGCCCTGGTCGAAAACGTCGTCCGTGCCGATCTATCGCCGCTCGAAGAAGCCGCCGCCTACCGCCAATTGATCGAGGATTTTGGCCTTAGCCACTCGGCGGTCGCGGAACGGGTCGGCCGCTCCCGCGCCAGCGTCACCAACACCTTGCGCCTCCTCAGCGCCCCGGAACGGGTCCAAGCCGCGCTCGGGGCCGGGGACATCACCGAGGGCCACGCCCGCGCCTTGCTCGGCCTCGCCAACGCGGCCGACCAGTTGGCGGCGCTGGAGGTGGTGCTGGCCCGCGGCCTGACCGTGCGCCAGACCGAAGACCTCGTCCGTCGCCGGACGGTCGAAGGACCGTCCGCTTCCCGCCAAGGGGTGACGGGGCCCGAGCGCGACCCCGACGAAGTTCGCGTCGAAGCCCGTTTTCGCGGCGCCCTCGGAACCCAGGTGTCGTTCAAGCGCCGCCGGGGTGCACCGGGCGGCGCGTTGACGATCCACTATGCGTCGGAAGAGGAGTTGGATGCGCTCTACCAGCGGCTCGTGGGCGAGGACGAGTGGTAAGCGTGGGCGTTCATGGGTCGCAGGGTTGGGGATCGCCGCCGATTTCCAGCGCCGCGCCGCTCGCTGCGTCGATGCGGGCCGAGAAGCCCGCCCGCTCCGGGTGCCGATCGTCGGAATAGGTAATCGCCCAGGCCACCTGGCCGTCGTCGCCGGCAGCAAGACCGGCCCGCGAGACGTGGCGGACCAGCGGGCAGGCTTCCCGGAAGCCGTCGCCGCCGACCCGCTCGGCGACGATGGCCGCGGCCGAGGAATCGATCGCCAACGCGGTCAGATCGACGCCTAGCGGCGGCGTCTCCTGTTCCCAACCGGTCGTGAGTTCGTCGGCGATCGTGCCGCCATACCGCTCGATCCTGATCCTGAGGACGGCGGTGCCGCGGCGTCCGAGCGGCGCGTCGCTGGGCGCGACGAAGGTGTAGTTCAACCAGCCACCGCCAGGGACCTGTCTGTCCACGACCGCGCCGCCGTCGAGCGGCCAATCGATGTGGGTCATCGCCGCAAGCAGCTCCGCGTCGTCGTCCCACTGCCGCGCCCGCGCCAGCGCGAACGGGTACGCGCTCTCCAGCGTCGCCGGGCGAAGCGCCTCGGCGGGCGGCTGCGGCCGTGGCTCCGGAGGCGACGCCACCGCATCGGCACGACTGACCAACCACAGCGCGATCGCCGCCACGACCAGGACCGCCTGGGCGGCAAGCAGCCACAGGATCGGCGACCTCTTGGCGGACGATTTCTGGGTCGTGCCGAATTGCCCGTTCACCGGCAGATTCCCCTTCCGGATCGGCACCGTCACAGCTTCCGCACGGCGTAGGTCGAGGAGCGGGGAACGTCGTCCGCGCGCGGTTCCGGCGGTTCGCCGGCCCCGACCACTTCCCAGCCTTCTTCGGCCAGCGTCGTGCCGATGGTCTCTTGCGTCCATTGGTCGGCATGCCAGTAGGCGTCGGCCATCGTCTTCAACGGCCGCACCGGCGCCAGCACGTCGTCGCGCACCACCCGCAACCCCTGACCCGTCTCCAACGTCACGATCACGCGCAATGCGTCCCCGCCGTCGTTCGCGGGCTCCGCGACGCCTTCGACCCGTCCAAAGAGCACCGCGTTCACCCTCCCCCGGACGGCGTCGGCTGCGGCCCGGCGGTGGGCGTCCGCGCAGCCGACGCCGTGGCCAACGACGCGGTCTCCGCCTCGCCGTCCTCCCGCGACCGCTCCATCTTGGCCGCCGGAACGGTCAGCCCGAGCACCGCCCCGGCCGCCAACAGCACGCCGAGCAGCATCAGCGCGGCCTGGATCCCCAGCGCGTCGGCGATCGCCCCGGTGATCGGCACGCCGATGCCGCCGGTGATGAAGCCCAGGCCCAAAATCACTCCGGAGGCCATCCCAACCCGACCCGGCAGCAACCGCTGCGCCACGACCAGCGTCACCGATAGGCTGGAATCACAGATGATCCCGAACAACGCGCCGGTGAAAAAGGCGATCGGACCCGGCATCCCGGCAAACAGCAGCAGCGCCGGGATTGCCAGGATCATCGAAAACAAGATCACCCGCCGCTGGCCGACCCGGTCCGCCAGCGCCCCGCCAAGCAGCGTCCCGACGGCCCCGGCGAGCACGATCGTGGTCTGCAGGGCCCCGTACATGCCCCGCCCGAAGCCCAACTCGTCGTACCAGACCGGAACGAATTGCAAGACCGACAAAAACACCCACGAGCGCAGCATGACGACGCCGATCACCCGCGCCAGCGCGCCCCACTGCGGTCGGACAACCGTCGCCACCGCCCGCCCGCGGTCGAGTGCCGCCCGCCGCGCCCGCGCGGCCAGAACCCGCGGCATCTGGACCAGCAACAGCCCCGCCGCCACCGCCCCCGGCACGACCAGCCAACCGGTGCCGCGGGCGCCGAACGCCGCCAGCAACCCGACGGCGACCAGTGGTCCAAGGGCGAACCCGGAGGTCCCGCCGACGGTGTAGAAGGAGAGCGCCGTGTTTTGGTGCCGATCTTCGGTGATCACCGCGGCGTTCGATGCCCCCAAGGGGTGGTAGGCACCAGAGGCGACCCCGGCCATCGCCGCCAGCGCCAAGAACAGCGCGAAGCTGCCCGCGAACCCGTACGAGGCCACGAAAACCGACGCCCAGAGCAGGATCGCCGACGGGTACCAGCGCCGGATCCCGCGGTCGAAGAGCAGCCCAAAAAACGGCTGCGACAGCGACGACGCGCCGGTGTAGGCCAGTGTCGCCAACCCGACCGTGGCGTTGTCGAGGTCGAACCGATCCTTCATCACCGGAAACAGCATCGGCAGCACGCCCGCAAAGAGGTCGTTGGAGAAGTGGCCGAACATTAACGTTAGCAGCGCCGGATTCCGCACCACCCGCAGCGTCGCGCCCACCGCTGTTCCCACCCCAACGACTCGAGACCGGCCGACAGCAGGACGCCGGAATGCCTGAATCGGTCCCGGTCCGGCGGCGCCGTCCACTATACTTGACGGTGCCGGATGGGATGGTTTCGATTGCGCGTGCCGCCGCCGCCGGGTGGGCGGGCGGCGCGAAGAAAGGCCACGACACCCCGATGAACGACGACATGGCGAAATCCTTGATTGCCATCCGGGAGCGCAGCGAGCGGCTTCGGGGGCGTCTTTGACTTAGCCGGCTACGAGCGCGAGATTGAGGACCGGGAGCGCCAGAGCGGCGAACCCGGGTTCTGGGACGATCCCCAAGCCGCCCAGGTCGCGATGCGCCGGCTTGGGGAACTGCGCGCCCGGGTCTCGACCTGGCAAGAGGTCGAGGGCCAAATCGAAGACTTGTCCACCCTCGCCGAGTTGGCCGACCAGGACCCGGACCTGGCGTTGGAGGTCGCGTCCGAAACGACGGACCTGATCGCCCGGCTCGACGACTTGGAGTTGCAAACGGCACTCAGCGGCCCGCACGATGCCTCCGACGCGATCCTCGTCGTCCACTCCGGCGAAGGCGGGGTCGACGCGCAGGACTTCGCCGAGATGCTGTCTCGGATGTACCTCCGCTGGGCCGACAAGCGGGGGTTCAAGGCCGAGCTCCTCGACTCCACCGAGGGCGAAGAGGCCGGGATCAAGAACGCGACGATCGAACTTCGGGGCCCCAACGCCTACGGGTTGACCCGCTCCGAGATCGGATCGCACCGCCTCGTCCGCCTCTCCCCCTTCGACGCCGCCCACCGCCGCCACACCGCGTTCGCGCTGGTCGAGGTCTTGCCCGAAATCGAGGGCGATGCCGAGATCGTGATCAACCCGGACGACGTCCGCGTCGACACCTTCCGCTCCTCCGGCGCCGGCGGTCAGCACGTCAACAAGACCGACTCCGCCGTCCGCCTGACCCACCTCCCGAGCGGGGTCGTGGTGACCTGCCAAAACGAGCGCAGCCAGATCCAGAACCGGGAGAGCGCGTTCAAGATCCTCCGCGCGCGGCTCCTCGAACGCCGCCTACGGGAAGAAGCCGACGAGCGGGCGAAACTGAAGGGCGATCACACCGCCGCCGGGTTCGGCAACCGGATTCGGTCCTACGTGCTCCACCCCTACACCCAGGTCACCGACCACCGGACCGACCTCAGCGTCGGTGACGCCCAGGCGGTCCTCGACGGCGCCCTGGATCCGTTCGTCAACGCCTTTCTCCACCAGCAAATCGGCCCCGGCCAGGACGAAGCGAAGGCAGAAGCAGGGGCATGAACCGTCGTCGCCTCCTGACCGCGACCGCGGCCCTGACCGTGGTCGGTCACCGGGTCGCTGGGACGCCCGCCCTCGCCGGCCCGGCGCCCGCGTTCGTGATCGCGGTGACGGCCGACGAGGCGGTGGCCGATTTCCCGAACGCGGTCCGTTTCTCCCTGACCGCCTCGGCCGAGGCGACGATCGAGCGGGTCGAGTTGGTGTACCGGATCGGACCGGAAGCGACCCTCAACGCGGCGTTTCCCGCGATCACCCCGGATACGCAAATCAAGACCGCCTACGACCTCGACGCTCGGATCAATTTCCTTCCGCCCGGCGTGGACCTGACCTACCATTGGCGTGCGTGGGGCGCCGACGGCGGCACGGCAGAAACCGCGCCGCGCACCCTCGTCTGGGTGGACGACCGCTTCGCCTGGCAGCGGTTCGCCACCGACCAGGTCGCGGTCTACGCCTACCACGGGGACCCCGCGCTCGGGCAGGCGGTTCTGGAATCGGCGCAACGCGCCATTACCCGCCTCCAGATCGACTTTGGGGTGCCACGAAGCGCTCCGGTCCGGATCTGGGTCTACACGTCCCGCGATGACTTCGCGCTCGGCACCCCGCCCAACAGCGAGCCGTGGATCGCCGGCGTGACCTATGTCGAACTCTTGCTGACGCTGGCGGTGCTGCCGCCGGACAGTCCCGACGAGTTGGGCCGGGTCATCCCTCACGAGGTCAGCCACCTGGTCCTCGAGCAAGCCACCGCAAATCCCTACAATCGCCCCCCGCGTTGGCTCGACGAGGGCCTCGCCGTCTACAACCAGGACGCCTTCTCGATGGACCACGAGGCGGCGGTGCGGGTCGCCGCGACCGAGGACCGACTGCTTTCGATCCGGGCGTTGAACTCGGAGTTCCCGTACGACCGCGACGCCTTCTCCCTCGCTTACGACCAAAGCTTCAGCATCGTCGCCTTCATCGTCGCCACGTACGGCAGCGACGGGATGGCGCGCCTAATCACCGCCGTCGGCGCCGGTGTCGCCCACGACGACGCGGTCGTGCAGGCGCTCGGCGTCACCATCGACGACCTCGATCGGCGTTGGCGGGACAGCCTCGGCTCGGCGACGGCCGGCGGACCACTTAATCGTCCGTGGTAGACTCGCTTCCGGTTCGCCGCGGGTAACGATGGGGCTGCAACGGATGGTCAAGGACCGCCAGGTACTCGAACAACCGGCCCGATCGCGGATCCTTGATCCGGCGGCGATCGAGCGCAAGTTGGCTCTCAATACCTACCGAGTCGACCCGTCTCGCGCCCACATCCGGATCATTGACCACGACGTCTGCCTCGCCTGCGAGCGCCAGCAGTGCATTAATTGCTGCCCCGCCAACTG
This sequence comes from uncultured Thermomicrobiales bacterium, assembly GCA_902806325.1. Lineage (GTDB taxonomy): Bacteria > Chloroflexota > Chloroflexia > Thermomicrobiales > UBA6265 > CADCWE01. The sequence goes on along the minus strand of CADCWE010000192.1, from coordinate 57,205 downwards.
CTACGCGCCGCGCGACGACGGCCGGGTGGTGTTCTCCTACGAGGGGTGCGTCGAGTGTGGTACCTGCCGCATCGTCTGCCACGTCTTCGACAACATCGAATGGACCTACCCCCGCGGCGGCTTCGGGATTCAGTACCAACACGGCTGATGCATTCGGGTGGCGAGCGCGGGAGTTGATCGCGACATGTACTGGACCAAGCACCACGTCCTGGTCTGCACCGCGTCCCACTGCGCCCAAAAGGGCGCCAACGACGTGATCGGGCGGCTCCGGCTCGACATCTTGCGCAAGGGGCTGGACACCGAGATCCTGGTCAACACCTGCGGCACGATCGATCTCTGCGATGTCGGCCCGAACGTCGTCGTCTACCCCGACAACGTGATCTATAGCGGCGTCACCGTTAAGGACTTACCGGAGATCGTCGCGCACCTCAACGGTGGTCCCGTCGTGGAGCGGCTGCGGGTCGGACCGGGATCGGCGGCGGAGGAAGCGCGGCGAGGGTTCTACGCCGAGGCGGTGCTGCCGGCGCCGGAGCGACCGGCCGGGAATTTTGAGGCCCTCGTCTCCGCTCACGGCTTCGACGCCGCCTGGATCGCCGAACAGCAGCGCCGAGGTTTCGTCGCCCGAAAACTTGGCGCCGGCGGCGAGGAGACAATCACCGTCACCAAAAAGGCGCGTGGTCGCTACGGGGTTTGATCGCGCACGGACCGGCGGTCGCGCAGACGCGGGCGTCCCCAGCCGGCAATCGTCGTCCACGTATACTTTGGGTCCAAATGGAGCTGGAGCGGGGCCGGATGCGGCACGCGGCAGCGCTACGCCGGATCGGCGTCGGCTGGGACGACCGGTGACCGACCAGAGGGACGACAACCCGAAGCGACGCGATTCCGTTCGCGCCCTTGGCACGACCGGGCGTGACCCCGTTGACGCGCCAATCGTCGTCCAGAATCGGCGTCACAACCCCGTATTGGTGTCCAAGGACACGGCACCGGTGGTCCATGTTGGCGCCGAAGGCCACCTGGAAGCCGACGAACCGCCGCGGTTCCCCTGGTGGCGATGGCGACCGAATCGCAAACTGGGCATCCGGATCGCCATCGCCACCGCTCTGATCGTGGCGTCCGTGCTGACGAACCGGTCCTACCTCGGTTGGGGCCTGTTCGTCATCTTCGCCATCCTCGTCGTGCCGATGGGACGCGCGCGGTCCTTCCTGCTGGCCTTCATTCCCTACGCCGGGGTCTGGTTCGTCTTCACGTTCCTGCGTTCGCTGGCCGACGAGACGCTGCTTGCCAACACCGTCAACACCAACGTGGCGACCTTCGAGCGGTGGTTGTTCGACGGCCAACTGCCCTCGATCACGCTCCAGGACCGGCTCTTCGACCCGGCGCGGATCCAGTGGTACGACTACTTCTGCACCATGATCCACTGGTCGTACTTCTTCGTCCCGCACGTTGTCGCGATCCGGCTCTGGCAGAAGAACCCGGCGCTGCTGCGCCGCTACCTGAGCGCGATGACGCTGCTCTTGACGGTCGGGCTGTTCATCTACTTCCTGATCCCGACCAACCCGCCCTGGCTGGCGCGGGAGCCGTTCGATTCCCCGGCCGCGGCGACGGTCCGCCGGGTGATGGAGCCGGTCGCGGAACAGTTGGGCGGTGGGCTGTATAGCGCCAGCTACCGCGTGATCGGCGAATCGAACGCCATCGCCGCGATGCCGTCGATCCACATGGCGATCACGTTCCTGCTGGTCTTTCCCGCCTGGTCCGTGCGCGGCGCCTGGCGCTGGCTGGCGCTCGCCTACGCCGCGTTGATGGGCTACTCGTTGGTCTATCTCGGCGAGCATTATGTCGTCGATGTCGTGGCCGGCATGATCGTCACCGCCTACGGGTGGTACGCCGCCGGGTCCTGGATCGACAAGGTCGCCCCCGTTGTCGGACAATGGTTACCCAGCCGTCGCCCCGCCGGCGCCCCGTCGCCGCTGGTCGAGACCGCGTCGTGAGCGTCGACGCCGCTGGGGGTTTCCAATGCCGTGTCCGCCGCCCCCTATTGAACACGCGCTGACCGGCCAAGTCGCTGGCGGGGAAAACGAGCCGTTGCCGGTGGCGGAGGCGCCACCGGACACCGTCGCCTTCGGCCGTCCGGCGTTCGCGCACCCAGCGGAGGCCGAGTTCGCGCGGCTGTTGGACTTCTACCGGATTAAATGGGCCTACGAACCGACATCGTTTCCGTTGC
>CADCWE010000192.1:0-54974 GCA_902806325.1 uncultured Thermomicrobiales bacterium | reverse complement strand
GAAGGGGAGCGGGTGACCGAAATGGTCACCCCCGATTTTTATCTTGCGGAGCACGACCTCTACGTCGAGCTGACGACGATGAAACAGAGCCTGATCACCCGCAAGCACCGCAAGCTGCGTCGCTTGAAGGAGCTGCACCCGGAAATCAACGTCGTCCTCCTGACGCGCCGCGACTACTACGAACTGCTGGCCCGGGTCGGCTACGGCGCGGTCGAGATCACGTCGCTGCCCGAGTCCGACATCGAGCGCATTCTCTACAGCCCGCCGGAGATCGCCACCCGCGTCGCCGAGCTGGGCGAGCAGATCTCCGCCGACTACGCCGGCCGATCCCTGGTCCTGATCGGGTTGCTGAAGGGCGTGACGTTCTTTCTCGCCGACCTGGCGCGCTCCGTGACCCGTCCATTAGCGATCGATTACCTGGCGGTGGCGCCGCCGCGCGCCGACGAGCCGGGCCGGGTCCGCTTCACCAAGGATCTCGGCCTCGACATTGCGGACCGCCACGTCCTGCTGATCGAGGACATCGTCACGACCGGCCTGACCCTGGACTTCGTCCTCCAGCGCCTGCGCCGGGAACGCCCCGCCAGCCTCGACGTCTGCGTGCTGTTCGACAAGCGGGAGCGCCGCCTGGTCGATGTGCCAATCCGGTACACCGGCTTCACGATCCCCAACGCCTTCGTCGTCGGCTACGGTCTCGACTACCGGGAGTTGTACCGGAACCTGCCGTTCGTCTGCGTCCTCAAGTCGGAAGCCTACGCCCGCGACCACGCCGGCGCGCTGGATGTCGTCAACGGTCATCCGTCGCCGTCTTCGCCGCCGCCGGTCGACGACGCTTAATCGGAACCGGCCCACCACCGGTCGTAGGCGGGATTCAATCGCGCGTAGAAGCGCGCCATTTCGGGTAAACAAAGGACGCCAAGCAGCGCGCGGGTCTCGGCGGCTTCGGCGAGCCGGTGCGGGTAGTCCGCCGCGCCAGGATCGAAATAGGCCGCGATCAGCCGGGTCAAACAGGCGCTGAAGCGGGCGACCATCGCCTCCAACCGGCGTGGGGCGACGCCGCGAAGGACCAGCGGCGGCCAGTCTCCCAGCCGCGGCGGCGGCCAATCCTCCGGGGCGAATCCCGGAAACTCCCCGATCCCGAACGGCTCGCCGGTCTGTTGATCGAGCGTCACGACCCGGGGCGGAGCGTAGATTCCACGCCGCCCGCCATCGCTCGCCAGCACCGCCAGTGGCACGTCGAGCCGACCGGGATAGCGCGCCGACGGCACGGGAAAGCGGGCGACGGTGCCAGGGTGTGACGGGCCGTTTTCGCGCGCGAACGCTTCCGCCGTTCGCATCCAGGTCTCGACCCGCTCCGTGGCCGGGGCATCGCCGCCACGCCCGCCGGTCGAACGCACGAACCCCGACACATTGAACAAGATGGTGCGCTCCTCGCCGCCGGGAACGACCAAAACCACCCGCTCTAACGCCGGACCGGAGCCAAATGCAACCGGCCCGGCCGCGATCCGGGCCGTGGCGCGTGCGGGCGCGTAGGCGCCGAGGAAAGCTTCTTGCTCCGCCGCGGAATCGACCCGGATCGGATCATCCGGTTCGCCGGGGATGCCAAGGACCGGCCGGTCGTCCTCCACCGCTGGCGGCCCTATGTTCCGACGTGCGTCGGCGGCGCCACGGCGGCCGGCGCGCCGTCGCCAACCTGCTGCGCGGTCCGGTTCGCTTCCGCCGCGCCGATCAGCGCGTCCAGTTGGGCGCGAAAACTCGGAGCATTGGGGATGTCGCGCCGGGTCCGCATCGGGCGCGAGAAGCGCAGCCATCCCGCGGTCGGGTCGTACTCGAACCGGTGCCGCTCGGTCGCGGGATCGATCCCGGCGGCGAGGATGGCATTCCAATCGAACCGCAGCGACCGTTCGAGCGCGGGCTCGTCGGCGGAAAAGGCGCGACTGGTTGGCGCGCCGTTCCTGCCCGGTACCGAGGTCCAACGCCAGGCCGCGCCACCGGCCGGGTCCATCACGTCGACCTGAAACACGCGGCCGTGGCCCTCGGTCGCGTTGGCCATCCGCCCAAACACGAGATGCCCACCGTAGCGGCCTTCGACCTCTGCCCGGTCGAGGTCGAGCGTGCCGCCAACCACGTCGGCGAGCGGTTGGAGCGCGGCGGTCAAATCGGCCTTCGCCCGCCGGTTGAACATCATCGCCAGGTAGGCCGTCGCGGCCAGCGACAACGCCCCGATCACGCACATCGCCAGCGTCACGCCCAGATACGGGTTCACGTCGTCCCTGCTCCTGGCCCGGCCCCTCGGGTTGCCGGACTGGCATCATATTCAACTGTCATCCTACCCTACCGGCTCTGTCGCGAACCACCGGCGGCGGTGTTTGCTGCCGATTCCCGGACCCACTCGACGGGTAGAATGAACCCTTGACGGCGCAGAACCGAGGATTTGGCCGGCAAACGTCCGGGAGAAGCGGCACCGATGCAGCGGCGGGGGAAACCGGGGGGACGGTGGGATCCCGCCTTCGGCCTCGGGCCAGAGGTCGGCACGGTGCTGTGGGCGATGATGCTGCTCGAAGCGTCGTTCGGCGCCTACACCAACATCCTGCCGCTCTACATCGCCAGCCTCGGCGCGCCGGTGACGATCGTCGGGATCGTCCTCGGCTCGTCGGGGCTGTTGCGCCTGGCCGGGCTCGGTCCGTCGGCGGCGTTGGCGGAGCGGTTCCCGGCGCGGTGGTTGATCGTCGTGGCCCGGACCGTGGCCGGGCTCGGGTTCCTCAGCGCGGCCTTTGCGACCCATTGGAGCCACCTGTTCGCGATGGTCGTCGCCGCCGCGTTCGGCGAACTCGCCTTCCCGCTGATGCAAGCCCACGTCGCCACCCACGCCGGTGAGCACCGGGTCAAGGCGTTCACCCTGGTCTTCACCGTCGGACCGTCCGTAGCGCTCGGGCTTGGCCCATTGGTCACCAGCGCCCTGATCGCGGTCTGGGGAATGCGCGCCGCCTTCGTTTTCGCCGCCGTCTGCACCGCCGGGTCGGTCCTCTGCCTGCTTCGCCTCGGCCAATCCCGACCGGCGGCGGCGAGCGTTGGCCGCGAACGGGAGAAGGCATCAACCTACCGCGAAACGCTCGCCGTGACCCCGATCCGGATCTTGCTCGTCCTCCAAGGGGCGACCGTCTTCACCCTTGCCCTGGGCACGTCGTTCGTGCCCACGTTCCTGGAAGACGAACGGGGGTTCAGCCCGGCCCGGATCGCGCTGCTCGGCGCCGTGGCCTCCGTCGGGTCGACGTTGTTTGGTCTGAGCGTGGCCCGCTTCTCGAGTCTCCAGCAACGACCGCTGTTAACCATCGTCGCTGCCGTGTCGGCGGTGATGACCGCGCTCGCCATCTTTGTCGGCACAGCGGCGATGCCGTTGATCGTCGTTGGATTCGCTCTGCGCGGCGGCTTCATCGCCGCCTGGTCGTTGTTCGCCGCCACGCTCGGTCAACAAGCGTCCGACCGTTATCGGTCCCGTGCGTTCGCGCTCTGCGAGATGATCGGTGGCCTCTCGTTCTCGTTCGCCCCGATGCTGGCCGGCTGGCTGTACGGGGTCCGCTCGACGTTGCCGATGGCGGCCTCCGGTCTTTGTGCCGCGCTGCTGGTGCCGCTGCTGATTCGGGCGCACCGCCGCGCCGCGGCCGCCGCGAACCCGACCCCGCCCCCCGCTTTCGTCGAACCGGCGGCGGCGCTCGAACGACCGTAGCCATCTCTCCCAAACTCGCCGACCCCGGACCGGTGATCGCGGGGCCATGGGGTAACTGATTCGGGGCGCCACCGGAAAGCCCCCCTTCCCCTCGCCACCGGGGTGAAGGGGGCGGGGGATTGACGCCGATCGTCAGTCCCCCGCCGCGGAGGCCGGAACCCCAAGATGGCCCGGCACGTCCCGGATCCCGCCCGGCTCCTGGCGCGCATCCGGTCTCGGATCGTGGACGAAGTAGACCGCCGCCGCGGCCGACAAGCCGACCAGCCCGTTGACCACCAGCGCCACCCGGTACGCGCCGAAGGCGTCGTAGATCACGCCGTCGAGCAAGGCCCCAATCCCAAAACCGAGGTTCATCGCCGTGAACATGGTGCCGAATATGGCGCCGAAGTTCTTGCGACCGTAAAGGTCGGCGGCGATTGCGGCGGTCAGCGGGGTGGTCGCGGTCCAGGAGACGCCGAGCACGACGGCGTAGACGAAGACCAGCGGCCCCTCCGGCATCACGAACAGGACCAGGAACGCGATCCCGCGGAGGGCGTAGGTCAGCGCCAGGACCGGGGATCGCCGCCGCCGGTCGGCGACCAGGCCGAGCCCGATGGTGCCGATCACGCTGAACACCGCGGTGACGGCAACCACGTTGGCCGCGGTCATCGCGTGCATCCCCATGTCGTCGGCGAAGGCCATGAAATGGGTGTTGGCAAAGGCCATCGTGAAGCCGCAGGCGACGAACCCCCAGGCGAGGAGCCAAAACGCCGGGGTCCGCAGCGCGACGCCGACGGTCGCCGCCGGCCGCACCGCCTCGGCCTCGCCCGATCCCCGCCCGCGATGACCGGCCGCACCGATCCGCCCGCCCGGGGCATCCCGCAGCAACAGCAATCCCAGCGGCGCCATCACCACCACCAGCACCAGCGCCAGCGCCCGGTAGGTGGTCTGCCAATCGGTGACGGTCAGGGTCCAGGTCGCGACGGGGACCACGACCAACTGGCCGAGGGCGGTGCCGGAGGTGGCGATCGAGAGGGCCGTGCCGCGGTTGCGCGTGAACCAGCGGTTGACGAGCGTCGAGATGTTGACCGGACTCGTGGCGGCGAACCCGACCGCGCCGATCACCCCGTAGAGGACGTAGACCTGCCAGAGCGCGGTAACGTACGAAAGGGGAACCAGCACAGCCGCGATCAGCACCGTGCCTCCGATAAGGACCCGCTTCGGTCCGATCCGGTCGGCGAGGACCCCAATCAAGGGTTGAACGAGCGCGAGTACGACCTGGTTCAGTGCCACGGCGCCGGTCAGCGCCGCGCGTTCCCAGCCGTAGGCTTCGGTGACCGGTTTGAGGACGACCCCGTAGAGAAACCGGGCACCGGCCGTCGCCATCAGGATCGTGGCGATGGTGCCGACGACAACCCAGCCGTACTCGAACGGTCCGCCCGCTTTCGGCCTCACGCTCGCTCCTTCTTGGCCGCGATCGCCGGTGTCTTCTGGCGATTCTACTCGACCCGGAGCAGTCGGTTGGGCGGGTAGCGATCGCGTTGTTGGCACCAGAACCCCGTGCTACCATCGCCCGCGAGCGCCAATTTGGCGCCGTTTGGAACCGGTCATTCTCCGGAAAGGCGCCCGATGGCCGTCGAGCCTCTGATCCACGAACTGAGCAAACCCGGTCGCCGCGCCGTCCGCATCCCGGCGCCGGACGTGCCCGAGACCCCGCTTCCCCAGGAGCTGCTTCGGGACGGTCTCGACTGGCCGGAGGCGAGCGAGATCGACGTCATCCGGCATTACACTCGCCTCAGCCAGAAGAACCACGCCATCGACATCAACACCTATCCGCTCGGTTCCTGCACGATGAAGTACAACCCCAAGATCAACGAGGCCGTCGCCCGTTATCCCGGGTTCGCGGGCATCCACCCGCTCCAGGACCCCGCCACCGTCCAGGGCGCGTTGGAACTGATGGTTGAACTCCAGGAGATGCTGGCCGAGATCTCCGGCTTTGCCGCGGTGACGCTGCAACCCGCCGCCGGCGCCCACGGCGAATTGACCGGCGTTTTGATCATGCGCGCTTACCACCGGAGCCGCGGCGACACCGGCCGGACCAAGATTCTGGTCCCCGACTCCGCCCACGGCACGAACCCCGCCACCGCCGTGATGGCCGGCTTCGAGGTCGTCACCATCCCGTCGGACGCCCGCGGCAACGTCGACCTGGAGCAGATCCGCGTCCACGCCGGGCCGGACACCGCCGGTTTGATGATCACCAACCCGAACACGCTCGGGCTGTGGGACGAACACATCGCGGAGGTCGTCCGGGTCGTTCACGAGGCCGGTGGTCTGGTCTACAACGACGGCGCCAACTTCAACGCGATCCTGGGCATCGCCCGCCCGGGCGACCTCGGCATCGACGTGATGCATTACAACCTGCACAAGACGTTTTCCACCCCGCACGGCGGCGGCGGTCCCGGCTCCGGCCCGGTCGGCGTCCGGGCCGACTTGGCCGAATTCCTGCCCGGCCCAATCGTCCGCCGGGTCGACGGCGACGAGCCGCGATACGAGTGGTTCCAACCGGCGCGGAGCGTGGGCCGACTCCACACCTTCCACGGCAACTTCGGGATGCACGTCCGCGCCTATTGCTACATCCGGATGCACGGCGCGGCCGGTCTTCGCCTCGTCAGCGAGGACGCCGTCCTCAACGCGAACTACTTGCTGGCCTCGCTCCGCGACCGCTTCGATGTCGCCTACGACCGGACCTGCATGCACGAGTTCGTGCTTTCCGGCAACCGGCAGAAACGCAACGGCGTCCGGACCCTCGACATCGCCAAGCGGTTGCTCGACTTCGGCCTCCACCCGCCGACGACCTACTTCCCCTTAATCGTCCCCGAAGCGATCATGATCGAGCCGACCGAGACCGAATCGAAGGAATCCCTCGACTACCTGATCGCCGCCCTCCGCCAGATCGCCGACGAAGCGGAGCAGACTCCGGAGGTCGTGACCGGCGCGCCGCATCGCACCGAATACAAGCGCCTGGACGAGGTGGCCGCCAACCGGACCCTCAATCTGCGTTGGACGCGCCCGGTCGAACCGGCGCCGGAGGCGGCGGCGGCCGATTAGGGCGGTTGGTCCGCGGCGCGTGTCCTCGGACCGACGTCGCCGCGAGCAGGGGCGCACCTCCGTGTCCGCCCTTGCTCGCGTCCGGAGCGTTGCACCTCGGAAACGGCTCTCCGCTTTCGCGTGATCCGCTCTCCCGGCCCTACTTGACCACCACGTTGATTAATCGCCCCGGCACGTAGACGATCTTCACCGGTTCTCGCCCCACCAACGACTCCCGGACTTTCTCGCTGGCCAAGGCCAATGCCCGGGCATCCGCCTCCGTGAGGTCCACCGCCGCTTGGACCCGATCCCGCACCTTGCCGTTGACCTGGACCACCAGTTCGGCGGTCGCGACGCGCGTCAACGCCGGGTCGAAGATCGGCCACGCCTGCTGGTGGACCGAGTAGGGTCGGCCGAGCCGCTGCCACATTTCCTCGGCGATGTACGGCGTGCTCGGTGCCATCAACAAGGTTAGGGTCTCGATGGCCTCGCGCCAGGCGGCGGACCGGGCGACCGGCTCGTCCTTGCGCTTCACCAACTCGTTGACGAACTCGATCAGCGCCGCGACCATCGTGTTGAAGGCGAAGTCGTCCAGGTCCCGGGTCACGCGCTCGATCGTCCGGTGCGTCAGACGCCGGATCGCATCCTGATCGGCGGCCGGGGCGTCGAAAATCTCCGGGTGGTCCTCCGCCTCGGTCACCACCTGGAAGGCGCGACGGATGAACCGCTCCATCCCGGAGATGCCGGTCGAGTTCCACGGTCCGCCCTGGTCCCACGGTCCCAGGTACATCAGGTGCAGGCGCAGCGCGTCGGCGCCGTGGCGCTCGACGAGGGCGTCGGGATCGACCTGGGTGCCGCGGCTCTTGCTCATCTTGACCCCCTCTTCGGAGAGGATCATGCCCTGGTTGCGCAGGCGCAGGAACGGCTCGCCGTGTTCGGTCAGGCCGAGATCGCGGAGGACCTTGGTGAAGAAGCGAGCGTAGAGCAGGTGCAGGATCGCGTGCTCGATGCCGCCGCAGTAGAGGTCGACCGGCGCCCATTTCTTCGCCCGCTCCGGGTCGAAGGGCAAGCGATCCTCGCCCGGGCTGGTGTAGCGGAACCAATACCACGAGGAGTCGACGAACGTGTCCATGGTGTCGGTTTCGCGCCGCGCATCGCCGCCACATCGCGGGCAGGAGGCGCGCAAAAACCCTTCGTGGCTGACCAGCGGGCTTTGCCCGGTCGGGGTGAAGGCGGCGTCCAAGGGCAGTTCGACCGGCAGTTCGTCGTCCGGAACCGGCACCATCCCACAGGCGTCGCAGTAGACGATCGGGATCGGCGTCCCCCAGTAGCGCTGGCGCGAAATCAGCCAGTCCCGCAGCCGGTAGGTCACCTCCCGCTGGCCGCGCCCCGCCGACTCCAGCCAGGCGATGACCGTGGCCACGTCCGCCGGCACAGGCGTGCCGGCGAAGGATCCGGAGTTGACCATCCGTCCCGGCCCAACGTAGGCCGCGTCCATCGTCGCCGGATCAAGAACCGGCTCGCCGTCGGGTTGGATCACGACCCGGATCGGCAGGTCGAAGGCGCGGGCGAATCGGAAGTCGCGCTCGTCGTGGGCGGGGACGGCCATGATCGCGCCGGTGCCGTAGCCCATCAGGACGTAGTCTGCGATCCAGACCGGGATCCGCTCGTCGGTGACCGGGTTAATCGCGTAGCCGCCGGTGAACACGCCCGTCTTCGGCCGCGCCGCGTCGGTGGACTGGCGTTCGATCTCGGACAAGCGCCGGGCCTGGTCCCGGTAGACGTCGACGGCGCCCCGCTGCTCGGGCGTCGTCAGAACATCGACCAACGGATGCTCCGGCGCCAACACCATGAAGGTGGCGCCCCAAACCGTGTCCGGGCGGGTCGTGAACACCTCCAACGTCTGGCCGCCATCGAGTCCGAACCGCAGCCGGGCGCCCTCGGAGCGGCCGATCCAGTTCCGCTGCATGGTCTTGACGCGCTCGGGCCAGTCCAGTCCCCCGGCGTCGCGCAGCAATTCTTCGGCGTAGGCGGTGATCTTGAAGTACCACTGTTCGAGGTCACGCTTGAACACGGCCGCGCCGCACCGCTCGCAGATGGAGTCCTCGATCACCTGCTCGTTGGCCAGGACCGTTTGGTCGTTCGGGCACCACCAAACCTGGCCCTTGGCCCGATAGGCCAGACCGCGCTCCAGCATCCGCAAGAACAGCCACTGGTTCCAGCGATAGAACTCCGGGGTGCAGGTCACGACCTCCCGCGACCAGTCGATCATCGCGCCCATCCGGTCGTATTGCCGGCGCATGCGGGGGATGTTGTCGAAGGTCCAGGTGGCGGGGTGGATGTTGTTCCGGATCGCCGCGTTCTCGGCCGGCAATCCGAAGGCGTCGAACCCCATCGGGAAGAGCACGTTGTCGCCGCGCATCCGCCGCATTCGGGCGTAGACATCCGGCACCGCGAAGGCGTACCAGTGGCCGACGTGGAGCGTCCCGGACGGGTACGGGTACATCGTCAGGGAGTACCAATTTGGACGGTCCGAGTCGTCGGCGGTGCGGTAGAGGTCGTCGGCTTCCCAGCGCTCCCGCCAAGCCGCCTCGATCGCCGCGGCGTCGTAGCGCCCTGCGCGCTCGCTGGTCGAAGAGCCGGCGGTCGCCGCGTCCAACGCTTGATCGACCATGGAATCCTCCACCCGTTCTCCGCGGCTGCGGCCATTGGTTAAGGCACGAAAAAGACGGCCCTTCGTCCCGGTCAGGGACGAAAGGCCGTCTCGGGCGCTTCCGCGGTACCACCCTGGTTGTTCGGTGTTGCCGATCGTCGCCTTTGGCGCGGAGGGGGTGGAGCTGAGGGGACTCGAACCCCTGACTTCAACACTGCCAGTGTTGCGCTCTCCCAGCTGAGCTACAGCCCCCCAGGATTCCGCGTCTTGCGTTGGCGACCGCTCCGGCACGGAACCGAACCGCTCGTCGACCCGTTAACGGGGGTAATCCGGCGACGGCTGGCGCACTCGCGCGTCACCGCCGCGGCTCCCGGGCGAGTTCGATCCCTCGTACCGCCTCGCACCGACCGGCGGCTCGCTGATGGCGGGATCTACTACTCCCGTTCGTCGCCCACGCAGCCAGCCACAGGACCGTTGCGCCACCGAACCGGGAAGGCCACCTCGCAGCAGACCAAACCCCTCTCGGCAGTCGCAAGTCTATCAGCGCCCCGGCGGCGGTGTCAATCGCGATCCGAACCGCGCACCGCCGCCCTCACCGGACCCCCCGTGCTAGGCTGCGACGGCACGCCGACGACCGCCGGCCACCGGCCGCCTTCCAAGGACACCGCCGTGACCAACCATCCAGAGATCGCCGCCATCGTCGCCGAGATCGGCCACCGGTTCGACGCATTGAGCGTGCGCCGGGACCGGGCGCTCGTCGTCGGACGACAGGTTGTCCGTCTCTCGGCAAACGCGATCCGGGCCGCCCATCGCGGTGACCGAGCCGACGCCCAGGTCCTCATCGGGCAGGCGGGAACCCTGGTCCGCGAGCTGACGGAGGACCTGGCCGAAACGCCGGCGCTCTGGTGGGCCGGCTACGTCCAAGACGCGCTCAAGGAATACGCCGAGGCCAGCATCACCTACGCCGTCATCAACGGCGACCCGATTCCCGACGCGGCCGGTCTCGGCGTCGAGGACGGCGCCTACCTCAATGGCATGGCCGAGGCCGCAAGCGAACTGCGGCGAGACGTGCTCGACCTCCTGCGCAACGCTGAGCACGACCGGGCGGCCGTTCTGCTGGCGACAATGGACGAGATCTACGACGCGCTCGTCACGATCGACGTCCCAGACGCCATCACGGGTGGACTCCGCCGCACCACCGACCAACTCCGGGCGGTGCTCGAACGCACTAGGGGCGATTTGACCTTGACAGCCCAACAGCGCCGGTTAGAACTAGCCCTGCGGGCGGAGACGACCAGCCGAGGGGCGAGGACATAGGCCGACACCGCGGCAGCAAGCTCGATCCCGAACGACACGGCGGTCGCTGCCGGGGACGAGCAACAACGCGCCCCGTCCGCCCGGCCGACGGCCTCCCTGGACTGCCGCGGTCAGGAAACCACGAGGCGACCGGCCACCGCCAAGTTGGTTCCGGTGATGCCGGAACGTTACCCGCCGGTTGCCCCGGCGTTTGGGTTCGCGGAGGACGGCGGGGGCGCGCTGGCCCCTCGAAGGTTGGCGACGTCGTTCGCGCGGTCCAACGCGTCGGCGATCGCGGACAACACCCGCGCGCAGGCCACCACGCCGTCGATCGTGACATCCACCTCGGCAGTGACCGCTGCCGGGGTCTCTGGCCCGATCACCCCAACCCGCAGACCGGCGACATCGCCGCGCTGGCGCAGCTCGCGCACGGCGACGAAACCGTCGACGTCGGTCAGATCGTCGCCCAAGAACACGATGCCCTTTAAAGCACGCTCGGCAACCAAATCGACGATGGCGGTTCCCTTGTCGATCCGGACCATTGGCCGCAGCTCGACGATGAATCGGCCCTCGGTTACCCGTAGCCCCCGCGCCGCCGCCTCCCGCTCGGCCGCGGCCCGGATCAGGCCGCGCGCGGCGAGCGGATCGGGCGCCAGGCGGTAGTGGACGGTGCCGGACAAGCGTTTGTTCTCGACCACCAATCCGTCGTCGAGGCCCGCCGCGACGGCGGCCTCGCCGATCCCGAGCAGCGCGGAGCGGATGGCGTCGACCTGTGAGACGGCCATCGGGTGCTCCCAAAGCACGCCGTTCAGGCTACGCTCCATTCCGTGGTTGCCAACATAGGTCAACCCCGGCACCCCGACCATCGCCTCGCCGACCAACGCCGCCCGGCCGCTGATGACGCCGACGTAGGCCAGCCGCCCCGCCAAGCGCGCTAACGCCGCGCGTGCCCCGGATTCGACCACCGCCTCGGCCGGCGTCGGCGCGATTGCGCTGATCGTGCCGTCGATGTCGGTCACCAGCCCCGCCGGCGCGGAGCGCAGGACCGAGACGCACCGAGCCACGACCTCGGGCAACGGTTCGCCGTCGGTGCGGTCACCCGATTCGCTCATCGGTGGTCGCCCTTCGCGGAAGCGGCGCGGCCAGTACCCCTCGTTCCGGTCCGGAGCCCATCAGGCCCCGTAGCGGTAGACGGTGCCGGTCGACGCGCTGACGAACAAATCCTGGGTGATGCCGTCTTGAATCACCCCGACGTGAAAGTAGACCGCACCCCGCGGCGCGTCCGGCGGTCCAAAGGGACTGGCGGCGGTGTTGAGGCGAATGGCGACGCCGGAAACGGGGCTCAGCTCGGAGTCGTCACGAAACGCGGGATCGGCGTCGAGAAGCCACGCGTGCAGATCAGCAAAGCGCACGTCTTCGACCGGAAGGGTGCTCAACAGCGCGACATCCGTCTCGGCCGGCTCGGTTTCGCCGGTATCGCCCCGGAAATAGGATTGGGCGTCGACCGAGGCGTACGTCGCCGCCCACCGGATGTCGGTCTCGAGCACGGCGCACTCGACCTTGAGTGCGACCAGCTTGGCGTCTTCCTGCCATTGCCGGGCGCGCTCGGTTGCGTCTTGCAACGCATCTTGCCGGAGGGCGTCCATCGCCGGCAGGTCGCCGATCGTCAACCGGCCGCGGTCGCAACGTCGATCGGGCTGGGGGGTGCCCCGGAACGCTCCCGTGATCTCGCCCCCCGTGGTCGGGGAACCGGTCGGCTCCGCGGGCGGCGTCTCCGTCGCGCCGCCGCAGGCGGTGAACCCGACCGACAGGATCAACACCACCGCGAGCGCCCGGGCAACGTCGCGTCTTGATCTCCACCGCCGACCCACCGCGTCCCGAACTCCCGTGAATCTCGCTCCGTCCTGGTCGCCAAACCAGCGGGGCGGAGCCGAGACGCCGCCATGGTAGCACGGCGCCCGGCTGGTTTGGCTGGTCGACCGACCTTCCAAGCCCGTCGCGGCCTCGTCGTTTCGCTGCCCTGGCACGTTCCGGCCATTGTGGCGCGGTCGCCCGGTGGCTAGACTATCCGGGTCACGATCCGGCTCCTTTTTTCCCCCACCCGCGAGGACAACGCACGATGGCGCACGACGCTCGCCCGATCGACCTCCGCTCGGACACCGTCACCCGGCCGACCCCGGCCATGCGCCGGGCGATGGCCGAGGCGGAAGTCGGTGACGATCAGTATGGCGAAGACCCGACGGTTCACCGGCTCGAAGCACGCGCGGCGGCGATGCTGGGCAAAGAGGCAGCGCTCTACGTCGCCAGCGGCACGATGGGCAACCTCGTCGCCCTGCTCGCCCATTGCGGGCGCGGCGACGAGGCGATCTTGGGCGACGAATCGCACATCTTCTGGTACGAGAGCGGGGGCGCGGCGGCGCTCGGCGGCATCGCCTTCAACCTGCGGCCGACCGATCGCTTCGGTCGTCTCGCGCTCGACGACATCGCCGGGGCGATTCGCCCCGTCCGTGCCGGCTACCCCCGCACCGGCGTGATCTGCCTCGAAACCACCCACAACCGCTGCGGCGGCGTCGCCTTGCCGGTCGACTACCTGCGGGACGTGGCCGAGATCGCCCGGTCTCGCGGCGTCCCGGTCCACCTCGACGGCGCCCGGATCTTCAACGCCGCGGCGGCACTAGGCGTGCCGGCGGCGGAGATTGCCGCCCAAGCGGACAGCGTCCAGTTCTGCTTGTCCAAAGGGCTGGCGGCGCCGGTCGGGTCGGTGGTCACCGGGACCGCGTCGTTCATCGAGGCCGCGCGGCGGGCGCGTAACTTGGTCGGCGGGGCGATGCGCCAGGCCGGGGTGATCGCCGCCGCGGGGTTGGTGGCCTTGGAGGAGATGGTTAACCGGCTGCCGGACGATCACGTCCGGGCGCGCCGCCTGGCCACCGGTTTGGCCCAAATCCCCGGATTGGTGCTGGATGCGGCCACGGTGCAGACCAACATCGTGATCTTCCGCCCGCCGTCCGGGTTGGCCCCCGAAGCGGTGATCGCCGGGATGAAGGACGATGGGGTATTGATCTCGAACTACGGCACGCGCGGCTTGCGGATGGTGACCCATTACGAGGTGGATGACGCGGCCATCGAAGCCACCCTCGCCGCTGCCGAGCGGGTGTTGGCACCGGTCGCCGTCTAGTCGCTTCGGGAGTACCGCGCACCATGGGCGCCGCCACCCCTCCTCCGCGCGCCGTCACCAACCCGGTGGCGGTTGCCCTTGTGCTGCGCGCGAACAGGCTCGCGTACGGCATCGCCCGGGGCTGGCTGTGGACGATTAACGGCATCCTGTTCCTGGTTGCGGTGCTGCCGTTCGTCTCCCCGCTGGCAAGGGCTGCCAATCTGTCGGTCCTCGCCAACGGCGTCTACGCCGCCGACGGGTGGTGCTACCACCAGCGCGACGACCGCAGTTTTCACATCGCGGGCGAAAGACTGGCCGGTTGCCACCGGTGCAGCGCGATCTACCCGGGAACGCTGCTGGCCGGGGTCGCCTACGTTCGGCTTCGACACCGCTTGTTCGACAGCGACCGGCGGTGGTGGGCGCTGTTGGTTCTGCCGATGCTGGTCGACGCGCTGATCCAGGCCACCGGCGCTCACGAGAGTACGGCGGTGGTCCGGGCGACCACCGGGGCGTTGTCCGGCATTGCCGCGATCGGCCTGGGATTCCCGTTGTTGGAGCGTGGATTCGCCGACATCCGAGGCCGACTCGAAACCCGCTTCGCCCGCTTGGTCACCGGTGGTCGCGCTTGTCCGCCGCGGGGCGCGCCGCCCGTTTCCCGCTGAGCGGCCAGACGGTGAGCGAGATCGACTCTATCCCCAGAGGGTCGGCCGTCTCAAGATGGATCGCCGCTGACGCGACGGCGGACGAGGCGTCCAGATTAGTCCAGGCCGGCGCCCTGGTCGGTGTGATTCTGACCGCGGGCGCCCACGAGTTCATCCAGCCACTCACGTCCCAGGGGCTAACCAAGCGGCCCGCGCCGACCGACGGCGTTACGCCCTGGATCGGGTCGTTTTTCGGGCACGTCTCCCAGGCGCGCGAAACGAAACGACCGATCGTCACCATGTTGTCTTGGGCGACCGGCTATGCGTGACCTCCGCCGCCCGAGGCCGATCGACTCCGACGTCGAGCGGCCGCAGTTAGCGACCGAGATCCTGCTCCACCTATTCGCGATTGGGGTCGTGCTGGCGTTGGCTCGCCTGCTGATGCGGGCAATGGGGATCACGGAATGGCTCTGGTTGGGGGCCAGAATCTACCGCTTCACCGATCCCCTCGTCTGGCCACTGAACAACCTGCCAGGGGCCGGGCGGGCCTTGATTGGTGACGCGACGCTGCCGGACGTGACGCTGGTTGCCCTGTTCCTTTTGGTCCCGCTCGGCTTGATGGCGCGTTCGCCCCGCCGGGACGGGTCGTGACCCCAAGGGGCATGGCCGTCGGCATAGTGCCGCGTCCGGTCAATCCACTATCATCCCCCAGACGGGGCAACGCCCGGCGGTTCCGTTGTCACGGATCCCGCGCTGTGGTCCGGGCAAACGTCGTTCAACGGGAGTGTGGATTTCGATGCTGCGAAATACGACCCGAGGGATTCTCGGCCTGGTCCTGGCCGCCGGGGCGACCTGGCTCGCCAACTTCATCGTCGAGAAAGCGTTCGGCCCCGAGGACGAACCGGTCAAGCGCTGATCGTGGTGCGAACGGGACCCGACCTCGTGTCGATCGGACAGGGGAGGCGGCGGGATGGCTGAGCCGCCATCGTCCAATGGCGTGCTCGCGCCCGAGCTGGGTCCGCTCCGGCGCGTCCTCGTGGTCGCCAACCCGGCGACGCGGCGTAACGTGGACGCGGTGATGGTCGCCCTGCGCGAGGCCGCGCCGGCCGGGGTCAGTTTAGAGATCCTCCTCACCGACGGACCCGGCGCCGCCGTCGCAATCACCGAACGGGCAGCGGACGGGGCGGACGTGGTCGTCGCTGTTGGTGGTGACGGCACGGTCGCCGACGTCGCCACGGGACTGCGTGGGAGGCCGATCCCGCTCGCCATTGTGCCGGCCGGTTCAACCAACATCATCGCCCGCGAGCTGGGCTGGCCGGCCGACCCGGCGGCGGCGGCGGCGGTCCTGTTCGGACCAAACCGGCTGCGCTCGATGGACGTCGGGCGCTGCGGCGATCGCGTCTTCCTGCACATGGCCGGCGCCGGGATCGACAGCCGCCTCTTCGCCGCCGCCAACCCGATCTGGAAGCGTCGCGTCGGATGGCTGGCCTATCTGCCGCCGGCTGGCGCCAGCCTGCGCCAACCGGCGGCGCGGTTCACGATCATCGCCGACGCGGCAACCTTGGAGATCGTCTCCCCGCTGGTCTTGGTCGCCAACGGCGGCTCGATCATCGATCCACGATTGACCCTCTACCCCGACCTGCGCTCCGACGACGGCTGGCTGGACGTCTTGGTGTTCACCGCCACCCGCCCGCTGCCGATCGCGCGGACGCTCGCCCGCCTGGTCAGTCGGGGGCTGCACCTCTCCCCATTCGTCCACCACCTGCGAGCGAAACGGGTCGAGATGTCGGCCGACCCGCCATTGCCGATCCAGCTCGACGGCGACGTCGCCGGATTCACCCCCGCCGCCTTTGCGGTCTCACCGGGAGCGCTCACCGTGGTCGTGCCCGCCGCGGGTTCAGACCGACTCGAATCCGACAGGACGACGGGAACGGCAGCAGCCGGTGCTTAACGTCGAAAGGCGCCGGAACGGCGTTCGTTCCGGCGCCCGCCTGGGGTTCTCCATCTCTTCTCAGGGTCCGCGGCCTATCGTGCCAAGGTGAAGACCCCCGGCCCTTCGTCAAGACCCATCTTGAACCCTTCGCCGAGGTCGTTCACAAACCAGGTCTGGTTCGCGTTGGTGGTGGCGACTTCCATGATCGTCGCGTACAGCGGACCGGTCGACTGGCCGGGTTCCAGCCATCCGTCGTAGGCCAGGGCGCCGTCGGCGTAGACCGTAACCTGGATTCCGACGTCCAACGCGGAGATGTCGACCCAGAACGTCGCACCCGACGGCTCGGCTTGGACCACGGGCGCCTGTTCCGGAATCGGCGTCGGTTCGGGGACCGGGGCCAGCGCGGCCGGTTGTTCCTGAACCGCCACGTCCGGTTCCGGCTCGTCGGTCGGTGTCGGCGGGACCGGGGTTTTGGTTGGCTTCGGCGTCCGCGTCGGGCTGGGCGACTCGTCCGCCTCCGCCGAGTCGGTGGTGGCGGTTTCCTTCGCCTCGGCGGTCGTCGCGGGCGTGGCGCCCTCCGCGTCCCGGGCCGGCATCTGGGACGCCGATGTTGGGTACGGCGTCACGGTCGCCACGGCGCTGGTCGCGGTCGGGGCGGCGCTGGTGGGAGCGAAGTAGGCGCTGTAGAGCCAGGAAAAGACGATCGCCACCATCACCACCATGAAGGCGATGATCGCGAAGTTGGGCGCCCAATGGCTTGGCATGTCGAGCGGCTTGACGGCCGGGATGACCTTCGACTCCGAGGGCTGGCCGTGGGCCTCTTCGAACATCGTCAGCAGTTTGGCCGCATCGAGGTCGAGGTAGGCAGCGTAGTTGCGAACGATGCCCCGCTGGTAGATCGGGGGCGGCAAGGCGCCAAACTGCTCGTCTTCGAGCGCGGCCAGGTGGTGGCGGTTGATCCGCGTCGCCTGCTCCGCCTCTTTGAGCGTCACGCCTTTGTAGGCGCGCGCTTGACGCAGCGTGTCGCCGAAGATTGCCATCGGTCGTTGGTCGTCCCCTCGCTCCTGGTCGGTCATGCCGTCCAGCCCCATCTCATCCTACCACGACCCGCGTTGCCGGGGCACCCGCAATGAGGACCCGATGTCGGTTCCGGTCTTCGCCCGCGGGTGAGCCGCCGGTCGAAGACGACGCCGCGCATGCCGGCGACCGTCGCGATCACGACCGGCGCCGTCGGCGGACGGGTTCCGCCCGCTCTTCCGCCAGGTCGCGCTGGATCAACCAGGCGTCGAGCAGCGGCGTCGGCTCACTGTGTCGCCGGACATCCACCTCGGCCAAACACTCCCGGTCGTTGGGCAGCCACCAACAGCCGAGGGTGGTCTGGCACGGGGCATCGGCGGCATCCACCATCCGACGATGGGTGAAGGCCCACTGGTTGGTACACCAGCCGCGCGTGCCGGAGTCGGCGGGGCGAAAATCGCGGCAGGTGCGGCATTCCCGCGGCAGGTGGGGCGAGAGCCGGATGGTCATGTCCAGCGTATCGTCGTCGGACTCCATCCCACCGAACACGGTGGCGTTCGATTCGAGATCCGCGATCGGTTCGCCGCCCGCGGCGATTGCTCCCACCGGGTCCCGTTCGACGATCCGATCCGTCGGGTGGTGTTCGAACGCGTCGTCGGCAGGAACCGTCGCATCGCGTTCGGCGGGGCGAAACGCGGCGTCCGAGGCGAGCCGCAACTGGGCCGCGCGGTCGAAGGCGAGTTCGTAGGACAATCGCACCGGCGGAACACGGTCGGCCGGCGCCTGCCGCGGCGGAACGAGTCCCAACGGGCCGGCGGGGCGGTCCCCTGGCCGGTCCACCGAGGGACCGTCGAAATCGAGCGCCGCCGGGGAGATCCGCCCGTCGTCGCGGTCGTTGTCGTGGCGAAGTCGTTCGGGTTCAACCACCACGTCGCGCGGCTCCGGATGCCGGGCCGGATCGGGCCCTTGCGTGGACGCGTCGGCGGGGATCGAGGGTGGCCGCCCGCTGACCGGGTCGAACGCGAGCGCGGCGCGATCGTCTTCCCGCGGGCGACCAAAGAGGGAGCGACGCGGCGCCGTCTTGGCGCGCGGCAGGGCGAACCCGGGTTCGATCTTGGGCACCGAATCGAACGGATCGATACCATCCTCCGCTGGCGCCTGCGAAACCGGGACCTCCGAAGAAGGAACCGGTAGGACCTCCGTGTCGAAGCCGGCACCTGGTGTCACGACCGGTCCTGGCGACCACGGCGCTTCGTCGGGGCAACGCATCTCTTCGGCCTGGAACGGCGCCGGAAGGACATCGGCGACCGTGGCACCGCCATCGGGGAGCGACCAACTCCGCTCGCGAAGCTCGTCCCGATCATACTCGCTCGCGGACCCGTCCGGCAGAGGATCGTCGAAGGCGCTGCGCTTGACGGAACGTTGCGCTTGCTCCTGGCGGTAGCGGTCGCGGGCGTGAAAAATGGCCGACCGCGTCGACTGGGCGACCGCCGAGGTCCGGGCGGGTTGGGCGATTCCGCGGACCGGCTCCTGCCCCACCACCACGTCTTGATCGTGGCCACCGGCCACCGGCGTCCCTGCCGGCGAGGACGCGAGCGCACCAAGCGACCACGCCGGGGCCAGACCCGGTGGTGTCGGGATCGTGTCGGACGGGCGCGGAGGAGACACCTCGTCGCCGCTACCGTGATTCGGCCGGGGTTGCCAGAGGCTGCTATCCCAGCTGTTGCGACACGATAACTCCCCTTTGCGGACCATCACGATCGCGCCGACGGTGTTGCAACGCAATGGATGCAGGCACCGTCCGCTACCCGCGATCGAACCGACCTCGAAGAAACGGCACGTGCCACACCGTTGCTGCTGCGCCTGCTTCACCCCCGCCCCTGTCCCGATCCGCCCCACGGATCGACTGGCCAACTCCCCGCGACCACAGCACGACGTACCCGAAGAGGCCCCCACGGCGCTCCTCGGCCGTCCGTTGTCGTCGTTGATTCGGGTATGTGCCCGCTGCCGCCGGATTGTACCAACCCCCTGGACCGTTGTCTACGTGACACCGCCGGCCGACTTCGGGGGGTGACCGGGAACATTGACCTATCCGGACAGTCTGATCGTGCGCTCGCCACGGACGAGTGGCGCCAGGTTACGAACATTCCGACGACGCCGCTCAACGTAGCATGACCTACTAAAAGCCGCCGGTCGGATTGACGCGTCAGCGGCGCTGGCCGCTGTTCGTCGTCGCGCAAACGTGACGAGCAACGGGCGACAGCCGCGTCCAAAGCCAAGAACCTCCGTCGCCGACCATCCGCTCGCCGAGCGTCATTGTATGTTGTCGCGAACTACAATGACTAGGTTGAGAACGCGCCGATTGCGGATACCTTCGGATCGGCACGGCTAGTTCCCCGACCACCGAATGGTTTGCCCGAATCCGTATCCGGTGGGATGATAGCCTTCGGCTTCCGGCCCGAGGTCTCGCCACGAAGGACGCGCCAGGGCCAGTCGCTTCACAAACCGTTGGAGGATGACATGGAGGCAACAATCGCCGCCGCACATCTGCTCGATCTGGGATTACCGGATCAAGCGATCCAATCGGACGAGATCCCGTGGGTGCCGCAGGGGGACCGCGTCTGGTTCAAGCCGCTCCGCTTCGATCTGGCGAACGGTCGTTGGGTGAACCTGCTTAAGGTCACCGGCGAAGGCAAGGTCAACCGGCACCGGCACAGCGGCGGCCAGGTACTCGGCTTCGTGATTCAGGGCGGGTGGCGATACTTGGAACGTGACTGGGTCGCGCGCGCGGGCACGTTCGTCTACGAGCCGCCCGGCGATATCCACACCTTGGTCGTCGACGGCGCCGAGGAGATGATCACCTTGTTCCTCCTCGAAGGGGTGATCCAATACCTCGACGACCATGATCGGGTGATCGCGCAGGACGACGTCTTCACCAAGCTGGCCCGGTACGAGGCGTATTGCCGCGATCACGGGCTCGACGTCAAGGACTTGCGCTTTTAGCGCCGGCGACGAGGCGGTGGTCACCGGGTATGGTGCTGGAACTGTTTCGACTCCACGGACGCACGGCCTTGGTGACCGGTGCCGCGCGCGGTATGGGGCACGCCATCGCAGTCGGCCTCGCGGAAGCCGGCGCCGATATCGCCGCGCTGGACCGGTTGGATTTGGAGGCAACCTGCCGGATGGTGGAGCACCACGGTCGGCGCTGTCACCCGATCGTGCTTGAACTCGATGGGATTGGACCGATCGCCGCGACGAGGGTCGTCGACGCCGCCGTGACCGTCCTCGGGCGGCTCGACATCTTGGTCAATAACGCCGGCATCATCCGCCGCGCGCCCGCCGTGACACACCCGTTGGGGGACTGGAACGACGTCCTCAGCGTCAACCTCTCGGCCGCGTTCGCCCTCTCCCAGGCGTTCGCCAACCACTGCTTTTCCGCCGGTCGCGGCGGTAAGGTCGTTAACCTCTGCTCGATGCTCTCGTTTCAGGGTGGTCTCTTCGTGCCGGGATACGTCGCGTCCAAGAGCGCGCTGGCGGGCCTAACCCGCGCCCTCGCCAACGAGTGGGCCGGACGCGGGATCAACGTCAACGCCCTCGCTCCCGGCTACGTCGAGACGGCACTGACCGCCCCGCTCCGAAACGCTCCCGACCGAGCCGACGCCATCGCCGCCCGGATCCCGGCGGGCCGGTGGGCCACCCCGGACGACGTCAAAGGCGCGGCCGTCTTTCTCGCCTCCGATGCCGCCGCCTATATCCACGGGATCGTGCTCCCCGTGGACGGCGGCTGGCTGGCATCCTAGTTCACGCCCATTAGCGACAAAGGGCCGGGCAGCCCGCGCCTTCGCCAGCGCTCGCCCCGACCCGCCCGGCGATCGCGGGGTGAGGCGCCAAGCCGGGCCACCTCAACCGCCGCCACGGGGCCGCGGGCCGCCGCAACCGGCGCGCCGCCGGTGCCATGCCGACGGGCTGGCGGACGACCGTCGGGTCGGCCGGCGCCGACCCGACCTCCACCACCTCCGCGTCCAGAAACTCGATCCCCAGCGCCCGGGCGACCGACACGCGGTGGTGGCCGTCGACGACGAAATAGCCGCCGCCGACCTGCACCAATTGGATCGGCGGCAGCGTCTTGCCCTCGAAGGCGGCCCGGGCGACGCTCTTCCACCGCCGCGCCGCGGCCTGCCCGCGTGGGCGGAAGTTGCGGTCGAAGTCGCCGGAGCGTTCGGCGCTACCGACGATCTCGCGCACCGACACGGTTCGTGCACCGCGGTACCGCTGGTGGTGTCCCCGCTGCGTTCCCCGTACCTCCTGGTAGGCCGTCAGCCGGTTCGAGCGCCGGGTGACGAGCGCGATCAGGTCGCCGCGCCAGGAGCCGTTGCGCGCCCGCTCGAACTCGAGTTGGAGCTGGGTCTCCATCGCGTGCTCGTAGTTCATGATCGTCGCCTCGATCGGTGTCGGCCGTCCCGATTGGTGCCGGTTCGTCTCGTCCTCGCCGTCGCTCCCGGCTCGTTGCCGGGCGGTCGGTTCTGGGTTCGAGATTAGCGACCCGGTGTCACCAGGGTTCGGACAGGTGGTCACGGGGGCGTCACGTCGGGTCATCCGTTCCGTGCCATCCCATAAAACGGCGCCGGGGCACGCTGCCGCGCGGGAGAGCGGCCCGACCACTTGGGCGAGATGCTGAGACCTCCCAAGGGCGTCCGGATCGGTGATAATCCGGCGCGATCCAAGGAGTTTGGGTTGGCGTTCGAGGGAGGGAATGATCGCGATGGATGGACAACGGCTCGACGATCTGGCGCGAAACCTGGCTCGCCGCTCTTCCCGACGAAGGGTGCTGCGCGGGGCGGCCGGCGGCGCCGCCGCCGCGGTGATGGTTCGCGCCACGGCGCGAGCCGGCACCGAGACCTGCGCAGCCGGGCAGACCGACTGCGGCGGGACCTGCGTCAATCTCCAGACCGACCTCGCCAATTGCGGGAAGTGCGGCACCGTCTGCGCGAGCGGTCTGGTCCAGGTGGCCTGCATCGACGGCGCATGCGTCCGGACCGATTGCGCCGCCGCGCAGCTTTCCTGCGGCAACGTCTGCATCGACCCGAAGTCCGATCCCGCGAACTGCGGCGCCTGCGGCACCGTCTGCGCCAGCGGCACCTGCACCAACTCCGTTTGCGTCCCGGTGACCAGTTGCGCCGAAGGGCAGCTCGTTTGCGACGGCGTCTGCGTCGACGGCTGCTGCGACAACGACAACTGCGGCGCCTGCGGCAACGCCTGCACCGGCGGGTTGACCTGTTTCGAGGGCGTCTGCGATTGTCCGAGCGGCGACTGCGACGAGACCACGCCGACCCCGGCGCCGACGACCACGCCGACCACGCCGACCCTTCCTTCGACCGGCATCGGCCCCGCGCAGGGCTCTCCGTCCTCCGCCGTCGGCCCAGCCGCGTTGGTGGCCGCCGCCGCGGCCTTCGGCGCGGCGGCGATCCGAAGCCTGAAGCCGCGCAACCCAACGCAGTAGGCCTCGGTCCGCGCGCCGGCCGGTGGCGGGAACGCCACCGGCCGTCGCGCGGCGTTTCCGCCAGCGTGATCGAAGCCCACTCAGTCGCTGGGCTTGGTCGTTGTGTCTCGCTCGGCGGCGCTAGGTCATCGCTCGCGCGGCTCCAATCAGATCGCCGAGCAGACGCCGCTTGGGCAGGCCGCGGAACATGCCCCCGATCTTGGCCTGCTTCTCCTTCTTCGAGAAACCGTCCACCGTCAAATACTCTCGCGCCGCGTCGGATACGAGCCGCGGGTACTCGGTCAGGAGGTGAGGCCGGGCGTGGGCATAGTCGGTCGCGTTCCGGATCTTGTACAGGTCCTTGATCACGATGCTGTCATCGAGCAGATCCCGGTAGCGCGCCAACGACGCGGCCGAGAAGTCGTCGGTTGCGGCCGCTTCGGTCACGGCTTGCGCCGCCAACGTGCCGGAGAGCATCGCCAGGTTCACCCCTTCCCGGTTGAGGGGGTTGACGAACCCGGCCGCGTCGCCGACCACCACCA
Source organism: uncultured Thermomicrobiales bacterium (assembly GCA_902806325.1). Taxonomy (GTDB): domain Bacteria; phylum Chloroflexota; class Chloroflexia; order Thermomicrobiales; family UBA6265; genus CADCWE01. The sequence goes on along the minus strand of CADCWE010000192.1, from coordinate 31,469 downwards.
CGCCGTCGGCGTAGACCCGTGGCATCCGGTGGTAACCCCCCTCGGGGATCAGGTGGGCCGAGTACTCGACCGTCTCGCCGCCGGCGATCAGCGGCGCGATCGCGGGGTGGCGCTTGAACCGGTCGAGCATGTCGTTGACGTTGATCCCGGTCCGGATCAGGTCCTCCAGCAGCGCGCCGGTACCAATCGACAGCGAGTCCCGGTTGGTGTAAACGAACCCGTAGCCGAGCAGGCCCCAGGTCGCTTCGCCGAACACTTCGAGCGCGGTGCCCATCCCGGCGGGCAAGGCGAACCGGTCCTCGATCGTTCCGGCAGGCAGCGCGATCAGTTCTTTGGCGACCAGGGCCTGCTCGATCGGCGCCCACTCCTTGTGGAGTCCCGCCTTCTGCGCCAGCAGCGAGTTGGCGCCGTCGGCCAGCACCACGCAGCGGGCGTACAACTCGCCGTCGGCGTCGCCGGTGGTGACGCCGACCACCCGGCCGTCCTCCCAGAGCAGATCGGTGACGGTGAACTCGGAAAAGACCTCGGCCCCGGCTTCTTCCGCCTTGGTGGCGTACCAGCGGTCGAACGGGGATCGAAGGACCGAATAGGCGTTGTGGGGCGGTTCGGCGAAGCGCTGGGTGCGATAGGTGGCACCCAGTACCGCGTCCTCGGTCAGCATCAGGTACCGCTGCTCGATGATCGGCCGTTCCAACGGCGCTTCGGCCTCGAACCCCGGGCAGATCTCCTCGGTCGGCTGCCGGTAGAGGATGCCGCCCCAAACGTTCTTCGAGCCCGGGAACTGGCCGCGCTCCAACACCACGACCGCCAACCCGGCGTCGGCCAGGGCCCGCGCCGCGGTGACGCCCGCCGGTCCCGCCCCGACCACGATCGCGTCCATCCGCTCGTCCACGGGCGTTGACCTCCGCGGAACGCGCGGCGTTCCGATTTGTTCGGGCGGCGGTGCGGGCACCGCCCGGATCCCGCTACGGCTTTAATTCGTCGATCAGGGCGGGCACGACCTCGAACAGGTCGCCGACGATGCCGAACGAGGCGATCTTGAAGATCGGCGCGTCGGGATCGCGGTTGATCGCCACGATGTAGTCCGATCCCTGGATCCCGACCAGGTGCTGGATCGCGCCGCTGACCCCAACGGCGACGTAGAGTCGCGGCGCCACGGTTCGGCCGGTCTGCCCGATCTGCTCGTGGTGCGGGCGCCACCCGGCGTCGGTGACGGCGCGGGTCGCCCCGACGACCCCGTCCAGGCTGGTGGCCAGCTCTTCGACCAGCCCGAAGTTGCCCGCCTCCTTGAGGCCGCGCCCGCCGCCGACGACGATCGTCGCCCGATCGAGGTCGACCGGACCGGACGCGGCGGCCACCGTGTCGCGGACGCGGACCCGGGTTTCCAGGTCGCCCAACGCCACCGTCAGTCCCTCGATGGCCTGCGGAACCCCGTCCTGGGGCGACGCCGCCGGAAAACTGCCCGGGTGGACGGTGACTAGGCGCGCCCCTGGGCCGCGCAGGCGCACCTCGGTTTGGACTCGCCCGCCGAACACCGGACGGGTCGCCACCAGGGCGTCGCCGTCCACGGCCAACGCGACGGCGTCTGCCGCCAGGCCGGCGCGCAGTCGCGCCGCCACTCGGGGCGCATAGTCTCGGCCGAGGGTGGTTCCGGGGATCAAGACGACCGACGGTCGCACCGCCGCGATGGCGTCGACCAGCACCGCGGACGCCGCCTCGCTGTTGGCGTTCGCCAACCCGGGGTCGTCGGCGCACAGCACGCGATCCGCTCCGGCGGCGCCCAAGAGACCGGCCGCGTCGCCAACGCCGGACCCAAAGAGCAATGCGACCAGCGGACCACCGATGGCGTCGGCGACCGCTCGTCCCGCCGTCACCATCTCCCAGGAGACGGGGCGCAACGCGCCGCCGCGGTCGCTTTCGGCGACGGCCAAAACCGTGCCCGAATGCCGCTCCGGTTCCGCCACCACCGCCTCCTCGCTGCCGCTCAAATCAGCTTCTGCTCGCGTAGCCAACCGGCCAGTTGCTTGGCCGCCTCGGCCGCCGGTACGTCGCGCACCATCACGCCGGCGATGGTTTGCTCCGGGGCAACCGGTTCCGACCAGGCGATCCGCTCCGAAGCGACCGGAACGTCGGTTGCGATTTGCTCGGTCGGTTTCTTTTTCGCCGCCATGATGCCCTTCAACGACGGGTACCGAGGCTCGTTCAACCCCGAGATCGCCAACAGTACGACGGGCGGCGCGACCTCCACCGTTTGGCGTCCGTCCTCGATGTCCCGGGTCAGCGTCAGTTGGCCGACCGGCGCCCACTCCAGCCCGTTGACGTTGGACACCACCGGCAACCCGAGCAACTCCGCGACCTGCGGCCCGACCTGGTTGCCCTCGTAGTCGTCAGACCCTTGGCCCGCCAGCACGATATCCGGGTTCAGGCCGCGAAGGTGCCCCGCCATTGCCTCGGCCACGGCCAACGTATCCGACGCGTTCGGGTTCGCGGTCACCAAATGAATCGCCTTGTCGGCCCCCATCGCCAGCGCCCGGCTCAGGGCGTCTTTGGCCCCGGCGGGACCCAGCGTCAGCACCGTCACCTCGGCGCCGTGCGCTTCCTTGAGCCGGATTGCCGCTTCTATGGCGTACTGGTCGTAGGAGCTGATCACGTGCTGACCGCCGGGCTGGACCGTCCCGCTCGCGCGCTCGATCTTGATCGCGTTGGTGTCGGGAACCTGTTTCACCAGGACCACCACGTTCATCGCCACGCCGGCTTCGCCTCCGTCATCGGATCGCCTTCGGGTCCGGCTCCGCGCCGGTGAAGACGGGTTTGCGCTTCTCCAGGAACGCGGTCATCCCCTCGCGTTGCTCGGCGGTGCCGAACTGGGCGGCGAACAAGGCCGCTTCGGTCGCCAATCCGGCATCGGGTTGGCCGGCGACCGCGAGAGCCATCGCCCGCTTGGCCGCGGATACGGCGCTCGGGCTGTTGGCGGCGATCTGCTCGGCCAACAGCGTCGCTTCCTCCATCAGGCGGTCCGCCGGGTAGACGGCGTTGAAGATGCCAAGGCGGAGCGCTTCGCCGGCCTTGACCCGGCGACCGGTGTAGATGAGTTCGGCCGCGAATCCCGGCCCGATCAGCCGCGTCAGGCGCTGCGTGCCACCCCACCCGGGCGGGATGCCGAGCATCACCTCCGGTTGGGCGATCTGCGCCTCCTCCGTGGCGAGCCGGATGTCACAGGCCAGCGCCAGTTCCGATCCGCCGCCGAGGGCGTAGCCGTTGATGGCGGCGATGGTCGGCCGCGGAAACCCCTCCAGCGCGTTGGCGACCGCGTGGCCCAGGCGGGCGTAGGCCAGCCCTTCGGGTTCGGTCAGGTCCGCCATCTCCCGGATGTCCGCCCCGGCGGCGAAGGCTTTGGTTCCGGCGCCAGTTAGGATCAGGCAGCGTACCGACGGATCCTCGCGGAGACCGCGCAGTGCGTCGAGCAGCAAGCCAAGCTGGTCGCGCGCCAGCACGTTCAGCCCGGCCGCGGCGTCAAGCGTCACCGTCGCGACGTGGCGGTGCCGCAGCACGTCAACGGCCACCGGTGCGCTCCGGCCGCTCGTCCAATGCCAGCGCCACCCGGTACCGGGCGCCGAGCGCGGTGTAGCGGGCCGGGATCCCGGCCAACGCCGCCCGCCGCTCGGGATCGAGCGCGCCGCGCTCCTTGGCCGGCACGCCCATCACCAACGCGTCCGGCGCGACCACCGCGTCCTCGGCCACCAGCGCGCCGGCCGCAACCACCGCGCCGGCCCCGATGGTCGAGCGCGAGAGGACGATCGCGCCCATCCCGATCGTCGCGCCGTCGCCGACCCTGGTCCCGTGGACGATGGCGCCGTGGCCGATGGTCACGTCCTCGCCGACCAGGCAGGGCGTGCCGGGATCGACGTGGAGGACGGCGCCGTCCTGGACGTTGGAGCGGGCGCCGATCCTGACCGGCGCCACATCGCCCCGGATCGTGGTCTGGAACCAGACGGTCGCCCCCGATCCGATCTCGACGTCGCCGACCACCACCGCCCCGGGCGCCACCCAGGCATCCGCGGCGATCCGCGGCCAAACGCCGTCGAACGGCAGCACGATGGCCCGAAGGCCGACCGGAGGGATCGCCACCGCGCGGTCCCCGCTCGGTTCATCGATCTCGATCGGCATCAGTGGACCTCGAGCACGACCGCGTCGCCCTGCCCACCGCCGGAGCAGATCGCGGCCACGCCGATACCGCCGCCGCGGCGCCGCAGCTCCAGCATCAAGGAGAGCACGATTCTGGTCCCGCTCGCCCCGAGCGGGTGACCGACGGCGATCGCGCCGCCGTTGACGTTGACCTTCTCCGGGTCGGCGCCCAAGCGGCGGGCGGAGATGATCGGTACGCTGGCGAACGCCTCGTTGATCTCGAACAGGTCGACGTCGGCGACGGTGCAACCCGCCTTCTTCAGCGCCAGTTCGGTGGCCATCGCCGGGGTGTAGGCCAGGTACGGCACGTCCCAGGCGGCGACCGCGTGGGCCAGCACCGTCGCGATCGGCGACAATCCACGCGCCCGCGCCCAAGCTTCGTCCGCGACGACCGTCGCCGCACCGGCGTCGTTGACCCCTGGCGCGTTGCCGGCGGTGACGGTGCCGCTGGGGTCGAAGACCGGTTTCAACGCCGCCAGCGCGTCGGCGCTGGTGTCGCGGCGCGGCGCCTCGTCGCGGTCGATCACGACGTCGCCCTTTTTGTTGTGGACGACGACCGGGACCATCTCCTCGGCGATCGCGCCGCGCTCTTTGGCCGCGAAGTAGCGTTGGTGCGAACGGAGCGCCCAATCGTCCTGCTCTTCCCGACCGACGCCTTCCTCGGCCGCAACGTTGCCGCCGTGGATCCCCATGTGGACCCCGGCCACGGCGCAGGTCAACCCGTCGCCGACCATCATGTCTTCGAGCACACCGTCGCCCATCCGGTACCCGCCGCGCGCCTTGCGCAGCAAATACGGCGCGTTGGTCATGCTCTCCATCCCGCCGGCGACGATCACCCGACGATCGCCGAGCCGGATCTGATCGTCGGCCAGCGTGATCGCGCGCAGCCCGGAACCGCAGACCCGGTTGATCGTCTCGGCGGTCACGGTGCGATCCAGACCGGCGGCGAACGCCGCCTGCCGGGCCGGGATCTGTCCGGCGCCGCCTTGCAGGACCTGGCCCATGATGACGTGTTCGATGTCGGATCGCTCGACCCCGGCGCGCTCCATGGCCGCGCCGATTGCCACGGCGCCGAGATCCGTCGCGCTCTTCGTCGCCAGGGATGCGTTTAATTTGCCGACCGGAGTCCGCGCTCCGGCCAGGATTACGCTTCGGCCCATCCCGCCCCTCCTGCCGCCGCCACCTTGTCGCACGGACGACCGTGGACCAGGAGCCAGCGATCGTCCGGACCGTCGTCAACTTGGCCCGGTTGGCGGTCCGTCATCCGGCGGCCAACGCCGTTGGATCTTCGTAGCCGACCGCCGGCGGCTGCGGGCAGCGCAGCGGCTTGTCCTGCCGGTACCCGAGCGCGTACTCGGCCTGCAAAATCGTGTGGACCTCGCGCGTACCTTCGTAGATCACGGCGCCGCGGGAGTTGCGCCAGAACCGCTCGACCGGATACTCGTTGGAGAATCCGTACGATCCGTGGATTTGGATCGCGTCGTCGGCCGATTGCAGCGCCACGTCGCAGCCGTACCACTTCATCAGCGAGGTTTCGCGGGTGTTGCGGATGCCCCGGTTCTTGAGTTCCGCCGCCTGCATCGTCAGCAACCGCGACGCTTGATGCCCGGCGACCATCTTGGCGATCATCTGCTGGACCAGTTGCAACTTGCCGATCGGCGCGCCGAACGCCTGACGTTGGTTGGCGTAGGCGACGCTGGCGTCCAAGCAAGCGCGGGTCAAGCCAACCGCCCCCGCGCCGACGGTAAACCGACCCTGATCGATGCAACTCATCGCGATCTTGAATCCCTCGCCCTCGTCGCCGATCCGGTTTTCGAGGGGAACCCGAACGTTGTTGAAGGCGAGTTCGCCGGTGTTCCCGGCCCGCACGCCGAGCTTGCCCTTGATCGTGGCGGTAGTGAAACCCTCCATCCCGCGTTCGATCACGAACGCGGTCAGGCCCTTGTGCTTCTGCGCCCGGTCCACGCTGGCAAAGACCAGAAAATGATCCGCCACGGCCGCCAACGAGATCCACATCTTGGCGCCGTTGAGCAGGTACCCATCGCCGTCGCGCTTGGCGACGGACTCGATCGCCCCGGCGTCCGACCCCGCGTTCGGCTCGGTCAAGCCGAAGGTGGCGATCTTCTCGCCCTTCGCCTGGGGCACCAGCCACCGCTGCTTCTGCTCCTCGGTTCCCCATTGGAGCAGGGCCAGGCTATTGAGTCCGACGTGGACGCTCATCACGACCCGGAGAAAGGTGTCGACGTACTCCAGTTCGTCGCAGGCCAGCGCCAAACTCACGTAGTCGAAGCCGCTGCCGCCGTACTCCTCCGGGATCGGCAGACCCAGGATCCCGAGTTCCCCCATCTTGGTCAAGACATCGCGATGGAACTCGCCCTTGGCATCCCACTCCTGGATGAACGGCGCCACCTCGCGGCCGGCGAATTCCCGCACCATGTCCCGGACTTGGATCTGCTCGTCGGTCAGTTCGAAATTCATCCTTGTCCGGCCCTCTCCACCGTCGCCGGCGCTTCCCGGCGCGGTTCGTGTTGCTCCCGCGCGACGGGGCAGTATAGGCCCGCGGCAAGCCCCGGACAACGGCGGCTTGGGATCGCGTTCCGCGCCGGATCGCCTCCCCACCGCCGCCCGTCGATCCCAGACCGGGTCGCGATCGACGACGGTCGGCGTGTCCGTGCCCGGCGACGGGCGCGGACTCGTGTTGCCGCCGGTTTTCGACCCGCGCACCGGTCTTGGGAGGATGCTATGGGGCGTCGCGCATCGCGGCCGGACGCGGTCCCCGGACCAGGTCTCCGCTCAGGATGCGGACCAGGCGGCCATCCGTCGTTTCGAGGAGCAACGCTCCGTCCCCCGCGACGTCCCGCAACACCCCGGTCCACGTCCGATCGGTGCCGAGCACGGACACGGTTTCGCCGACCAGCGCGGCCCGGGTTCGCCAGCCCGTCAGATCGGCCGACCCCTTCCCGGCGACAAACGCGGCGTAGGCGTCGTCGAGGCCGGCGAGGACGCGATCGAGAAGCGCCGCCCGCTCGAACGTTTCGCCCGTCTCGGCGAGGAGGCTGGTCGCCCCGGCCGGCAGGGTCGAGATAGGAAGGTTGACGTTGATTCCGACGCCGATCGTCACGAGCGGCCGGTGTTCCTCCGCCAGCCGGGACACGGTCAGGATGCCGGCAACCTTCTTGCCGTCCAGCCAAACGTCGTTCGGCCACTTCAACCGGCAGCCGAGGCCGGTTATTGCCTCGATCCCCTCGGCGACCGCCACCCCGGCCAGCAGGCCCATCACCCCGAGCGAGGCCGGTGCCACCGCCGGCCGCAGGACGACCGAAAACAAGAGCCCGGTGCCCGGCGGCGCGGCCCAAGACCGACCCGCCCGCCCCCGCCCGTCGGTCTGGTTCTCGGCGACCACCACCGTCCCCTCCGGCTCTCCAGCGGAGGCCAGTCTCGCGGCCTCGTCCATCGTGCTGGTGACGGTCTGGCGCCGGACGATCCGGCGCCCGATCAACCGCTCGGTCACAATGGATGATCGGCGGTCGGGAACAGCCGCCGGTCGCCGTCGTCCGGCCCGACTGGAGTCGCTCCGGGGTCGCCACCCCTCGGAAGTCGCGTGCGGGTCAACCGAAGTTGGCGCACCCGGTGCCGATCGACCACAAGGATCTCGACCAGAAGCTGGGCGGTCTCGAAACGGTCGCCGCTACGGGGTAACCGTCCCAACTGCTTTTGGACGAAGCCGCCGAGGCTGTCGAAATCGTCGTCCTCGTCGCCGATCTCCAACCCGAGCGCGTCCTCGGCGTCGGCCACCGGCAATCGGCCGTCGGCCAGCAGCACATCGTCAGAGACGCGCTCGAACAGCGCCTGCTCGGTGTCGTACTCGTCCTGGATCTCGCCGACGATCTCCTCCAGGATGTCTTCGATGGTCACCAAGCCGGCGGTGCCACCGTACTCGTCGGCCACGATCGCGATGTGGACCTTGGACCGGCGCAGCTCGCGCAGCAGGTCGGCCACCGGCTTCGACTCCGGCACGATGTGGGCCGGCCGTGCCAGTTCCTCCATCGGCGGCAGAGCGTCCTCCCCGACGACGAAGGGCAGCAGGTCCTTTGCGTAGAGGATGCCCCGGATCTGGTCGATCGTTTCGGCGTAGACCGGGATCCGGGAGTGCCCGGCGGCCAAGATCCGGGTCAGCAGTTCTTTCGGCGCGATGGACAGCTCCACCGCGACGATGTCGACCCGGGGTACCATGATCTCGCGCACCGTGGTCTCCGGAAGGTCCAGCACGCCGGCGATCATCTCGCGCTCGGCGGCGGCGGCGGACGCCCGGTCCGCCGTGGCCGCCGTCGAGTCGTCGCCAACGGATGGGGACGCGGGGTGATCCTCGGACGGACGGGGCAGAACCCGCGCGATCGCCGATTCCGCCGCCGCCGCTGCCTTGGCCATCGGGCGCCCGATTCGGACCAGCCAGGCGGCGAGCCAAGGCAACGCGTCCCGATTCCCCACCGGCCGCGTCGCCGCGACCGCGGCCGGTAAGGCCAATCCCAGGACCAGGTAGACCGCGCCCACACCGATCACCGCCAGCACGTGCTCCGCCGTGCCGACCTCGTCTCGCAACACGGTCGTGATCAGCACCGAAGCGACCGCGACCGCGACCGCGCCGACGGCCAACAGCCCCCGCTCCACCAAGCGACGTTCGTCGGCCACGGCGCCGGCGGGCCGTCCGTCTCCGTCGTGGTCGGCGCTCCGCCGCGGCTCCGCGCGCGGCGCCGCGCGGACCAAGGTTTCGCCGATCGCGGCGACGGCCAGCACCGCCACGGCGAGGAGGACGAGCGCGATCCGGATCCAACTGTCGAGGCTCATCCCATTCAACCATCGCCGGTCGCGGCCAGCACGCGCCCCAAGTGGTCCCACCGCCGGAACGCTCCGGCGATCCCGGTCAGGTAAAGAGGACGCTGACGCTGAGATCCTTGTGGATGCGCATGATCGCCTCCGCCAGCAGCGGCGCCACGGTCATCACCTGGAGTTTGGAACCGATTCCCGGGTCGGGTAGCGGCACCGTGTCGGTGACCAGCAATTGCTCGATCGGGGACCGGTCGATGATCGAGAGCGCATCACCGGCGAAGATGCCGTGGGTCGCCGTCGCCAGCACGCGAGCCGCCCCGCGTTCCCGCAGCAGTTCCGCCGCGAGGACGAGGGTGCCACCGGTGGAAATCATGTCGTCGACGATCACGGCGACGCGGCCGTTGACGTCGCCGATCATCTCCAAGATTTCCGTGTGGTCCGGATCGGGATGGCGTTTGGAGATGATGGCCAACGAACCGCCGACCCGGACCCGGAAATCCTCCGCCCTGGCCACCCCGCCGGCGTCCGGGCTGACCACCACCACGCCGTCCTCCAGCTCCCGTCGGAGGTGGCGGGCCAGCAGCGGCGTCGCCCGCAGGTGATCGACCGGAATGTCGAAGAACCCTTCGATCGCGGGCGCGTGGAGATCGAGGGTGAGGACGCGATCCGCCCCGGCGGTGACGATCAGATTCGCGACCAGCTTGGCGGAGATCGGCTCGCGGCCGGAGGTTTTTTTCTCCTGTTTGGCGTAGCCGTAGTAGGGGATCACCGCCGTGATCCGCGCCGCCGAGGCTCGCTTCAGGGCGTCGGTGATCAGCAGGAGTTCCATCAGGTGGTGGTCGTAGGGGTTGCAGACGGACTGGATCACGAACACGTCCGAGCCGCGGACGTTTTCGTCCAGCTTGACCCGCGTTTCCCCGTTCTTCCACGTGCCGACCAGCGCGCGGCCCAACGGCGCCTCCAGTTCCTCCATGATCGCCGCCGCCAGCCGGGGATGCGACGTGCCGGCGAAAATCTGTAGCCGCCCGTCCATCTAGCGATCGCCTTTCGTGGGTTCTGGCGCCGGCTCCGGTGCCCGCTTGACGATCCGGGCGGGAACGCCGACGGCGGTCGCGCCGGGTGGCACGTCGCGCGTGACGACCGACCCCGCGCCGGTGACGGCCCGATCACCGACGCGCACCGGCGCCCGCAAGATCGTGTCGCTGCCGATGAACGCGTCCTCGCCGATGTCGGTCCGGTGCTTGGCGACGCCGTCGTAGTTGGCGGTGATCGTGCCGGCGCCGATATTGGTCCGCGCGCCGACGCTGGCGTCGCCGATGTAGCTGACGTGGCCGACGCGCGCCCCGTCGCCGATGCGCGCGTTCTTGATCTCGGCGTAGTTGCCGACGTGGACGCCGGAGCCGATGATGGTTCCCGGGCGGAGGTGGGCGTACGGGCCGATGTCCGACCGGGAGCCGATCGCGCTCCGCTCGATGGTGGCCGACCCGATCCGAACCCCGTCCTCCACCGTCACCCCGTCCAGCACCGCCTGCGGGCCGATCTCGCACCCGGAGCCGATCGTCGTCGCCCCGCGCAGGACCGTGAACGGCAGGATGGTGGTGTCCGGCCCGACCACCACGTCCTCGTCGACAAAGATCGTCTCTGGTCCGACCAGCGTGACCCCGGAATCGAGGAGCCGATCCCGGATCCGGCGCCGTGCAACCGCGTCCGCCGTCGCGAGCTGCCTCCGGTCGTTGATCCCGAGTGCGGTGTCCGGATCGGCTTGGACGGCGGCAACCGGCCAGGCAGCACCGGCGGCGCCCTCCGCCACGGCGAGGGCGACCAGTTCGGTCACGTAGTACTCGCCGCTGGCCGGACTGGGTTCCAAGCGGTCGAGGGCGTCGCGGGCCCAGGCCGCGTCCATCACCATCATCCCGCTGTTGATCTCCGTCGGCCCACGGCGGTCGGCGGGGTCGTCGTCCTTAAACTCGACGATCCGCACCACCCGCCCGTGCTCGTCGCGCTGGACGCGCCCGTAGGTTTGGGCATCCGGCAGGACGCAGCTCAACACGGTCACCCGGCCACCGGAGTTCCGGGCGCCGTCCACCAGCCGCACCACGGTCGCGCCGGTCAGCAGCGGATGGTCGGCGAAGAGCATCACGATCCACGCGGCGTTGCCGGTGCTGGGCAGCGCGCGGCGCACGGCATCGCCGGTGCCCAGCGGCGGATCTTGGATCACCGTCCGCACCGCGCCGTCCAGGCCGATCCGCGCGGCGAGGTCGGACGAGTTCCGCCCAACGACGAGGGTCGTGGACAACGGGCCGATCGCCGCTCCGGCGCGCAAGACGTGGAGCACCATCGGCAGCCCGGCCACCGGATGGAGCGGTTTCGCCAGCCCGGAGCGCATCCGAGTCCCATCGCCGGCGGCGAGGACGACCAGCGCGACCCCGTCACCGGAGTCCGGCGGCGGCGGATTCGACACAAGGGAATGGGCGATCACGCGCGGTTCGCACCGGGCGAAGGCGAACCGGCATCCGGGTAGGCGAAGCCGAGCCAGGTGAACAGGGCCGGTTCGCGGACGCGGAACGCGCGGAGCAGCATGGGGAGAAGGCTCCGACCGGCCGTTGGCTGGCGGGCCAGGATTCGAACCTGGAACAAAGGTTCCAAAGACCCTTGTGATACCTTTTCACCACCCGCCAAGGATGGTCCCGGCCACGCGGCATCCTACGCCGCCGCGGATCGTGGTGTCAAGCGCCACGGAGGCGGGGAGACGGGAAGGAACGAAGTCGCCGGTCGCCAGACGCCAGTACGACGGCCTTACTTCCCACCCCGCCGCCTCCCCGCCTCCCCGTCTTCGGGACGAAGGTCACATGGCCGTACCACCGGCCGCGCCCTATCCTGCGAATGAGGGGTGGACAGCGTTGACCACCCGACGCCGCACCTGAACGATGGCCTACCCCGATGGTCTTGCCGTCGCCGCAAACCAAGGAAGTCGCCGATCGGATCGTCGCGATCGAGGACGATTGCCGGCGCGAATTGGTCCACTCGATCCAGGCGCTGCACGAGATCGCGATGCTGTTGACCAAAACCAACAGCGAGGTCGAAAAACTCTCCAACCGGGAACTCCAGTGCTCCAACCGCGTCCGCGACATGGAGATGTACCTCGACAACTACGGGCGGGAATCAGCCGACCGCCGGCACGGCGCTGGTGGGGGGGTTCGACGTGGTCCGCCAACCCTTGGCCCTGAAGCAGACGATCGATTACATACCCGAGCAGCCGTTCCGCTACGACGATTTGCCCGGCCGCGAGTTCCTGTACTTCACCGCCGACGTCTACGGGGCGCCGGCCCGGTTTCGGGACGAGCGGGCAAAATCGCTGCTCCGGGCGTTCGAGATGCACGGCGCGGCCCGGTTGTCCATCGAGACCTACTCGCCAGGGGATGCGACAGAAGGTCGCTCTGGCGTCGGTACTGATCCATCAACCAGCGGTGCTGTTCCTCGACGAACCGACCAACGCCCTCGACCCGCGCAGCGACCGCGTCATAAACGACGTCCTGCGCGATGTCTGCACCCGCGGCGCGACCGTCTTTATGACCGCCCACGTGCTGGCGATCGCCGAGCAGATATGCGACCGGGTCCCGATCCTCGACGGCGGTCGGTTCACGGCGATCGGAACCTTGCCGGAGTTGGCCGTGCTTGTCCGCCTTCCGGGCGCCTCGCTGGAGAACATCTTTCTCGCCCTGACCGGCTGGGTGGCGCGGGCGCATTTCGCACTCGATCTTCGTCGCCCCGTCGCTGTCCCGGCATGAGCGAGGGTGGACGCGTTTCGCGCCGCGACCCTGGTGCCGCGGACGAGAATCGCCGGACCCGCGCTTTCGGGGCTTCTGAGTCCGCTCGCGCTGCTGCCGGGGTCGATTGGCCCACTCGTCAGCAAGGAGTGGCTGACGATGAGGCGCGATCTGCGGCGCTTGAGTGACGCGGTCTGGCCGCTGGGGATGGTGGTGCTCTACACGATCACCCTCAGCCGCCGGGAAACCCGCGCGCCGTCCGATGTCCCGGAACTCGGATCCTGGCTGGGTGCGGGGACGCTAGCGTTGATCCCCTGGGGCGCATCGCTGGGGATCTCCATCGTCGCCTTCGGCGTCGAGCGACGCTCCATCCACCTGCTGCGCACCTTGCCGATCCAACCGCGGGCGCTGCTTGCCGCCAAGGTCGTGGCGTCGTTGTTCCCGGTGCTGGTCGCCAGCGAAGCGGTGTCCGTCGCCGTCTGCCTCGTCCGGGGCGCGACCGCGACGCAGTTCCTGGCGATGATGGTGTTGGTCGCCTGGGCGACGTTCGGCTACGTCGCGATCGACACCGCGGCGTCGGCGGTCGCGCCCACCTTTGACGCCGACCACGTCCAACGCTCGACGAGACTGGTCGGTCGGCTGTTCGGCTTTGCCTGCGGGGCGGCGTTCAGCGTGACCACGTTCGCCGCCGCCGCACGGCTGATCGTCTTCGCCACCGGGGTGCCATCGTCACTAACGAGCCTCCTGACGTGGCGGGTGGGAGGCTTGGCGCCGCTCGGCTGGTCGCTGGTGGTCGGCGGCGGCGCGATCGCGCTGCTGAGCGTGGTCGCGGCATTGTGGGTAGCACTGTATCGGGTCGAACGAAACGTCCGCTTCGGCGTTTGAACAGACCAGGCCGCTAGACGCCGAGGGCGTCCTTGACCTTGTCGAAGAAGGAGCGGTGGGCCGATTGCTGGGTGATCTCGCTGCCGAGGGATTCCGCCAGCAGCTCGAACAACTCCCGTTGCTCATCGGAAAGCTCGCGCGGCGTCATCACCTGGACGGTCACGATCTGGTCGCCCCGGTCGCCGCCGCGGAGATCCGGCACGCCCTTGCCGCGCAACCGGAACTGCTGACCGGACTGGGTGCCGGCCGACACCTTGAGCGCCGCGGGGCCGTCGAGCGTCGCGACCTCGATCTCGTCGCCGAGCGCCGCCTGAGCGACGTTGATCCCGACCTGGAATTGGATCGTCTTGTTCTGGCGGGTGAACAGCGGGTGCGGCGCCACGCGGACCTTGACGTAGAGATTGCCCGGCGTCACACCCTGGGCGCCGCCTTCGCCCTGTCCGGAAAGGCGCAACGTCGCGTTCTCGTCAATCCCAGGCGGGATGGAGACGGTGATGGTGCGCACCTGACTGGTGCGACCCCGGCCACGGCAAATCGGGCACGGGTCGGAGACGATCACGCCTTCGCCCTGGCACGTCGAGCACGGCGCGGCCGACATGAACTGGCCGAGGATCGTCTGCTGAACCCGCCGCACCTCCCCGCTGCCACCGCAGGTGGAGCAGCGGGGAGGTGTCTGGCCGTCCCGCATCTTGGTCCCCTGGCACGCCTCGCAGGTTTCGAGGCGACCGACCTCGACGTCCTTCTCGGCGCCGAAAACGGCCTCCTCGAACGTCAGGTCGACCGACACCTGAAGGTCGGCACCGCGCTGGGGCGCGTTCCTTCGGCGACCGGTGTTGGTCGCCGCGCCGCCGAAGAAGCTCTCGAAGAGGTCACCAAACGGCGAGCCGCCGAAACCGAACGGATCGCCGCCGGCACCGGCGCCGGCCGCGGCGTGGCCAAACCGATCGTAGGCGGCTCGCCGGTCGGGATCGGACAGCACCTCGTACGCTTCGGTGACCTCTTTGAAGCGTTCCTCGGCGCCCGGTTCGGGGTTCACATCGGGGTGGAACTGGCGGGCCTGCTTGCGGTACGCCCGCTTCAGCTCGTCGGCCGTGGCGGTGCGGCCGAGGCCAAGCACCTCGTAGTAGTCGCGCTTGTCGGTCATCGTATCCTACGGTCCGCGAGTGGCGATCGGGGTACGGGGCTTGCTTGCGCTCGGCAAGTATAGCGGCGCCGATCCCTCCGTCAACGCCGGTTGGCACTCCCAAAAGTTGAGTGCCAGCGCTCGGGTGGCCGATCCCGTTGGTCTTCCCGGTTCGACCCGACGCCCCCAAAGGAGAACCGCGATGGTCTTTCGCTCGCTCGGCGTCAAGCGCCCCCGGGTCTCCCCCGGATTGGAGGACCGCGTTCCGCCCGGACAATACCTGACCGAGCGCTGGCCCGTGCTCCACCATGGCACGATCCCAATTTTTGATCCGGCCACCTGGGATCTGCGGATCTTTGGGTTGGTCAAACAGCCGTTGCGGTTGTCGTGGGAAGCGTTCCAAGCGTTGCCCCGCGTCGGCGTCACGGCCGACATGCACTGTGTCACCCGCTGGAGCAAGCTAGACAACACCTGGGAAGGCGTCGCCTTCCGCGAGATCATGAACCGGGTTCAGGTCCTTCCGGAGGCGACCCATATCGTCTTCCACAGCGATGGCGGCTACACCGCCAACCTGCCGTTGGCGACGGTCGACGACGACGACGTCGTGCTGGCGACCAAGCACGATGGCGAGGACCTGTCGCCGGAGCACGGCGCCCCGCTGCGCTCGGTCGTGCCCAAGCGCTATGCCTGGAAAAGTGCGAAGTGGCTGCGGGGGATCGAGTTCCTGGCCCAGGACCGGCCCGGCTTTTGGGAGCAATACGGCTACCACAACGAGGCCGACCCCTGGCGAGAGGAGCGATTCACGGAGTAGGCCGGCGCTACCGATCCTACATCCGCGGCGGCATCGTCGGTCGTGGCGGTGGATCCAACGGTCCCGCGTCCTGCAACCGGAGGTCGATCACCAGTCCCGCGCGTTGGCGCGCCGTGCGGTAGAACCAGGGCGCGGCCAGCGAAACGTAGATCCGGCCTTCGAGGCCATCGATCAACGACTGCGGGATCCCGCTGGCGCCGAAGAACGCCCCGGCGAGGACCCCCGCAATCGCGCCGACGGTATCCGTGTCGCCACCCGCGTTGACGGCGCTGAAGACGGCTTCCGAGAACGATCCGGCCATGCTGGCGGCGACGAACCCCGCGGTCACCGATTCGACGGCGTCGGTCCCCGTTCCCACCCGTTCGAGCACGGCCGGCGCGTCGTCGCCGGCGGCGATCATGCCCGCGGCCGACCGCAACCGGGACGCTAGCTCACCTTCACCGAGGGCGCCGGCGGTCGCGGACAGCCACTCCGACCGCGCCACCTGTCGCCGCGCCGAGAGTTGGACGCCGAAGGCGACCGCGGTGCCGGCCGCGATCGCCGCCGGGCTGCCGTGCGTCAGGCGGACGATCTGCTCGGCATCGGCTCGCAGCGAGTCGAGGTCGAACCGGCCGACGGCGTGGAGCAACCCGATCGGCGCCGCCCGCGCCGCCACGTCGCCCGTCGCCGGTCCGTCCTCGTCCAACGGCACGACGAACTCCAAGGTCCGGTCGGCGACGGCCAGGGCGCGGCGGGTTCCGGCGCCCAGCCACCGTTTCGACTCCCCGCGGGCGATGTAGAGGAAACGCGGGCCGATGGTGTCGGGGTCGATCCGGCCCCGGTCTACCGTCACAGACTCGACCACGCAGAGCGCCAGTTCGGACTCGTCGGTAAACTCGCCCGCCTTTATCTCGGTTCCGTCGGCGAACGTGGCCGGAAGATAGCCCGTGATCGTCCCGATGCGATCGGCGAGGGTCGCGCGGTCCAAACCTTTGCCGGGCATCCCCAGCGCGTCCCCGATCGCCAAACCGAGCAGTCCGCCGAGAAATGCGTCCTCGTCGGCGCCCTGTCCCGAGCCAAACCGTGCCATCTCGTCTCCTTATCCCGGATCGACGCAACGCGTCGGGTGGTTCACGCATCCCGCTCGGACGCCTCGTCTCGCCGGGGACGCGCTCGCAACTCCCTGGCCGTGACAACGACCCCGGCGGAACGAAGGTTTGGATGATCTCGTTTGACGGCCCTCCGAGCGCCCCCTAGACTGCCATCCGGGCCGTCGGTCGGCGGCACGATGGCGCGCCGTTCCGCCCCGGGAAGGATCTTTACCTTGGTAGCCGAGATCGCGACCGATCCCAAGCTCGATGCGCTCCGCGCCCAGATCCCGGCGGTCGGACGCACGGGTTATTTCAACGCCGGCACCAACGGGCCGCTCCCCCTTCCCGCCCACGATGCCCTCGTCGTCGCCGCGACAACCGAACTGGAGGCCGGCCGGATCGTGCCCGGTGTTTACGAGGGCAGCGCGCGGCGCAACCACAGGGTACGCGCGGTGATGGCCGGCATGGTCGGCGCGGAGCCGCTGGAGATCGCGCTGACCCACAGCACCAGCGAAGGGCTCAGCACCGCCCTCTTCGGTCTCGATTGGCGGCGCGGCGACGAGATCGTCACCACGTCGCTGGAGCATCCCGGGTTGATCGGGCCGCTCTGCTTGCTGGCGCACCGCTTCGGCGTCACGCTCCGCTATGCCCACCTGGAGCACGGCGGGGGCGACGTCGTCGGCGCCATCGCCGACCAGATCTCCGCGCGGACCCGGGTGATCGCCGTCTCCCACGTCCTCTGGTCGTCCGGCGCGGTGCTGCCGTTGGCCGAGATCGCCGCGCTGGCGCGACGACACGGGGCGATGACCATCGTCGACGCCGCCCAGGCCGCCGGTCAAATCCCGATCGATCTCCACGCCCTCGGCGTCGACGCCTACGCGATGGCGGGCCAAAAGTGGCTCTGCGGGCCAGAGGGTACCGGCGCGTTGTACGTGCGCGCGGACCGGCTGGCCGACATCAAGCCGACCCTGCTGCGCTACGCCCAGATCGACCCCAGCGGGTATGTCATCCCCGCGCCCGGCGCCAACCGCTACGAGATCGGGGAGTTCTACGGTCCGGCGATTTTGGCCCAGGAAGCGGCGCTGCTCTGGCTGCGCGACGAAGTCGGTCTCGACTGGCTCTACGCCCGGACGGCCAAAATGGGGCAACGCTGCTGGGAAGCGCTCGATCGCGTCGACGGAGTGACGGTGACGACGCCGAACCACCGCATGGGCGGCCTCGTCTGCTTCCAAACGGACGGCTTGACGCCCCAGGAGATGACCGCGCGCCTCTACGAGCGCGGAACGACGATCCGCTACGTCGCCTACCCCCCGGGTCCGACAGTCGCCCGCGCCGCCTGCGCCTGGTGGAACACCGAAGAAGAGGTGGATCGGCTGGCCGAGCAGGTGGCGGAGATCGTGGCCGAAGGGCCGCGTCCCGAATAGCGGCTCCAAGATTCGACTTTCGGCGTGCGATGCGCCGCGCTTCCCCGTCCGTGGTCCCTCACACACGGCGCGGTTTCGGCGCGGGCCATTAGCATTGGACCCGACACCGCCCTGGTCGCTCCTTGATCCCGGTTCACGTCCCCGACAAATACAAGATTCCGATGCTGGTTAGCCCCCAGGCCACGATGGCGCCGAGCAGTGGCCGGTCGGCGAACAGGAGCACCTCCGGGCTGCCGCCGAGGTCTCGGCGATGGATCAGGAACAGGTAGCGGAAGATGGCGTAGACGACGAACGGCACGGTCAGCATCATCGCGTGGTTGGTCGGCACGTTCGGCGCGTCGAAGGTGTAGAAGGCGTAGGCCATCACCGTCGCCGAGGAGACGATCCCGATCAATTGATCGAGGAACGGCACCGAGTAGGCGTCGAGGTTGGCCCGGTGGCGGCCGGCGGCGGCCTCCAACGACGTCAACTCGTGGCGTCGCTTGCCGAATCCGAGGAACAAGGCCAGCAGCATCGTGCAGACGTAGAGCCAGGGCGAAACCGGAACATCGATCGCCACCGCGCCACCGGCCGCGCGGAGCACAAACCCGGCGGCGATCGCAAAGACATCGAGGATCACCAGCCGCTTCAACCCGTAGGAGTAGGCGACCATCAGGGCGACGTAGCCGACGATGACGGCCAGGAATCCCGGGCTGACGATCCCCGCGCCGAGCAGGGCTAGCGCGAACAGCACGAAGGCCGTGGTCCCCGCCTGGGCCGGCGTCACCAAACCGGCGGCGATCGGCCGGTGGCGCTTCTTGGGGTGAATCCGGTCGCCCTCGATGTCCCGCAGGTCGTTCACCAGGTAGACCGCGCTGCTGACGGCGCAGAACACCGCCGCCGCCAGCAGGGAACGCAGCGTCGGCTCAACGCGGAACAGTTGCTGGTCGAAAACCAGCGCGGCGAACACGATCCCGTTTTTGGTCCATTGCAGCGGACGCATCGCCCGCAGTAGCGACGACACGGGCACGCCGAGAACGCGCGGCCGGGATGCCGCGGCCTCAAACGGTGTCGGCCCTGGCCGTTGGCGCCGGTTAACCCTTAGCACGCCAGCGGCCGCCGGGCGTCTTGGCAACGGTCGTGTTCACGCGGGAAGCAACGAACCGTCGTCGTACTCGTTCGCCGGGTTCCAGAGCAGCCATCCGCTGGCCCCGAACTCTTCGGCGGCCTCGATTTGGGCGCGAACATCCTCGGGTCCGTACTCCCGCATTCCCTCGACCGGGTAGGAGAACGCCTGCAACCAGGGCCGGAACTTGAGCTTCTGGCCGGGCGCGACGGACTCCGAGCGTTGCAGGCTTTCGAGGATCGTCTCGTACGGGTAGTCGTTCGGGTGGCCGGGCGCGGAGCGGATGTTGCCCTCGATGAAGTGGGAGGGGTAGATCATCATGTTGACGTAGTCGATCACGGGGACGATCTTGGCGAAATTCTGGCCGATTCCTTGCTCGTTGTCCTCGAACGCCGTGTAGCCGAAGATGTCGGCCGCCAGCTTGACACCGGTCGGCGCCAGCGCGTCGTGGCTGCGAGTCAGAAACTCCAGGATCGCGTTCTCGCGAGCCTCGCCGGTGTACTCCTGGCCGAAATCGGCGGCGGCCAGGTTGCCGTCGGAGGGGAAGCGGACGTAGTCGTACTGGATCTCGTCGAACCCGAGACCGGCGGCTTCGACCGCGAGTTCGATGTTGCCCCGCCAGAGTTCCTCCTCGAAGGCGTTGACCCAACCGATCCCGTCGTCGTTGCGCCAGATGCCTCCCGTGCTCGGGTCCTTGACCGCCAGATCCGGACGGGCTTCGGCGAGCACCGGATCCTGGAAGACGACCATGCGCGCGATCACGTAGATGTCGCGTTCCTTCAACCGGGTCAGCAACTCCGCCGCGTCGTAGACCGGTTGCACCATCCCGGCGTCGCGGAACAGCGCGACCTGGCTGTCGTAGTAGATCGTGTCCTGCTTGATGTCGACGACCAGGGCGTTGAGTTCGGTGCGATCGATCAGGTCGATCAGGCGGTCGATCTCCTCCGGGGTGGCGAGGGCGAATCCGTTGGCGTAGATGCCCTTGATCAGGACCGGTTCCAACGCGGCGTCGAGTACCCGTTCGGGGGTCAACGGCAACCGGAGGTCCGAGTACCCCGACGCGGCGACGAGGACCTCCGCGCCGTCCGGCACCCCGGTCAACCGGTAGGAGCCGTCCACTCCCGAGACCGTGTTGGCGCCGCCGGCAGTCACGATGGCGCCCTGGATTGGGGTGCCGCTCGCATCGCGGACGACGCCGGTGACCACGGAGCGCTTCATCTGGTAAGCAACGTCGGTGCGCGGACCAACCGGTTCGTCGACGACGCCGTAGTCGCCCCCATCCAAGTGGACGCGAGCGTCAGGCGGCACGTCGGCCAGCAGGAAACTGCCGTCGACCCCGCTAGCCACCGTTTGCCCAGTGCTGCCCTCGGCGATCAGGGAAACGGCCACGTTGGGGATCGGTTGGCCCGTCGCCGCGTCGGTGATCGTCCCGCGTAGCGTGGTCGGACGAAGCGAGATGGCGCGGGCACCGTCGTCCGCGGTCGGGAGGGCGGCGGCGATCGGCGCGTATCCGTCGCGGGCCACGTCCACCGGCAACGCGCGGTCCCGCGCCGGAAGCCGGACCTGTCCCAGGTCATCAGTCAGCAGCGTCTGCCCGTTGACGACGATCGCCGTGTTGGGCAACGCGGCCCCGGTGTAGGCGTCGGTGACGGTCACCGCGCCGCCGACGTCGGCGTCCGCGGTCAACCCGCGGACCACCATCGCCAGCAGGATGATCACCGGAACCACGAACAGCAAGCTATACCACCAACTGACCGCCGGCCACCGGTGGCCACTCCGACGGCGCTCGGCCGTGCCGGCATCGAACGAACCGAAACGGAGGCGCGTCGAACCCCGCGACGAACGCCGACGAGGGGCCGCGGCCGTTGGCTCCGGCGTTGCCCAACCCGTGGCTGTCCGTCGGGCCGATCGCATCGCCCGCGCGGATCCGACCGTGCCCTGGCTCGTCTCACTCATGGTCGGTTTACAATCCTCGACGCCCGCCATCGGCCGACACCACCACCGGATAAAAGGGCCGGCGTGGTCTCCCGCCGGCCGGCAACGTTTGCCGACCAAACCCAGATTTCGAGTGTAGCACACGGGCCGCGCACACCCGAGTTCCGATTGACACCCACCGCGACCGGCCTCCATAATCGGCGTCGAGTGCGTAGCCATTTTCACAATCGGTCGCCGATCGTGCCATCGCCAGCCCCACGGGTAAGGCCCCATGCTGCAAACTCGCGATGTGTTGACCACCATGCACGCGGAGTTGGAACGGGTCGACGCGCGCGTCGCGCTGGCCGCGACGGTGCAACTGCCGGCGGTCTCCGGACTGGTCCAAGAGATCGTCCGGGCGGGCGGCAAACGGCTCCGGCCGCTCCTGTTGTTGCTCGCCGGTCGCGCGTACCGGTACGACCTCGACCGGCTGGTCACGGCGGCGGCGGGAGTAGAACTGCTGCACACCGCTTCGTTGATCCACGACGACAGCATCGACCGGGCCGGTCTGCGGCGCGGCAAACCCACTCTCAACTCGGTCCTCAGCTCTGGCGCGGTGATCCTCGTCGGCGATTATCTGTTCGCGCAATCGGCGATGTTGGCGGCGGCGACCGAGAGCACGCGGGTGGTGGCCATCTTCGCCTCGACGCTCGGCGACATCTGCGACGGGCAACTCCGGGAAATGTTCGACGCCCACCGCCTCGATCAAACCCGCGACGAGTACGACCGGCGGATCTTCGGCAAAACCGCCTCGCTCTTCGCCGGGGCAGCCGAAATGGGCGCGGTGATCGCTCAGGCACCCGAACCGGACATCGCCGCCCTCCGGCGGTTCGGTTCCGATCTAGGTATGGCATTCCAGATCGTCGACGACGTGCTCGACGTGCGGGAGCGGACCCAGGTGCTGGGCAAACCGGCCGGCCAAGACCTGCGCCAGGGAACGGTGACGCTGCCGACGATGCTCTACGCGGCGGGTCTGACGCCACGCTCCGCCGCGGCCGCCCGGCTCCAAGCGGTCATTGCCGGCGAGATCGAGGACGAGGATACGATCGCGGCGGTGCTGGCGGACATCCGGGGCTCGGGCGCGGTCGAGATCGCGATGCGCGCCGCCGATCTCCTCGTCAGCAGCGCGAAGGGCCACATCGCGGCAATCCCGGACCCGGAAACCCGCTCGTTGCTCCACGAGCTTGCGGACCTGGCGCTCGATCGCTCGTCGTAGCGCTCCGGCCCTCGTCCCCTTCGACGCCCAGCCCCGCATCCGAGTGGGACCGGCGTCGTTACCACAACGATCAAGCGCCAATCGAAGCGCCCCCGCAACTCGGCCGCCTTGCTCTGGCCAAGTCCTGGGTCCCCCGACTGACCGTCGCGCCGCCAAAGCCAAACCCGGTCGTGCCGACGGCGGTTACGGCCCTCACCCTCGCCCCTCGACACGCCAACGAACCGTTCGCCCGCATCCGAGAGCGTTTCGAGGGGCGATCGGGCACCAAAAAGGGCGCCCCGGTTGACCGGGGCGCCCCTGGGAAGTTGGTTGCTGGGCCGGGATCGGCGCCTTCTAGCGGCGGGGGGCGGTAGCCGCGTCCGGGACACCCGCTTCGACGGCCGTTGGTTGCATCGGCGTGGCGCCAGCGAGCATCACCACGTCTTCAGCGCTGACGGCGCCCGCGCCGTCGGCCTCGTCCGCGCCCTGGTCGGCGGGCTCCTCGGCCCGGCGCTGCTGCGCGGCACGCTCGGTGGCGCGCTCGTTCAAGCGCTGCTGGCGCTTCGACGGGCGGGCCGTGGTCGACGACGCGGCTTCCATCCGGCGCATGAAGCGTTCGACCTGACCGGCAGTGTCGACGATCCGCTGCTCGCCCGTGTAGAACGGGTGGCAGACCGCACACAGGTCGGTGCGCAGTTGCGGCTTGGTCGAGCGGGTGGTGAAGGTGTTGCCGCAGGCGCAGGAGACGGTTGATTCGACGTACTTGGGGTGGATTCCGGCTTTCATGAAACGGGTTCTCCGACGGGAACTGAACGCGCGACGAGCTGATTGGTTCCAGCTCGCACAGAGACAATAACAGAAACGTGCTCCCGCGACCTAATCGGCCGCGGTCGCCCCGAGCGGCTCGACCGCCTCGACAACCGGCGACAGGAGTTCGCGGGCGCCGCCAATCGGGTAGAGATCGGGCGAGTAGACGCTGATCCGGCGCTTGTTGCGGGTGACCGGCTCGAAGCGGACCACGCCGTCGATCTTGGCGTAGATGGTGTGGTCCTTCCCGATGCCGACGTTGTTGCCGACCCAGAACTCGGTCCCGCGTTGCCGGACCACGATCGTGCCGGCACGGACTAACTGCCCGTCGGATCGCTTCACGCCGAGTCGCTGGGACGCGCTGTCCCGGCCGTTGCGAGAACTGCCGACTCCCTTTTTGTGCGCCACGGGCGGTCTCCTTTCCGTTCTGGTTCGATCGTCGGCGGCCGGTGCGGCTTAACCGACGATGCCGGTGATGGTCAGTTTGGTCTGCGACTGACGGTGGCCGATCCGGCGGCGATAGCGCTTCTTCGCCTTGTACTTGAATACGACCAACTTCTCGCCTCGGAAATGATCGTCGACCGAGGCCGTGACCGCCGCCCCGTCCACCAGCGGCGTCCCGACCCGCGTCGACCCGTCCCCACCGACCAGCAGCACGCGATCGAGGGTGATCTCGGACCCCGCCTCGGCTTCCAACCGCTCGACCGAGATCCGGTCGCCGACGCTAACGCGGTACTGCTTGCCACCGGTGTGGATCACCGCATAGGGAAGCGGTGCCCGAGGCTTGGCAGCCTGCTCCGGTAGCGCGTTTGCCACGACTGGAGAGGCGCCGACATCGGCGCTGGATTCGGTCTCGGTCGTCTCGACCACCGGCTCCGAAACCAGCGGCTCGGTCGCCGGATCGCCGGTCTCGGACGCGTTGTCGGCCGGGGCCTCGGCGGGGTGGTCCTCCGGGTTGACCTCGACCGGATCAATGGGCTCGTCGGCCGTCGTTCGCGGATCGCTCATGGTGATTCTCACACGACTGGGGCGCGCGACCCCAACGGACTACGGACCTGTAAGAGCGCGCGGTCCGATACGCAATCGTCTCCCACACGCGAAAACCGGTGCCCGAGGCACCGTGGTCACGGGATCATACCACAGCGGCGGGCAGGATCGCCCATCGCTTGAAGCCCAGGCACTGCTGCCGTTCCGGCGCCTTGACACCTCGCAAAACCCATCGTTATGATCGGGACAACACGCAATATTGCACAGATTTGCCGAGTTTGTCAAGATTTCGTGCGCCGCACCAACGGAGTCGCCGTGATCGGGTCGTCCCTATCTTCGTCAGTGGGCGGGTCTGGAGGGGCGACCGCCCCGGTTCCCACCGGCGACCCGCGGATCCTCGCATCGGCGGCATCCCCGCTCGGCTCGGACGATCGTCCGCTCCGAATCGGTACGCGGGGCAGCGCTCTCGCCCTCGCCCAGGCGAACGTCGTGGCGTCGTTGATGCAACGGACGCATCCCGAGATCGTGATCCGCTTGGTCGTCATCAGCACCGAGGGCGATCGGGACAAGATCTCGCCGCTGACGGTCATCGGCGGCCGGGGCGTCTTTACGTCCGCGTTGCAGGAGGCGTTGGCGCGGGGCGATATCGACGCCGCCGTCCATTCCGCCAAAGACCTGCCTTCGGAGGAAGCGCCGGGATTGTTGCTCGCGGCGTTCCTTGACCGGGAGGACGCGCGGGATGTCGTCGTGTCGCGCCACGGCTGCTCGCTGGACGGCCTCCCGCCATCGCCAACCGTCGGCACGTCGTCGCGGCGCCGCGCCGCTCAGGTGCTGGCCCTACGCCCGGACGCACGGATCGTCGAACTGCGGGGCAACGTCGATACCCGGTTACGGAAGGCGCTCGAGCCGGAGATGGACGCCATCGTCCTCGCCGCCGCCGGGCTCGCGCGCTTGGGCCGCCGGGACCGGGCCACGGCGCCGGTGCCGCTGGACGTGATGGTCCCGGCACCGGGTCAGGGCGCGCTGGCGGTCGAGATCCGTGCCGGCGACGAAGCAGCGCGCCGATTCGTGGCGCCGCTCGATGTGCCGGCGGTCTCGGCGGCGGTCAAGGTCGAGCGCGCCGTGCTGGGCGCCCTCGGGGCGGGCTGCACCACCCCCGTCGGCGCGCACGCCACGGTCGAAGCCGACGGGACGATCCTGTTGCGGGTGATGCTCGCCAGCGAGCACGGTCACGCGTTCGAACAGGATTGTCTGCGGTTGGATCCCAACGACGCGCAGCGGCAGGCGGGGGCCGTGGCGCTCAGGATGCAGAGCAGCCTGGATGCCCGCTCGCGAACCCAGCGCCCGCTCGCAGGGCTCTCCGTTCTGGTGACGAGACCAACGGCCCGGGCCGACACGCTCGACGCCGAGCTGCGCTCCGCTGGGGCGCGGACCATTCTGGCGCCGACCCTGCGCATCGAGGCCGCAAGCGAAACGGCACCGCTGGATCGGGCCCTCGACCGCCTCCTGGACCACGGCTACGATTGGGTCGTGTTCTCGAGCGCCAACGCCGTCGAGCGCGTCCTCGACCGGTTGCGGCAGCGCGGTGACGGTCCGGAAGCCCTCGGTGGCGCGGCCATCGCGGCCGTCGGCGGCGCCACCGCCGCGTCGCTTGTGGCGAGCGGGTTGGCGGTCGCGACGATCCCTCCCCCGGAACAGCGCCACGGCGACGGACTGGTCGCCGCCTTGTCCGTCGGGGGCATGGTCGGGCGACGGATCCTCTTCCCCTGCGGCGATCGAGCGCGCAACGCGATCCCGGACGGCCTGCGCGATCTTGGAGCGGCGGTCGATCGCGTCGTGGTCTACCGGACGGTGCCCGACGTAGACCTCGACCCGGCGGTGCGGTCCCGGATCCGGCGGGGAGAGGTCGATGTCGTGACGTTCGCCTCGCCGTCCAGCGTCCAGGGGTTGGCCGGCGTTCTGAACGGAGAACTCACGTCGCTGAACCGGGCGGTGGTCGCCTGCCTCGGCGACACGACGGCGCGGGCGGCCGAGGCGGTCGGCCTGGCGCCCGATGTCGTCGCCGACGATCCTTCGGACACGGGGCTGGTGGCGGCCATCGTCCGCCACATTCGCAACCGTCAGACTGCCCTCAAACTCGTCCCGGCAGCGTCCGGCGACGACCAGCCAAGCGACCAACAGGTGACCGAATGAGCCAGTTCGACGACCATCGAACGACAGCGATTTCCCCGGCGGGCGAATCGACCCGGTTCCGGCGCCACCGGCGGTTGCGCCGCACGGGCGCCATCCGCCAACTGGTACGGGAAACCCGCCTCGCCGCCGAGGATTTTATCCTGCCGCTGTTCGTCACCCACGGCGTCGGGGTCCGACGCGAGATCGGTTCGATGCCGGGTCAGTTCCAGCTCTCGGTGGACCGACTGCCCGGCGAGATGGACGAGCTGGCCGAGCTCGGCATCGGCGCCGTGCTGCTGTTCGGGATCCCGGCCGAAAAGGACGCGTTCGCCTCCGGCGCCTACGCCCCGGACGGCGTGGTCCAGGAGGCTGTCCGCGCCATCAAGCGACACGCGCCGGAGATGTTGGTGATCACCGATGTTTGCGGTTGCGAGTACACCGACCACGGCCACTGCGGGATTTTGCGCGGCGCCGAGGTGGACAACGACTTGACCTTGGATCTGCTGGCGCAGACCGCGGTCAGCCACGCCGCCGCCGGCGCCGACATCGTCGCCCCATCGGACATGATGGACGGCCGGGTGCTGACGATCCGCACCGCGCTCGACGCGGCGGGGCACGATCAGGTGCCGATCATGGCCTACGCCGCCAAGTTCGCCTCCGCCTTCTACGGCCCCTTCCGCGAGGCGGCCGCGTCCATGCCCGCGTTTGGCGACCGCGGCTCTCACCAGATGGACCCCGCCAACGGGCGGGAAGCGCTGTCCGAGATCGCAACTGACCTCGACGAGGGTGCCGACATCGTGATCGTCAAACCGGCGCTGGCGTACCTCGACGTGATCCGCCAGGCGCGCGACCGCTTCGACGCCCCGCTGATCGCCTACAACGTCTCTGGGGAATACGCGATGGTCAAAGCCGCCGCCCAACTGGGTTGGATCGACGAGCGCCGCGTTGCCCTGGAAACGCTGACCGCGATCAAGCGCGCCGGCGCCGGCCGGATCATCACCTACCACGCCAAGGACGCCGCCCGCTGGCTGCGCGGCGACGCCACCGTGTCCGCGAACCGGGTTCCGGTCGGGTTCTGAACCCTTGGGACCCTCGACCCGCTTCATCGAAGAGGAGCCGACGATGCCGCTCGAACCCCAGCCCGGCCGCCGCCAATACGTCAAGTTCACCTTCTTTAAGACCGACCCGGCCTGGCGCCGCCTCGACCCGATGGAGCGTGACCGTCACCGGGCCGAATTCGCGGCGGTGGTCAACAATTGGGCGGAGGACAACCTGGTTCGCTGTTACTCCACCGTCGGCACCCGCGGCGACGCCGACTTCATGGTTTGGCAGGTCAGCTACGACCTGGCCGACGTGCAACGGATGGCGAGCGAACTGATGGGCACGGAGCTTGGCGCCTGGCTGGGTGTCCCGTATTCCTACCTTTCGATGACCAAGAACTCCTCCTACGTCGAGAAGTATTCGGGTCCCGCGGGCGACCGATTCACCCGCCTCAGCCTGGCGCCGGGCGAGCACAAATACCTCTTCGTCTATCCCCTGACCAAGAAGCGCGAGTGGTACGGGATGCCGAAGGAGGAGCGCCAGGAGGCGATGAACCAGCACATCGCGATCGGTCACACCTTCTCCTCCGTCAAGTTGAACACGACGTACTCGTTCGGCCTCGACGACCAGGAGTTCGTCCTCGCTTTCGAGACCGACGAGCCGGGCGACTTTCTCGATCTGGTCCAGGAGTTGCGCCCGTCCTACTCCAGCGCCTTCACCGAAACTGACGTCCCGATCTTCACCTGCGTCACCACCACCGCCGAGGGGATGCTGGAAACGATGGCCGGCGTCCGCCGGACGGTCACGGCTTGATAGGAGAACAAATGGCGACGGTTTCCGTCGCCCCGATGGCCGGCCGGGCCAGGTTCATCGCCGCCGCGCGGCGGCAACCGGTCGATGCGACGCCGGTGTGGTTCATGCGCCAGGCGGGGCGCGCCCTGCCGGAGTACCGCGCGTTGCGGGAGAAGCACGACTTCATGACGGTCGCCACCACGCCTGAGCTGGCGGTGGAAGCGACGGTGATGCCGGTCGACCGGCTTGGCGTCGACGGCGCCGTGCTGTTCGCCGACATTATGCTGCCGTTGACGGGCATGGGGGTGCCGTTCCGGATCGAGCCGAACGTCGGACCCGTGATCGATCGACCCGTGCGGGACGAGGCGGGAATCGCCGCCTTGACGGTCGTCGAAGCCGAGGAAGGCACCCCCTACGTGATGGAGGCGGTGCGGCTGCTGCGGGGCGTCCTTGGAGAACGGGCCGCGGTGCTCGGCTTTTCCGGGGCGCCGTTTACCCTCGCCTGCTACCTGGTCGAGGGACGGTCCTCGCGCGAGTACCCGAAGACCAAGGCGCTGATGTACGGCCGCCCGGATCTCTGGCACCGCCTGATGGCGACGCTGACCGAGGTGGTGACCCGCTACTTGCGGGCCCAAATCCGAGCCGGTGCGGACGCGGTTCAGCTCTTCGACTCCTGGCTTGGGCTGCTCGGCCCGGATGCCTACGAGGCGTTCGTCCTGCCCTACACCCGGCGCATCTTCGCCGACCTCGCCGGCTCGGCACCGACGATCCACTTCAGCACGGGGACGGTCTCGTTGTTGGACCAGATCGCCTCCGCCGGCAGCGACCTGGTGAGCGTGGACTGGCGGCTCCCGCTCGACGTGGCCTGGGAGCGGATCGGATTGGAACGCGGCATCCAGGGCAACCTCGATCCGACCCTGCTGATGGCGACGCCCCAGGCGGTGGCGACGGGCGTGGCGGACGTGCTGCGCCGCGCGGACGGCAGAGTCGGCCACGTCTTCAACCTCGGTCACGGCATCCTGCCGGAGACACCGCCGGAGCGATTGGCCGAGGTGGTCGAGCAGGTCCACCGCGACACCGCCACCCGCTGACGACACTCCCGACCGCGCTGGCATGGTTCCTGCCACGAATCTCGATGGCCCACGCCCGACGCGGCGCTGGGGCGATGAGAACCGAGAGAGGGGACAATCCATGGATTCTTTGCTCAAGGGCATGTTCGGCGGCGCGGACGACGAGGACGACAACGTGCGGCGTGGTCGCGCCCAGGACTTCGTGAGCCGCTACGAGACTGGCCGCCCCGAAGACGGAATGGACGCCGACGAGGTGCGCCAACACTACGGTCGGGTTTCCCAGAACATCGACGACGACACATACGAGCGATCGGCCCAAGAGGCCTATGGCCGGATGTCTTCCGACCAGCGCGCCCAGTTGGGGCAGATGTTGCAACAGCGGATGGGCGGCAGCGGCCAGCAGATCGCCGGCAACGTTGACGACCCCCGCCAACTGGCCAGCCTCACCTCGCGCTTCCGCAAGGAGAACCCCGGCGGGCTCGAAAGCCTGTTCGGTGGCGGCGGTGGGGGTGGGGGCATCGGCGGCATGCTGGGCGGCATCCTCGGCGGTGGCGGCGATGACGACAACCAGCGCCGGGGCGGCGGTGGCGGCGGTGGCGGGATGCTCGACAGCCCGCTCGCCAAGGCTGCCCTCGGCGGCATCGCCGCAATGGCGTTCAAGAACATGATGGACAAGCGGTAACACCCGAACGCAAGTTCTCGGCACCCTGCGTGCGTCCGGCGGCGTCCCGAGCAATCGGGGCGCCGTCGTGTGTCCTCGGACCGGGCGCGGCATCCGATGCGCAAAGATCTTGACACCCCTCCCGACCGTTTGCTAGCGTACCGACCGGTACGTCGGGCCATTGAAGCGAACGTTGGAGACGCCACGCGCGTGCACCGAGTGGTGTTCGCGTCGGTTCGCGATGGCCCGACTAGCCCTCGACCGGCGGAACGATATCGAGCGCCACGGCGGCGACTCGCGACGGGGCAACGTCTAGGAGAGGAGTCAACGGTGACCAAGGACCTGTCGGCGTCCCACGTCTCGCTGCTGCGCGATGCCATGGCCGGGCGGATCGGCCGGCGTGAGGTGCTCAAGCGCGCCGTCGCGCTGGGCCTGAGCGCCCCGGCAATCGCCGGTCTGATGCTCAATCACGGCGCCCGCAAGGTTTCCGCCCAGGATAGCCCGCTCAGCGGCAAGACGATCGACATGGCGATCCTCGGCATCGCCGGCTGGCCGCCGAGCCAGTTGGGTGTCGACATCGCCAACGACTTGTTCAAGCCCTACGCCCAGGAGAACTACGGCTACGAGGTCAACTTCTCCTTTGAAAGCGCCGAGTTTGGCGACCTTTTCCAAAAGGCCGCGACGTCGTTGGCGACGGGTGAGGCCGAGTACAACATCATCATCTCCGACTCCCAGTGGCTGGGCGCGCTCGGCCAGCCCGGGTGGATCCTCCAACTCAACGACATCATCGCCGCCAACCCGGAACTCGATATCGAATTCGAGCCGGCCGCCGACGCCTACCAGATCTACCCCGACGGCTCCGACCAGATCTGGGGCTTCCCGCAGGAAGGCGACACGATCGCCCTCTTCGTCCGCCAGGACCTCTTCTCCGACCAGGCCGAGCGCGACGCCTACAAGGCCGCCAACGGCGACGAAGATCTGCCGCAAACGTTCGAGGAGTGGGAACAGGTCGACATCGACCGCTTCGAGCGGATCGCCAAGCACTTCACCCGGCCCGACGAGGACCTCTACGGGACCTCGATGCAGTGGTCGAAGACCTACGATTATGTCTCCTGCTACCTCTACCCGTTCATGTTCTCGACCGGGGGCGAGATCTGGAACCAGGAAACCAAGCAGGTCGAGGGCATCCTGGACTCCGAGGTCAACGCCGCGGCGATGGAGCGCAACAAGAGCTTCCTCCAGTACGCCCCGCCGGGCGCGACCAACCACGGCATTCCGGAACTCGTCGATGTCTTCAGCTCCGGTACCATCGCGACCTGCTTCCAGTGGGCGGCAATCGCGCCGGGGATGATGAACGCGGCCAAGAGCGAGGACGTCACGATCCAGCCGGAACAGGTGATCGTGGTCCCTCCCCCGGCGTTCAAGCAGGCCGACGGCACGCTCAAGCGGGTCTATGCGATCGGCGGCCAGCCGTGGGTGATCCACGCCTTCAACGACGAGGCCCACCTCCAGGTCGCGATCGACTTCATGAAGTTCTGGTACCGGCCGGCAACCCAGCCCGAGTTCCCCCCCC
>CADCWE010000191.1 GCA_902806325.1 uncultured Thermomicrobiales bacterium | reverse complement strand
GCGGAGCCGACCTCGTCGCTGGTGAACATCGCCCGCGCCAGCAGCAGCCCGAGGCCGGTGCCGGCGACGCCGCCCATGCCGACGATGAAGGCGGTCTCGATCAGGAACGAGAGGGAGACCATCCCCCGCTGGAACCCGAGCGCCCGCAGGACGCCGATCTGCTGCCGCCGCTCGACCACGGAGCGGAAGGCGATCACCCCGACCGCCGCGATCCCGACGACCAGACCGAGCCCCATGAACCCTTCGATGATGGCGAGGAAGCCGCTTTGCTGGGCCTGGGAGTCTTCCAGTTCGTCTTGGATCGACGTGCTCTCGACCCCGTCGCCGAACAAGGCCGCCTCGATCTCCTTCGCCACCGCGTCCGCCCGATCGGGGTCGTCGAGGGCGACGAAGTAGGAGGTGAACGCGGTGGCGGCTTGGCCGAAGACGGCGTCGACCGTCGCCTGGTTGGCGAAGAGGCCGGCCAGGCTGCCGATCTTCTCGTCCAGGACGCCGATCACGGTCACCGGGTGGACCGAGCCGTCGGCGGGATCGACCAGCTCGACCGTCACCGGGTCGAAGACCGCGTCGCCGCTCTCGACGCCGGTCAGGGTGAAGGCGTCCTCGTCGCCGCCGAGGTCGCCGCCGGCCGGCACCGCGAACGCGTCGACGATCGCCACATTCGGCTGCGTCCGGAGCGCGTCCAGGATCGCGGCGTCGGTCTCGTAGCCCTCGGCCCGCTGCCCGAACAGCAACGCGCTGCCATCGAGGAACCCCGGCTCCATCCCGTGCACGGGGTAGGACTTCCAGGCTTGGTCCTCGTCGCCGGCGACCCGCAGATCGGAGACCGACGCGCTCGGGTCGTGGGTGACGCCGACCGCCGCGAAGCCGTCGGTGGCGACGCCCTTGGCCTCCAGCGTGGCGGCGATGTCGGCGATCGGGGCGGAACCGATCTGGTCGGCGCGCACGTCCCAGCCGGCGTTGGCCTCGTCGCCGAGCAGCATGTGGGTAAAGTTCTGGTTCATGGTCGCCATCATGACCAGCGAGAAGACGATCAGGCTGAACATCGCGATCGTAAGACCGGTCCGGCCCTTGGCCGCGCCGGGGTAGGCGATCGCGGTCCGCACCGCCGGCAACTGGGACCGGAACAGGCCGCCGAGTTTGCTGACGCCGGCAAGCAGCAGATCCAGGTTGTTGATGGTCACGATCGTGGCGGCGACGACCATGAAGATGCCAGAGACGAAGAACATCTGGAAGCCGGACTCGTAGTCGCCGAAGACGGCGTTGAACTGGTCCTCCGGCATGAGCCAAAAGGCGAGCAGGAGCAGCCCGGTGGCGGTGAAGACCGGGCGGGCGGGAGCCCCGAAGAAGCGCAGCACGATCGCCGCGCCGAACGGCAGCAGGCTCATCCCGGTCATGAACGGCAGCGCCTGGTTGCCGCTTTGGCCGCTCAGCGCCAGGGCGCCGCCGCCGAGCAGCATCAGCCCGCCCCAGACCAGCGTCCGCTTCTTGCGCTTCGGCGAGCTGACATCGGGGATGTCGCGCACGGCGGCGACCACGTTCAGGCGGCTGACCTTCCACGAGGCGCCGACCACGGTCAGGAAGGTGATCACGACGCCGAGGCAGTAGGCGACGACCAGGCTGCGGAACTCGACGTGCGGCTCGATCGGCACGTAGTCGCCGAAGATCCGCTTCATCCCCTCGGCGATCCCGACCGCGGCGCCGACGCCGAGCGCCGAGCCGACGAAGCCGGCCAGGATCGCGTAGCCCGCCCCTTCGGCCACGAACTGCTGGACCAGTTGGCTCCGGTGGGCGCCGACCGCCCGCTCCATCCCCATCTCCGAGCGCCGCTCGGCGGCGAGCATCGTGAAGATGAGGACGATCAGCAGCACCCCGGCCGAGATCGAGAACAGCCCAAGGACCAAAAACACGGCCGTGAACACGGTCGAGACCTGCTCGGCCGCGTCGATCCGGTCCCGCTTGATCGCGTCGACGCCCAGCCCCTGGCCGGCGAGTTCGGCGCGGAGCGTGGCGGCAACCTCCTCGGCACGGTCGAGACCGGCGCGGGCGCCGCCGGCGTTGGAGACGGCGATGGCCGAGATCTGGTCGGGCCGGCCGGTCAGGGCTTGGAGACTCGCCAGCGGCATCGCCAGGCCGGAGGTTTCGAGGTCGCTGGTCGGGCTGCGGCGCGTGCCGCTGAGGTAGGAGTCGGCGGCGATCGCGGCGACGGTCCGCTCGACCGGGTGACCGGCGTGAACGATGGACAGCCGGTCGCCGACCTCGGCGCCGATCTCGTCGGCCAACGCCGCGCCGACGACGACCCCGTCGGCGCCGACGGCGGCGAGGTCGATCGCCTTCCCGTCATGGCCCCGGAGACCGCCGAAGGCGTCGAGGTGGGCCGGATCGAGACCGCTGAGGATGATGTTCGGTTCGGCCAACTGCTTGGCCGGGTTGGTGACCGAACCCCGGGCGTCGAGCAGCGGCATCACGCCGTCCACGGCCGGGTCGCCCTGGACGGCGGCCTCGACCTTTGCCAGCTCGGCGGCCGGAAAACCGCCCTCGGCGACCAGATCGACCGACGCCTCGCCGTCCTGACTGGCGACGACCAGCTCGTCGATCGGGCCGAGGTTGTCGTAGACGTCGCCGGTGACCGAGTGGTCGACGGTGTCGCCGACCCCGAGGGCGGCGGAGACGATCAGGGTCGAGAGCATCAGCCCGACGACGATCAGGATCGTCTGCGCTTTGCGGCGGGGGATGTTGCGGACCCCCAACTTGAAGATGACGGGGCGCCGCCAGGCGACCCAGGCGACCGCGAGGAGACAGAGCGCGAGCGATGCCAGCAGCGTGGTCATGATCCCGGCCATCGGGATGCCGAAGATGTCGTCCATGGGGAAAGGTCCTTTCTGAGGTGGTGGAAGGGCGGTGGAGGGGCAAGCCCTCACCCCGGCCTAACGGCCACCCCTCTCCCGTGCGCGGGAGAGGGGACGGGGTCGTGTCCCTCGGGGTGCTGGGGAACCAGAACGGATCGGTCCCACCGCCGAATTCGGTGTTCTCGTCCCCTCTCCCGGGCACTGGGAGAGGGGTGGCCGTTAGGCCGGGGTGAGGGCTTGCGCCCGTGCGCGACGGTTAGCCGTCGACTTCAGTCCGCCCCCGCCCCCGCGAACGCGGGCGCGGCGGCGTGCGCCGGCGCCCGGACCGCGACCGGTTCAACGTGCGGCATCTCCTGGCCGACGATCTGCCCGTCGCGCATCCGGACGATCCGGTCGCAGCGGGCGCCGACGCCGGGGTCGTGGGTGACGAGGACGAAGGTCAGGCCGGCGCGCCGGTTGAGGTCGCGCATCAGCCCCATGATCTCGCTCGCGGTCTTGGAGTCCAGCGCCCCGGTCGGCTCGTCGGCCCAGACGATCGCCGGGTCGTTGACCAGGGCGCGGGCGATGGTGACCCGCTGGCGCTGGCCACCGGAGAGTTCGGCGGGGCGGTGCGCGGCCCATTTGGCCAGGTCGACGGTCGCCAGCGCCGCCAGCGCCTTGGCGCGGGCGTCCTTGGGCTTGACGCC
>CADCWE010000190.1 GCA_902806325.1 uncultured Thermomicrobiales bacterium | reverse complement strand
GGCGCTGGAGGCGCACCGGCGCGGCCTGGAGGGGGCGGGCTCGGTCGCCGTGCTCGGCGACGGGGCGGAGTGGATCTGGACCCTGGCCGCCGAGCACTTCCCCGGCGCCACCTGCATCGTCGACTGGTTCCACGCCAGCGAGCGGGTGTGGGACCTGGGCCGGGCGCTGCACGGCGAGGGGACGCCCGCGGCGGCGGCCTGGGTCGACGGCCAACTCGGTCGCCTCTGGGCGGGGGAGGCCACCGAGCTGGTCGCGGCGTGGCGGGACCTGCCGTGCCGGGGGGAGGCCGCCGCCGCCCGCGACGCGCAGGCCACCTACTTTTCCAACCAGGCGCCGCGGATGGCCTACGACCGCTTCCGCGCCGCCGGCTGGGACGTCGGCAGCGGGATGGTGGAGGGGGCCTGCAAGCACCTCATCGGGGCGCGCGAGAAGGGGCCGGGGATGCGCTGGGGCGACGCCGGGGCCAACGCCGTGGCCCAGGTCCGGGTGCTGCTCTTCAACGGGCAGCCGGACCTCCCCCGGCTCGCCGCCTGACCCCGACGATTCCTGCGCGCACCCCGCTCGTCGCGGGCGCTTGACACCCCCCTTGGTCGCCGGTAGGATCGGGCCGACAATCGAAGAGCGCCGCCGCCGCAACGGGAGCTCGGGGAGCCGGGCTGAGAGGGTGGGCCGTCCCGGATGATCCGGGAACCGCCACCGACCGTCGAACCTGATCGGGGTAATGCCCGCGCAGGGATGATGTTCGCGCCGCCTCCCGTCCCGTTGCACCGCCGGTTTCCGGCGGTGCTTTTTTGTTCATATATGGGCCGCAACGCCTCGTTACGCTTCAGCCGGTCGAACCGGCCGGCGGCAGTCGTGGCGACGATGACCACGACCGAGCCCGCGGCCCGCGCCGCTCACGGCGGCGACTCCCCACCAGGCGGCCTCGCACCCTGAATGGGCGCCGAGCGTCCGCTCTGGTACCCTGACATAAGTTTCGGGCTCTCGCGTCGACTGCGCGCGGTACGCGAGCACTCTCGGCGCCACCCGGACGGCACGGAAAGGTCGCGCCGATGCACCGGACCACGTCCCCGGCCCGCCGGCGATTGTCGTTGTTCGCCGATTACCCTGCACGATCCCGTCATGCGCTCCCCCGCCTGCGGCGGCTCGGCGTCCTCCTCGGGGGACTCCTCGCCTGCCTCTCGGGTCTCGCCGGACTGGCGAACGGCGAGCAGGCGGTCGCTCAGGAGAAGGGCGGCGCGGTGCTCGTCGTGCCGATCACCGGGACCATCGATCTCGGCCTGGCGCCGTACCTCTCCCGCATCCTCGCCGACGCGGCGGATCAGGACGCCGCCGCCGTCCTCCTCGAAATCGACACCCCGGGTGGCCGCGTCGACGCCGTCCTCCAGATGCAGGACGCGCTGCTCGACAGCGGGGTCCGCACCATCGCCTTCGTCGACCGCACCGCCTTCTCGGCCGGAGCCCTCGTCGCCATCGCCTCCGAGGAGATCTACATGGCGCCCGGCGCCGTGATGGGCGCCGCCACCCCGGTCGACGGCGGCACCGGCGACACGGCGAGCGAGAAGGTCGTCTCCGCCGTCCGCAGCACCTTCCGCAGCACCGCCGAGTTCCGGGGACGCGATCCCCGCGTCGCCGAGGCGATGGTCGACCCCGACGTCGCGATCGACGGCCTGGTCGCCTCGGGACAACTCCTGACCCTCACCACGACGGACGCCCAGACCTGGGGCTACGCCGACGGCGTGGCCGCAACTCGAGCCGAGGTGCTGGATGCCGCCGGCCTGGCGGGTGCCCCGGTCGTCGAGACGTCCCCAAGCCTTGCGGAGGACGTCGTCCGCTTCGTCACCGACCCGGTCGTCGCCTCCCTCCTCATCATCCTCGGCCTCCTCCTCATCGTCGGGGACTTCCTGGTCGAGGGCGTTGGCATCCCCGCCGCGATCGGCGCCGTCCTCATCGCCGCCTTCTTCTGGGGCCACCTGCTCGCCGGCCTCGCCGGGTGGGAGGACATCGCCCTCGTCGTCCTCGGGATCGCCCTGATCGCGGTCGAGCTCTTCGTCATCCCCGGGTTCGGCGTGGCCGGGATCCTCGGCGCCGTCGCGCTGCTCGGCGGGTTGTTCCTGGCCATGCTCGGCCGCGAGATCCGGACGCCGGAGCAGATCGAGCGAGCCGGCTACACGGTCGCCGCCTCCCTCGCCGCATTCGTCCTCGGCCTCATCGCCATCGTCCTCTTCCTTCCCCGCGGCTCGCGCCTCAGCGGGCTCGTTCTCCAGTCGCAGGGGGCGGACGTTCCCGTGCCGGCCGTCCCGCGGCCGCGCGGCTGGATGCGATGGCTCGGCAGTGACCCGACGCTTCCGTCCGACCGCCGCGTCGCGGTCGCCGAGCGGCCCGCGACCCCAGCCCCCGCCGCTCCCGTCTCCGGCCCGGCCTCCATCCCGGTCCTCGGCCCCCCGAGGCTCACCGGGCGCGCCGGCGTCGCCCTCACCGATCTGCGGCCCAGTGGCATCGCCACGATCGACGGCGAACGGATCGACGTTGTCAGCGACGGTGGCTTCATCGCCGCCGGCGAACCGATCGCGGTCGTCCGGGACGAGGGATACCGGCGCGTCGTGCGGCGCGGCGCGTCCTAAGACCGTCCTGGTCACACATCAGCAAAGGAGCCTTCGATGGATTCCGGTCTCATAACCTTGGGCGTCGTCGTCGTCCTGGTCCTGGTCCTGCTCGTCTTCTTCTTCTACTTCGTCCCGCTGGGCCTCTGGGTCACGGCCCTCTTCTCCGGCGTTCGGGTCAGCATCGGCACCCTGATCGGGATGCGCCTCCGCAAGGTCCCGCCCGCCGACATCATCCGCCCGTACATCAGCGCCGCCAAAGCCGAACTGAAGCTCGACGTTGGCCAGATGGAAGCCCACCACCTCGCGGGCGGCAACGTCGGCCGCGTCGTCACTGCCCTGATCTCCGCCGACCGCGCCAACATCGACCTCCCCTGGAAGCGGGCGACCGCCATCGACCTCGCCGGCCGCGACGTCCTCGAAGCCGTGCAGGTCAGCGTCAACCCGAAGGTGATCGAGACGCCCCGCGTCGCCGCCGTCGCCAAGAACGGCATCCAGGTGATTGCCGTCGCCCGCGTCACGGTCCGCGCCAATATCGATCGCCTCGTCGGCGGCGCCGGCGAGGAGACCATCATCGCCCGCGTCGGCGAGGGCACCGTCTCCGCCGTCGGCTCGGCAGACAGCCACAAGGTGGTCCTGGAGAACCCCGACCAGATCTCGAAGCTGGTCCTCAGCCGCGGCCTCGACGC
The DNA here is from genome assembly GCA_902806325.1 of uncultured Thermomicrobiales bacterium. Taxonomy (GTDB): domain Bacteria; phylum Chloroflexota; class Chloroflexia; order Thermomicrobiales; family UBA6265; genus CADCWE01. Next base: position 18,365 of record CADCWE010000190.1, on the reverse strand, counting down.
CGGCACCGCCTTCGAGATCCTCTCGATCGACATCGCCGACGTCGACGTCGGCCGCAACATCGGGGCGGAGCTCCAGACCGACCAGGCCGAGGCCGACAAGAAGATCGCCCAGGCCCGGGCGGAGGAACGCCGCGCGATGGCCGTCGCCCAGGAACAGGAGATGCGCGCCCGCGTCGTCGAGGCCGAGGCCGAGGTGCCGCGAGCCCTGGCCGAGGCCTTCCGCACCGGCCGGCTCGGGGTCATGGACCACTACCGCATGGAGAACGTCCAGGCGGACACCCGCATGCGCGATTCCCTCGCGACCGAGAACGGCGACCAGGACTCCCGTCGCTCCGGCCGCGCCGGCGACCGCCCATGATCCGCCGCCGAGTGGGCCGCGACGGGCGCGATCTCGCGCGCACCCCTGAAGCGTACTCCCGGGAGACGGTCCGACAGTCACCGCCGGCCCCGCGCCGGACGCCGGCGCGGGAGGCGCAACCGCCGCCTCGCCACCCCCCGTCCCCGGCCAGCCCGACCACCACTCCCGAGCCCCCGAGATCCTTGGCCCAGGAGCTGTCGACAAAGGGCGGTCGCCGCCGGGCGTTCGTCCTCATGGAGATTCTCGGACCGCCCGTGGCGTTACGAGATCCCCAGGACGGGCCCCGGAACGCATAGCGTCGCTACCCGCGGCCGGGGCCCGCGATCGGCGCCTTCGCCGCGTGCAACGATGGAGTCGATTCCCCGGCGACGATCTATCCGCTCGACCCGAAATCCGGGCCCCAAGACCGCGTGGGCAGGGTCGGCTCAGGGCGTCCCGGGAACGACAATCGGGGCTTCTGCGGTCTCCGGGCTGCCTCTGCTCGATGACGCTGACCCATCAAGGTCCTCTGCGTTACAGTTTCGCCGAGCTCGCCTGGCAACACGTTGGCCTTACGGCCTCCTTACGGTGGCGATCTCCGACAAAAGTCCATCTCGCGCGGTAGGTCTTGATTGGCCCTTCCCGCGAGACAACGATCCTAAATCCCGGTTGACGTCCACAGGCCGGACGGATATCGTGCCGGGCGCGACCGGATAATCCGACGACCCGTCACGGGTGCGGCCCGGAGATTGAGCCCCGTGACCTTCCCCGGCCACCGCCCGCAACGCAACTGGGGGCCGCGGGTCCGCGAGGACCTCTCCCACGGCCTGCGCCTGGTCACGCTGGAGAACGAGCGCCTCCGCGTCGGGGTCCTGGCGGGCAAGGGCGCCGACGTCGTCGAGTTCAACTACAAGCCGCGCGACCTCGACTTCGCCTGGCTGACGGCGGGCGGCGTGCGCGACCCGAGGTCCTACCTCTCCACCTCGGCCGATCCCCTCGCCACCTTCCTCGACGCCTACCCGGGCGGGTGGCAGGAGGTCTTTCCGAACGGCGGCGCGCCGTCGACGTACCTCGGCGCCCGGTTCGGGCAGCACGGCGAGGTCAGCGCGCTGCCCTGGGACGCCCGGCTCGCCGAGGACGGCGAGGACGCCGTCGCCGTCGCCTTCACGGTCCGGACCCAAAAGACGCCGTACGCGATCGAGAAGCGGTTGCGCTTGGTCGCGGGCGAGCCGACGCTCTATCTCGACGAGGCGATCACCAACGAAAGCGGCGTGCCGCTGCGCGCGATGTGGGGCCACCACCTCGCCTTCGGCCGCCCGTTCCTCGACGAGACGTGCCGGATCCGCCTCCCGGGCGGCGCGACGGTGATCCCGCACGACAGCCCGATCGACCCGCGGGGGCGGCGGGTGGTCGCCGGCCGACGCTCGGCGTGGCCGCTGGCCCCGGCCGCCGGCGGCGGCGAGGTCGACCTGAGCCGGTTGCCGCCCCGCGGCGAGGCGAGCGAGATCGTCTACGTCACCGGCTTCGCCGAGGGGTGGTACGAGATCGAGCACCCCGCCAAGGGCGTCGGCATCCGGGTGGAGTGGGACGCGACCCAGATGCCGTACCTCTGGTACTGGCAGGAATTCGGGGCCTCCGAAGGCTACCCGTGGTACGGCCGCCACTACAACATCGGCCTCGAACCCTTCTCCAGCTACCCGACCAACGGCCTCGCCGAGGCGGTCGAGAACGGCACCGCGCTCGCCTTCGGGCCGGGCGAAACCCGCCGCTTCTGGCTCCGCGCCACGGTGTACGAGGCGTAAGGGCACGGCATGCCGTGCCCTTACGAAGATCACGGCCCCACATCCACGGCACGGTCGGCCGAGGCCGTAACGCTCACCGCCCGAGCACCACCCGCAACGTCGCCGACTCGAACGGGGCAAGTTCCAAGTCCACCCCCCCGTCCGACAACTCGGCGCGCCCGATCTCGCCTTCCGCCGGGGTCAAACGCCAGGCGGCGAGCAGCGTGTGGCGCGGAAATGACAGGCGCGCCACCGAGCGCCGGCCAGTGCTCTCCCAAAGCCGGACCACGTACCCGTCCGCGCGCTCGGCGCGCTTCAGTCCGGTCAGGATGCAGGTCGGACTTCGCAACGCCACGAAGCTCGACGCGCGGTCCTTCCACTCGCCGGGGTGGTGTGCCGGCAGCGGCAGCGCCAGCAACGGCAGGGCCTGCTCCTCGCCGAAGCGGCCGGCCGCGAGCGAATCGAAGGCGCCGGCGTACGGGCGGACGACGAAGCGCATCGCCATCGTCGCGCCAACGCCGAACGGGTCGCCGTCCGGTGGCGGCAGCGCCCGGCCGTTGGCGGCCCGGAAGGCGAGGCAACCGGTGCGGACATCGAGCCGGCGGAGGAAGCGCTGGAGGTTGATCCCGCCATAGTCGACCAGGGCCAGATCCGGGGAGCAAACCGTGACCCCGATGCGTCCGGACGAGAGGTCGAGCCAGTGCTGGACGGCGAACGAGTCCAGGCTGCCGCCGGAGAGCGTCTGGCGTTGCGGGTCGACGATCGCATACTGCGCCGCGTGCCGGATCTCCGGATCGGCCATGGCGAACGGGAAGATGACGAACAGCACCTCCGCCGCGTCTGGTCGCCGTAGCCAGGAGAGCCGGTTCGCGATCTCGACCCGGTCGGCACACACCCGGATCTCCACCTGCCGCCGGTACGTCCCGGCGATCGTCGCCTCGGCCCGGACCACCGGATTGCCGAGCACCGACGCGACGGCCAGCGGTTCGGTCTCGATGTCCACCGGGGCGATCGCCTGACCTTCGACCGGAGTCCCTTCGTAGAGACCCGTCGCGGCGGTGAAATCTCCCCCCGGTTCGGGTCCGTGCGGCTCCGGCAGGTAGCGGACGAGGGCGTTCAGTCCGCTCCACGCCGAGCGGTCGACCAGATCGGCGCCGGTTCGGTCGTCGGTCAGCTCGATGATCTCGCCCGTCCGGTTGACGACGATGGAAAGATGGCCGAACGCGACCCGAGCCTCTTCGCCGGAAACCTCCTGCGGGGCCGCCGGTTCGGTCGCGCGCGCGCCCTCAACGGCGTCTGCGGTCAGGCGGTAGCGCGTAAAGCCGATCGGCGGCACGCCCTCGGCCCGGAAGCGGCAGCGGCGCGTGCCGTCGTCCGCCGCTTCGACCGCGAACGGAACCGCCGCCCCGGTCGCCTCGTCGGTCAGGCCCATCTCGGGATCGACCCACGCCTCCGGCAGCGCCACCGAGACCTCGCCGCCGCGCGGCCAACCGAGGGCATTCCAGACGACGACCGATGGCTCCTCCGCGCCGGACAAGGCGCCGGTCGCGGCGGCGAGCGCCGCCGCCAGCCCGTGCTCCGGCGGGCGGGTCGCTTGCTCGAACAAGGCATGCCCTTCTTGGAGGGCCTCGGTGGCCTCTTGAGCGCTACGCGGGCGCCAAACCCCCTTCGGCCCGCTGTGCTCGTCGAACAGGAGCGAGGCGTCGTAGGCCTCGGCCAGCGCGGCCCGCGGATACGGGTACGCCTCGTCCAGCCAGTCGGCGGCGGTCGCCATCCGTTCCCAGAGGTCGAGCGTGGCGTGGCTCCGCCGCCGCTCGCTCGCCTCCTTCGGGTAGTGCAACGTCGTCTGCGACCAACTGCTCTGCCATTCCCCGGAGACCACCGGCAGCCGGTCCGCCCACTGCGTTTCCGCGTGTCGGAAAAACGCCGACGGGGTGGCGACCCGCAATCGGGGCGAGAGATACCGCCGGTTCCACTCCCGGGCGATCGTCGCCGGCAGCAGCCGGATCGGCCGGTTGTCGCTGCCGGTCTGGATCTGGACGGCGTCGAACGGGTAGCCGCCCGCTTCGAGCGCGGCCAATTTGGCGGGCAGCTTCCGCTCCACCTCCTCCAACCCCGTCCAGAAGCCGTGCCGGGCGCCCTCGATGTAGGCCCAATACGGGTCGTCGGTGTACCAGACGAGCACCCGGCCGCCGGCCGGACCTTGCCAGACGAAGGGTCGCGGCAGATCCGTCAGCTGGTGGAACGGCGCAATGAAGTTGTTCGGCGCCATGGACAGGTAACGCACCCCGGACCCGGCCAGGAGATCGACGAGGGACCACGGGCACCCCGGCACGTCGCAGATCATCGCCGACGTGATCGGGATCCCGAGGTCGTCGCGCAGATCCTGGGCGAGATAGAGCGAGCGGGCCAACTGCTCCCGGTTCAGCAGGTCGAAGTAGCTGTGGATGTAGAGCGCCTCGATCTCGACCAGCCCGGCCCGGACCGCCGACACCAGGCGCTCCCGGTCCCGTTGGTGGGGGTGGGTCTTGAGATAATTCTGGATCTGCCAGGCCGACTCGCAGGTCCAGCGGTAGCGCGTCTCCTCCGGCCAATCGCTGGTCGCGTCGACGAACTCCAGCGCCCGTTCCAGGTTTTTGGTGTGGACCTCGACGACGTCGCTGACCTTGTGGGTGAAGCCGATGTCGGTGTGGCTGTGGTTGACCAGGAAAACCGTCCATCGGCGGACCGGGACGAACGCGACATCCGCCGTCTGACGCCCATCGCCGAGGCGTAGCTCGACCGCTGCCGGGCACGGCGCGGCGACCTCCGGGAGTTTGATCTCGTGCTCGCTCGCTCCGGCCGGGACGTCGAGCGGGAACGCGAACTCGGCGCCCTGGCGCCGGACGTGGAACGTGCCCGTGGTGGCATGCGGTTGGCCGTCAACGGTCAGGCGGCAGACCTGGAGCGGTTCGTCGTCCGCGACCAACAGGAGTGGCAACGGCCGGAAATCGAAGCCGAGGTCGTGCGCGTCGTCCATCGCGTTTCCTCCCACCTGCCCCACCGGGCGGCTCGTTCACGGTGCCACCGGCTCAAGGGTGCCTTGGTAGAGCCGGTCGTCCCGGACTGTCACCGGGTAGACCGGGTCGCGCCCGGCCAGCACGGCCAGGGCGTCGGCGCAGGCGGCGGTGAAGCAGCGGCGGTGGCAGACGGCGGTGTTGCCGGCGATGTGCGGCGTCGGCAGCACAAACGGGCTGGTGCGAAACGACGCATCCGGCGGCGGCGGCTCCGGCGCGAAGACGTCGACCGCGGCTCGGATCTCCCCGGCCTCGGCCCGCGCCCAGAGCGCGGCCTGCTCGACCACCGCCATCCGCGTCACCAGGACGAACAGCGACCCCCGCGGCAGCGCCGCGATCACGTCCCGGCCGATGATCCCCTCCGTCGCCGGGGTCGGCGGGATGCCGACGACGAAGATCTCGCTCGACGCCGCCAGGTCGCGCAGGGACGCGGCCCGCGCGATCCCGGCCCGCGCCAACGCCGCGTCGGGGACGAACGGGTCGTGGGCCGTCAGGGTGGGGCGGAACGGGGCGAGCAGCTCGGCGTAGCGCCGGTTGATGCTGCAGTAGCCGGCCAGCCCGACCCGGCGCCCCGTCAGATCGCCGGCAACGAACCCCGCGTCGTCCTGGGCGCGGGTCGTCCATTCCCCCTGGCGGACGAGTTGGACCGCGGCCGGGATGTCGCGCAGCAGGTTGAGCGTCATCGCCAGCGCGAACTCCGCGACCGTCGGGGTCATGCTGCGCGAGGTATCGATCAGCGCCACCCCGCGCCCCAGGGCGTCGGCGATGTCGATCCAATGCCCGAACCGGTTGTCGAACGTGCCGGCGATTGCCTTCAGGCGAGGCGCCTTCGCCCAGCGCTCGGCGGTGAAGCGCGGCAACCGCGCGCTCCACGGCGAAACGACGAGCGCGTCGGCGTCCCCGATTGCGGCGTCGAAGCGCGCGGCGCGCTCGTCGTCCTCCATCTCGTCGTTCCACTCGACGCGGAGGAGGGTGGCGTGCCCGGCTAGCGGCGACCCGGCCGGATCGGCGTGGCGCCGTGCGTGATGCTCGGTCGCCAGGAGGACCGCCGGCAATGGGTGGTCGAGGTCGGTCATGCGGATCCCCCGTTCGTCGTCCTCGGCTTGCGCTAGGCGGAGCCGACGAACGCAGCGTGCCGCACGTCCTCGGCCGTCACCGCCTCGCGCAAGAAGTCCTGGACCCGGACCGGTTGTCCCGTCCGGCTGCTCTCGATCGCGGCGAAGATCAGGGCCACGGACTGCAAGTTGGCGTTGACCTCCGTCGGCATCGGGTCGCCGCCGTCGAGCCAATCGAGGAACTGCTCGATCAGCCAGCGGTGGCCCCAGCGTGGGCGTTCGGACGGGGACACCGTCTCGCCCTGACCTTCCAGGGCGGTGGTCGGCGTGCCGGCGGCGCCGTGGACGAAGCGCTCGACGCGGCGCCGGTTCATGACCAGCGTCGCGCCCTCGGATTCGGCGCGGACGTACTCCTGGCCCCAGCCGTTGAGACCGGCGGCGTTGGTCTTGGCCCCCTCGTAGATCGCCCGGGTGCCGTTCTCGAACCGCATCGTGACCAGGCCCTGGGAATCGCCGGCGAACTCGCCCCACGGCGGGTTCCAGGTTTGGGCGTAGAGGGTTTCGCAGGGGGCGCCGGCGAGGTCGGCCAGGATGTCGAGGTGGTGGACCGAGCCTTCGACCATCAGGGCGTTGGGGATCTGGTGCCGGAACGCGCCCCAACTGCCGAACCGCCGGCAGTCGCAGGTGAACCGGCAGACGAGGTAATCCAGCCGCCCGTGGCGACCCGAACGCAACTCGTCGCGCAAGGTCGACTTGTCCTGGTCGAACCGGTGGCTCATCGTGACGCCCATCTTCTTGCCGGCCCGGCGCACCTTGGCGGCGATCCGAACCGACCCGTCCAACGTGTCGGCGATGGGTTTCTCGGAGAGGATGTGCAGCCCGTGGGCGAGTGCCAGATCGACCACCGCCTCGTGGGCGGCGGGCGGCACCACGATCGTGCAGCAGTCGGCCGGGTTCTCCGCCAGGGCGCGCCCGAGATCGGTGTAGCACCGCTCGGCGGGAAGGTTTAGCCCTTCCTGGGCGTGGATCAGCGCCTGGGGCACGATGTCGACGGCGGCGACGACCTCGATCCGTCCGTCCTCGACGAACGGCGGCAGAAAGGTTTGGCACCAATGCCGGCCCATGCCGCCGGTGCCAACCTGGATCAGGCGATAGACCACGGTGCGATCTCCTTTCCGGAGGCATTGCCTGGCGCGGCGTCTCTCCGGGGCCGAACGGCGGCGCAGCCTACGCCGTGCCGCATTAGACCCGCCCCGCTCGTGGCTCCGCGTCCCCGTGCGTGTGCGCCCACAGGTGCCCCCGCCGCTTCCTCCCTTCCAGCGTCGTCTCGAAGAAGACCGCCTGCACCGGTTCGGTGACGGTCGGGAAATCGTGGTGGTGGCCCATACCCGTCGCCACGCAGTCGCCGGGGCCGACCTCGTAGGGCCGCCCTTCGGAGACGGCCGTGCCGCGCCCGGCAAAGACGATCCAATACTCGTCGCAATCGTGGTAGTGGGCGTCGAAATCGGTCTGCTTTGGGTACGCGACCGGATCGCCGCGGTCGTGCGGTTCGTCGCTGACGCGGACGCCGAAGATCCCGGCGCCGCCAAGATCATCGCCCCAGGTGCCGGCCATCCGGATCATGGTCGCCGGTTCCCGCACCTCGACCACCGCGAAAGGTTCATGGTCGTTGGTCAGGTCGAACTGGGCGCCGGCCGGTGCGTCGTGTTCCCCCGCCCCGACCCGCACCCGGCAGGCGCCTTGGCCGACGATCAGCTTCTCCTTCGGCGCCAACCGCTCGTAGCGGTGCGTTTGTCCTGGCTCCAAATCGACGATGTCGAAGCCGCGCAGTTCGCACCATTCCGGTATGGGTCCGGCACTGGTAAAGATCGGCATTGCTTCCCTCCTGCGCTCCCGGCGTCGAATTCGCCCAGACGGCGCCCGGGCCACACCGACGAAGACTCTCCGACGCGGAGACCGGGAGAGGCGTTCGTTGCGTGATCCACCCTACCCCTTGATCGCGCCGCTGAGGACGCCCCGCGTGAAGTACTTTTGCAGGAACGGGTAGACCAGCAGGATCGGCAGCGTGGCGATCACCACCACCGCCATCTCGACCGTGGCGGGCGGCGGTGGCGGCCGGTTCGGGTCGAGGATCGAAGCCTGGTTGAGGGCGGTGCCTTCGAGCACGATCTGCTGCAACACCACCTGGACCGGCCACTTGCTCGAATCGTTGAGGTAGAGGATCGCGTTGAAGAAGCTGTTCCAGATCCCGACCGCGTAGAACAACGAGATCACCGCCAACACCGCCTTGCTCAACGGCAGGACGATCGAGAAGAAGACGCGGGCGTCCGAGGCGCCGTCGATCCGGGCCGAGTCCAGCAGCTCCTGCGGCAGGTTCATGAAGAACTGGCGAAGAATCACCAGGTTGAAGGCCCCGATCAGCCCCGGCAGGATCAGCGCCGGGTAGGTGTTGAGCAGGTTGAGTTCCTTGATCAGCAGAAAGCTGGGGATCATCCCCGGGTAGAAGAGCATCGCCCCCAACACCAGCAAGAGCGCGATCCGGGAGCCGGGCACGGCCGGGCGCGAAAGGCCGTAAGCCATCGCCGTGGTGGCGATCATTTGGGCGGCGGTGCCGAACACGGTCAACCCGGCGCTGACCCGCAGCGCTTGCACCACCCCGCCGTCGCCGAGCACAACCCGGTAGGCGTCCAGGGTCGGGTTACGGGGGAACAAGATCAGACCGCTGGTCAACACGTCCTGGTACGACGAAAAACTGACCGCGACGACGTGGACGAAGGGGAACAGCATCACGACGACGATGAAGGCCAGAGTCAGGAACTTGGCCGCCAGCAGCAGCGGGTGGGGGTCCTCCATCCACGGCGCCTGCTTGCGCGGACGGCGTCCGGAACCCAAGCGGCGACGGCCGATAGCGAGCGTCGACTCGATGGGCAGCCGGGTATCGGGGCGGGTCGCGGCCCCCGGGTTGATCGTCGCCATCAGAGGATCCCTTCCTCGCCGAACCGCTTCGCCAGCCAGTTGGCGCCCAGGATCAGGAGCGCGCCGACGATCCCGCGCACCAGGCCGACGGCGGTGGCGAATCCCCAGTCGCCGTTCTGGATCCCGCGGAAGTAGATGAAGGTGTCGAGGACCTCGGCCGCCCCGGCGCCGACCGCGTTGCGCTGGAGGTAGTACTGCTCGAACCCGACCGAGAGCGCGAACGCCAGGCGCAAGATCAGCAGCAGCACGATCACCGAGCGGATGCCGGGCAGGGTCACGTCGCGCAGGCGGCGCCAGCCACCGGCGCCGTCGATCACCGCCGCCTCGTAGAGCTGGGCGTCGATCTTGGTCAACGCCGCCAGGAACAGGATCGTGCCCCAGCCCGCTTCTTTCCAGATGACCTGGAGCACCACCAACGGCTTGAACAGATCCGGGTTGGACATGATGTTGACGGTGTCCATCCCTTGGTCCCGTAGGACCTGGTTGATGAACCCGGCGCCGCCAAAGATCTGCTGCCAGAGCGAGATCACGATCACCCAGGAGAGAAAGTGGGGCAGGTAGACGATCGATTGGACCAGCCGCTTGGCGCGGTCGCTGACCATGCTGTTCAGCAGCAGCGCCAAGCCGAGCGGGGCCGGAAAGGCGAACAGCAGCTGGAGGCCCTCGATCTTCAGGGTGTTGGTCAGGGCGAGTCGAAAATCCGGGTCGGTGAACAGGCGCTCGAAGTTTTCCAGGCCGACCCACGGGCTGCGGGCGAAGCCGAGGAAGGGCGAGTAGTCCTTGAACGCGATGATGTTGCCCGCCAGCGGCAGGTAGACGAAGACCAGGAAGTAGACGACGCCGGGGAGGAAGAAGGCGTACATCCAGCGGTGTCGCCAGATCCGCCTGCGCAGCGTTGGACCGCCGCGCGGGGTGCCGCGGCCGGCGAGGCGGTGGTTTGGCCGTGACGTGGCAACCATGGTCGCCCCTCACCTGGGCCGTGGCAAAGGCGCTCGTCGATGGTCCCGGCGTGGGCGACCATACGCCCAGCCGCGGCATTGCCAGGCCCCTGGCGTGTTGGACTGTCGGACCGGGATGCCCCGCGACTCGCGAGGCATCCCGGCCGCTCGATCACCCCTGGGCCTGCGCGTACGCCGCCTCGTATTCGCGGCGGATCTCGTCCCCGCCGCGGCTCTTCCAGTCTCGGATCCAATCGTCGATCGCCGAGAGCGGCTCGCGCCCGGTGCCGATCGCGATCATCCGGTCGGTGTACTGCTGGGAGATCTCGCCGCCCCGGGCGGCGGCGGCGGGCGAGTAGAGGTTGACCGTCGGCGAGAAGATGCCGTACTGCACCTGCTCGGCCATCAAGGATTGAGCGTACTGGATCTGCTCCCGGTTCGGGTCGTAGAAGACGTTGAGCGGGCCGAGGATCAGGGCATCGCCGAAGACCTCTTCTTCGCCCTGCTGGGTCAGGGTGCGGGAGCGATCCTCGTTGACGGTGTGGTGCACCCCTTCCAGGCCGTACTTCATGAAGGTGTATTCCTCGCTGCCAAAGGGGGCGGCGAAATAGTTGGTGATCGCCAGCAACTCGGCGATACGGGCGTCGTCGGCGCCGACCGCGGCCGGGATGCAGAACTGGCCGAAGACGCCGCCGATGTTGTAGGTGACGGGATCGCCGCCGTCGTGGCCGGGCGGGACCAGGCCCATCAGGCGGGCGTCGGGGTTGATCTTGGCCGCCTCGCCGCGGATGAAGCCGAGCAGGATGAAGGCGTTCGCGCCCGACCCGGCGATGCCGGCGATCAATTGCTCGCGGACCTCGTTGCTGGTCTGGGTCAGGGAATCCGGGTGGCAGACGCCGGCGGCCCAGACCTGTCGCATGTAGTCGAGCGAGGCCCGGAACTCTTCGGTCTCGATCGTGTTCGTGAAGGTGCCGTCCGGGTTCAAGCGCCAACCGTAGCCTTCGGCGGGGACGCGGAACATCGAGTGGATGAAGCGCTGCTCGATCGCGTTGAGGCGCTCGAACGAGAGGCCAAAGGTGTCGGCCTGGCCGTTCCCGTCCGGGTCGTTCTTGGTCATCGCGTCCCACATCGCCAGCGTCTCGGCGGCGTCGGTCGGCAGCGCCAGCCCGAGCCTGTCCATCCAATCCGAGCGGTACCAGAGGGCGTTCGGTTGGAGCGAGGTCGGGCTGGGCACGCCGTAGAGGACGCCGTTGAGCTTGGAGTTTTCCCAGGCGTAGTTGGGGATCGCGGCCAGGTTCGGGTAGGTCTGGCGGGCCTCGCCGTCCAGGGCCTCGGTCAGGTCGACGAAGGCGCCCTGGACCTGGAACTCGGGCAGTTGCGGGTAGAGCAAGCCGAGGGCGAACATCAGGTCCGGGAAATCGCCGCCGGCGAAGGTCGTCGCCATCCGTTCGGCGTAGGCCGCGCCGGGCCAGAACTGGGCGTCCAGGGTGACGCCGAGCCGGGACTCAAGTTCCTGCCAGTATTGGTTGTCGTCGCGGGACGTGATCCGCTTGTCGAACAAGAGCGCGGCGCTGACCGAGCCGCCCTTACCCGGCACCTCGGGCACGGTCTGGTAGGGATCCGGGTACTGGTAGTAGGCGTCGGGGACGCCCTCGATCGGCGACGGGAAGAACCCGGCGCCGGCGGCGGGGGACGCCCCGGGCGTCGCGGCGTCCTGAGCGAAGACGCCCCTGGGTCGGGCGAGGAGCGGGGCCAAGGCCGCCCCCGCCCCGACGCGGAGCGCGGTCCGGCGGGAAAGGGACAAGGGCGAAACGATCTTGCGCGCGTCGTCCATGGGGAACACCTCTTCGACGTGGTGACGCCGGCCGATATCCACCCCGCGACCGGCGCGATCGCCGGCGACGTTCCGGGGGTGGCGCATCGGGCGGCACGCGACACGGCGTCGTGTCCTTCGTTGGCCCGCGACCCGATCCCCCTCCTTTCTCGTTGAGTCGGTTGCCGTTTCCTGGCCGCGGGATCGTCCCGCCGGTTCGGGATTGGTTCAGCCGACGGCCCCCGACCGACCGCCGCCGCCCGCCGCGTTCAGCCAGACGACCTTGCGCGCGTGGGCGGCGGCGGCCAGACGGGTGCTCATCAGCGCCCGGGTGCCTTCCAGGTGGCGACGCATCAACGTTTTCGCCCCCGCGGCGTCGCCGGCTCGGATCGCCGCCAGGATCGCGACGTGCTCCTCGTGGTCGGCTCGGCGGGCATCCCCGATCGAAAGCATCGCGGTCTGCTCGGAGTCGTAGAGGTCGACCAGGGTTTCCATCACCTGGACCAGGACCACGTTGCCGGAGCAGCGGGCGATGCCGAGGTGGAACGCCATGTTCGCCTGTTGGAGTTCGTGGTCGTGGCCGTCCAGGAGGCGTTCCGCCCGATGCAGCAGATCCGCCAACCGGGCGACGTCCTCGCCGTGCGCCGCTTGGGCGGCGTGTTCGGCCAGATACGGCTCAAGCAGGAGCCGGGTCTCGATCAAATCGAGGATGGTTTGGGCGCCGATCACGGCCCGGTCCGGTTGCGAGAACATCATCCGCGGCTGCTCGGCGCGAACGAAGATCCCGGCCCCGTGACGGACCCGAACCACGCCGATCGCTTCCAAGCGCTGGATCGCCTCGCGGACGGTCGGCACGGCGACATCGAACCGAGCCGCGAGGTCCTTGGTGGTCGGCAGGCGTTGCCCGGGCCGCAACCCCTCGCGGCGGATCATGGCCAGGATCTCGTCGACCAGTGACCCGACCAGCCCGCCCCGGGCGAGCGGCGACGTGGACGTCAATGGCGCCTCCCCGGCTCCGCCGCGCGATCGATCCCGACAGCGTGATGCATCAGGTGATCAGATCATCTACTATACCGGCGTGGGTTGTAGCCGTCAATACGGCGTTCGTCCCGACGAGAACGGCGGCGGCGCGGGGCGATCCGGGTCGCGGGCCGAAACGAGTATCCGCCCTTTCCGATGGGACGTGGCGAGGCCCGACAAGGTCGAGGTCCTCGCCGGTTGGCGGGGCGGCCCTCCGGTGTCCCCGGTCCGCCAACCCATGGTTCGGCCGCGCCGCCTCTCGTTCGTCGCGAAGGGCATCCGGACATGGCGATAGGTCGCGTGCTTCCACCGCCAGGTCGATCGGACGTTCCCCCGTTCGGCCCCACGACCGCGCCCCGCGCCACCGTCGATCGCGCCATCTGGGCCGCGTTCACCGCCACGGACGGCGGCTGGACGGGCGGCGACGGCACCAACTCGGTACTCCTCCCCGACGGGCGCACGGTCTGGATCTTCGCCGACACGTTTCTCGGGACGGTCAACGCGGACCGCACTCGTCCGACGACCACGCCGCTGATCCACAACGCGCTCGTCGTCCAGGACGGGGCAACGCTGACCACGCTCCACGGCGGCACGCGGTCGGCGCCACGAGCGCTGTTCGCGCCGGCGGACGGTGCCGCCTGGTACTGGCCGGGCGACGCGACGGTCGAGGGTCAGACCCTGCGCCTGTTCCTGCTCCGGTTCCTCCGCCACGGGCCGGAAGGATGGGCCTGGCGCTGGGTCGGGACCAACCTCGCCTCGCTCCGCCTGCCCGACCTGCGGGTCGAATCGATCGTCCCGCTCCCGGTCGAGAACGGGATCCGCTACGGCGCGGCGATCCTCGAAGGGCGGGACCACACCTACGTCTACGGCGTCGAGGACCTCACCCACGCCAAGTACGGCCACGTCGCGCGCGCCGAACGCGGCGCGCTCGTCGGCCGGTGGCAGTTTTTCGACGGCGGGGGGTGGTCGGCAGCGCCGGCGGCCACCGCCCGCGTCCTGACCGACAGCATCGGCACCGAGTTCAGCGTGGTCGCCGTCGAAGGCGGCTACGCCCTGGTCACCATCGACACCAGTCGCCCGCTCTGGGAATGGCGGGAGATCGTCGCCTACGTCGCGCCCGACCCTTGGGGACCGTGGACCGATCGGACCGTCCTCTATGCGCCGCCCGAGGCGGAGCGCGAGCACCTGTTCGTCTACAACGCCCGCGCTCACCCGCAATTCGGCACCGACCCCGGCCTCCTCGTCAGTTACAACGTCAACAGCTTCCGCTTGGCCGACCTCTACGCCGACGCCGACCTCTTCCGCGCCCGGTTCGTTCGCGTCACCTTGCCCCACGGCCCCCCGTGAGCGCGACCGGCGAGATCGTGTCACCGACCGGAAGATCAGGACGTAGGAGGCCCCCCGCGATGACCTGGCAACTGACGTTGGCAGAGGCGCTGCCGGCGATCCCCGCCCCGCTCTGGACCTTGGCCCGGCAGGCCGGAGTCACCGCGGCGGTGGTGACGATCCCCGACACCCTCGACGGTCCGCCGCCGTGGGATTTTTCGTTGCTGTTGGCCTTGAAGCAGCGGTTCAAGGACGCGGGGCTGGATTTGCAGGTGGTGGAGTCGGCCCCGGCCAGCATCATGGAGCCGATCAAGCTCGGCCTGCCCAACCGCGACGAGCGGATCGAGCGCTTCTGCGAACTGGTCGACAACATGGGCCGGGTTGGGATCGGGGTGATCTGCCACAACTTCATGCCCGCGCTTGGCCCCCTACGAACATCGTTTACCGTCCCTGGCCGGGGTGGCGCGCTGCTGATGGGCTACGACCACGCGCTGATGGCGAACGCTCCACTGACCGAATACGGCACCTTGTCGGAAGACCAGCTCTGGGAGAACATGACCGTGTTCCTGCGCCGGGTGGTGCCGGTGGCGGAGCGGGCCGGGGTCAAGCTGGCCGTCCACCCGGACGACCCGCCGCTCTCGCCGATTCGGGGCCTGGCTCGGATCCTGACCAACCGCGACGCCTTCCAGCGGGTGATCGATACCGTGCCCAGCCCTGCCAACGGGATCACCCTTTGCCAGGGGTCGTTCTCGACCATGAACGTCGACATCCCCGACACCATCCGCCACTTCGGCCGCCAAAACCAGATCCACTTCGTCCATTTCCGCGACGTCGAGGGCACCCCCGAGCGCTTCGTCGAGACGTTCCACGAGGAAGGTCAAACCGACATGTTCGAAGCGGTACGGGCCTACCGCGATGTCGGCTTCACCGGTCCGGTCCGCGTCGACCACGTGCCGACGATGGCCGGGGAGGACAACGCCACGCCCGGCTACGAGGTCCTTGGCCGCCTCTACGCCATCGGTTACCTGAAGGGGCTGATGGAGGCGGCGGGCAAGTGTGCCTAGAATCCCCCTAATGACCAACCACGAGAGGAGTTTTCCCAATGACCGGTCTGGCCCCCCGCCACCTCGAGATCACCGACCTGGAGCGGATCGAGCGCTTCCGGCGGGCCGGGTACGGCGGCAGCGTCTCCGACGCGCTCTGGCAGCTCGGCGTCAAGGACACCGTCTTCGCCAGCCGGTTTGCGCCGCTGCGGCAGGGGATGCAACTCGTCGGGCGCGCCCTGCCGATCAAGCTCCACTCGGTGGTCGAGCGGGAACTACCGGCGGAGGAGCGCCAGGCGCAGGAGGCACGCTGGGAGACCGAAGGTGGCCACCCCCAGAAACGGATGATGCGGGCCATCGCCGACCTCGACGACGGCACGGTGCTCTGCTTCGACTGCGGCGGCGACATGCAGCCGGCCCATTTTGGGGAGATGAGCTGCCAGCTCGCCTACGCCCACGGCTGCCGAGGGATGCTGCTGGCCGGCAACTGCCGCGACACCCAATACGTGCTGAAGATGCCCGATTTCCCGATTTTCGGCTTCGGCACCCGCCCGAACGCGTTTGGCGGCTGGATCATCACCGAGGTTAACCAACCCGTCTATCTGCCCGGCCATCTTACCCATTACGTCAAAGTGATGCCCGGCGACTTCGTCTTCGGCGACAACGACGGCGTCCAACTCATCCCCGGTCACCTGGTCGACGAGGTCTTGCTCCGGGTCGAGGAGACCTTCGAGAAAGAGAACGAGGAGCGCCAGCAGATCGCCGCCGGGATGTCGGTCGACGAGGTCTACCGCGTCTTCGGCGTTCTCTAGCGCCAGGCAGAAACGAGGGAAGAACGCAATGCGGGTGCTCGTCACCGGCGGCAGTGGTCGCCTAGGGCAATGGACGATCCGCGACTTGTTGGCCCATGGTCACGAGGTGACCAACGCCGACCGGCGGCGCGCGGCGGACGGGGACGCCACGGCGGCCCGGTTCATCGAGACCGATCTCGGCGATGTCGGGCAGGTGGCCGGCGCGATGCAGGGGCACGACGCCGTGGTCCACCTCGGGGCGATTCCGTCGCCGTACGGCCACGCCGACGAAGTGGTGTTCGCCAACAACACGCAGGCGACCTTCGCGGTGTTGCAAGCCGCCTCGTTGCTCGGCCTGCGGCGAGCGGCGATCGCCTCCAGCGTCTCGGCCTACGGGATGGCCTGGACGCCGAAACCGTTTGGGGCGCGCTACGCTCCCCTGGACGAAGCCCACCCGCTGCTGATCCACGATCCCTACGGACTGACCAAGGAGGTCGACGAGCGGACCGCCGAGATGGTCCACCGCCGGACCGGGATACAGATCGCCGCGCTCCGCTTCCATTGGGTGGCCTTGCCGGAGGAGCTGGCCGGGGCCGCCGCCGGCGCCCGCAAGCACCCGGCCGGGGTGGCGGACAACCTCTGGGGTTACGTCGACGTGCGCGACGCGGCAACCGCCTGCCGGCTCGCCATCGAGGCAGACGGGTTCGGTTACGCCGCGTTCAACATCGTCGCCGCCGACTCCCTCGGCGCCGACCCCACCGAGGATCTGATCCGCCGCCACCTGCCGGAGACCGAGATCCGGGCGCCGATCCCCGGCACCGCCTCCGCGTTCGCCATCGAGCGGGCGGCGCGCCTGCTCGGCTGGCGACCGCGTCACTCCTGGCGGGACACCGTTGATGCCGCGCCGGAGGACGGCGAGCGATCCTGAAGCCAGCGCGAACGAGAGATCGCTCGCGGCGGTCCGGGGCGGCGACCGATCCGCGAGAACCCCAAGCCTGGCGCGGGAACCCCACGCGCCTTCGCCCATCGCGAGTCCAAGGTGCCGCGGGGGGACCCGGTGACCGGCACGCCGGCTGGTGCCGAGCGGGCATTCTCGCGCCTGTTGGGGAGTATCCCCGCGCCCACGCTGTCGGTGCGTTGCCGCCGACCGCCACGATCGTTCGCAACAACGCCAAACGCGGGTCTATTGCTCCGGTGTTGCCCGGCTGGACGCCGGCTGGGGTGTCGCCGGAGAGCCCGCGATCGCGTAGAGAAGCCCATCGTAACTGCCGATGTAGATCACCCCTTCGCTCACCACCGGCGACGATCGGATGTAGCCCCCGGTTTCAAGGATCCACCGTTGGCGGCCCGAAGCGGCATCGATCGCGTAGAGATGGCCGTCGTTGCTGCCGACGTAGACCGATTCGTCAATGACCAGTGGCGACGAATCGACCGCGGCGTCGGTACCGAACCGCCACCGTAAGTCGCCCGAGGCGAGTTCGATGGCCAGCACCGTGCCGTCGTCGGCGCCGAGATAGACCGTGCCGCCGGCGACCGCCGCCGACGATTGCGTCGAAACCCCGACCGCGAAGCGCCAGCGCTCGGTGCCGGTGGCGGCGGCGACGGCATAGACGACGCCGTCGAGTCCCCCGACGACGACGGTCCCGTCCGCGACGGCGGGGGAAGCGGCGATCCCGCCGAGGGTGGCGAACCGCCAGGCCACGACCCCGCTCGCCGCCTCGATCGCGTAGAGGGTGCCGTCCGTGCTGCCGACGTAGACGATGCCGCCGGCGACCGCCGGCGAGGACAGCACGCCCATCGGCAGGTCCCACCGCACCCGTCCGGTCGCGGCCTCGACGGCGAAGAGCCGCCCACCATCGGGATCCTCGACGTTGTCGGCGCTGCCGACGTAGACCACCCCGCCGACGACCGCGGGCGAGGAGAAGATCTGGCCCTGGGCGTCCAACCGCCAGCGTTCCTCGCCGGTCGCGGCGTCGACCGCGTACAAGAATCCGTCGTAGCTGCCGACGTAAACGGTGCCGTCGGCCACCGCCGGCGACGAGGAAACCCAATCGCCGGTCGCGAAGCGCCAGCGTTGGGCGCCGGTGGCGGCGTCGACCGCGTAGAGATAGCCGTCGGCGCTGCCGACGTAGACGGTTCCCGCCACGACCGCCGGGGTCGACTCGACGAAGCTGCCGGTGGCGAACCGCCAGCGGATCTCGGCGGCGCCGTTCGGCTCGATCGCCGGTC
>CADCWE010000189.1 GCA_902806325.1 uncultured Thermomicrobiales bacterium | reverse complement strand
CGACCGACCCCGACGCCGACCACGACGACGAGGAAGCGATGTAGAAGCGGCGCGGCGTAACAAACCTTATCCTTCGTCATTGCGCGACGATGTGGGTCCGATTGGGTCGGAACCCCTGCCGCTTCGTCGGTAGGGCCATCGAGGTCGCCTTCGGGCGGCCTCGTTTCGTTGGCTGAGAACGAGCACGGCGGCGATCGGTATACTGCGGTGGTGACGATAGAATGGGATGAAGACAAGCGTCAAAGCAACCGGGCAAAGCACGGAGTGGACTTCCTCCGGGCGGAACGCTTGTTCAATGGACGCCCGGTCTACACGGTCCCGAGCGTCCGCCCAGGTGAGCCACGTTACGCTACCACCGGCGAACTCAATGGCCGGTTCTACACCGTGATCTGGACGTGGCGTGGAGCGAGCATCTGCATCATCTCCGCAAGGAGGGCACGCGATGGCGAAACACGAGCGTATCGTGCAGTACACGACGGATGAGATTGAGGCGATGCGCCGCCGTGGCGAAGACCTGACCGACGAGGCGCGCCTCGACGCGATGACCGAGGCCGATCTCGAAGCGGCAGTCGATGCCGACGACGAAGGCGACTTCGATTGGTCCCTCGGTCAAGTCGGGATTCCGCGACCTCAGCAGCAGATCTCGGTCGTTCTGGACCGGGACGTGATCGATTGGTTCAAGGCCCAAGGAAACGGGTACCAGACCCGCATCAATGCGGTGCTCCGCGGGTTCGTCGAGACCCACAAACCGTAGGTCGCGGCGGGTATGCCGCGCCAATCCGAGGGAACCGCGTCGCCGCCACCGGTGTAGAACCGGCAATGGGAAGCGAACCCGCCGCGGAGGATGGCGACTGATGGCGCGATGGATGGCGGCGGCGATGCTCGGTCTGGTGCCGAGCCTGGTGTTCGCGATGGGGTCGCGGGTGGGCAACGTCGGGGGTGGAAACGAAGGCGCGAAGAACCGCGCCCCCACAACACCCCCAACCCGAAGCGGCCAAAGCCACGGGGCGGCTTCTTCGGCGTGGTGAAGTGCCCGGTACCCGGGTCCCCTTTTGCCGGCGGTGGTGGCCCTTTCCGGAACACGGCCGGGGACGGACTCGTCTGGAACACACGGCGACCCCGGCGTCGAAACGCCGGGGCCGACACGACCGAGAATCCGATCCGCGCTAATCCCCCGCCGCCGGGGTCGCCACCGTCTGCTCCTTGAGCCGGCGGGCGACCAGCTCCGGGCGCGGCAGCTTGACGTTCTTGGCCAGGCGCAGGAAGACCAGGAACCGGATCACCAGCGCGGTGGCGTCGAACTGGCGCCAGCTCATCCCGTGGTAGGCCATCGCCGGGAAGGCGTGGTGGTTGTTGTGCCAGCCTTCGCCGAAGGTCAGCATGGCCACCAGCCAGTTGTTGCGGCTCTCGTCCTTGGTGTCGAAGTCGCGCGAGCCGAAGGCGTGGCAGATCGAGTTGACGGCGAACGTGGCGTGGTTCAAAAACGCCATCCGGACCACGCCGCCCCAGAGGAAGCCGGTCCAGCCGCCGATCAGGTACGGGATCAGGAACCCGAGACCGAGCCAGATCACCGTCGTGCGGTCGATGAAGAGGATCAGGCGGTCGGCCATCAGGGACGCGCCGTAGCGCTCGCGATCGGCCGGCTCGCCGGTGAAGAACCAGCCCAGGTGGGCGTGGAACAGCCCCTCCAGTGGGCTGTGGGGGTCACCCTCTTTGTCGGCGAAGGCGTGGTGCTTGAGGTGGTTGGCGGCCCAGTCGATCGGGCGACCCTGGCCGGCCATGCAGCCGAGGATCAGGAACGCCGCGCGCACCCCCGGTGGGGTCTCGAACCCGCGGTGGGTCAAGAGGCGGTGGAACCCGCCGGTGATGCCCATCCCGGTCAGGAAGTACATCCCGGCGAACAGGGACAACTCGGTCCAGCCGATCAGGTCGTTCCAGAGCAACCGGATCGCCCAGAGGGTGCCGACCAGCGGCCCGACGGCCCAGAACAGCAGCACCGCCTTGTAAAGCGTGCCGGGCACCTTGCGGTCGAACACCTTGATTAGACCGACCACGAGCGCCACCGCGGCCACCGTAATCCCTAAACCCCACCCCACCGTGCTGCCTCCTCCTCCGGAAAACGCGCCGCGTCGGGACGCACCGTCGCCGTCCGCGGGCCGGATTAGGACCCACGCGCGTGTTCAATCGTAACCCGTTTCCGACTCGTACGTCGGCGTCGGTGTCCCCAGGTGGTCCCGATCTATGCATTGGTTGTGCCACCGCTACCGCGATCCGTTGCCCGGGCCGGCGCCTTCCACCGCTGCTAGCCGGTCGGTCTTGGCCGCCATCACCGGGTCGTTGCGGTGCAGGCCACCGATGGCCTGCGTCCACCAAGCCACCGTCAGCCGCCGCCATTCCACCAGCAACGCCGGGTGGTGCCCCTCGGCCTCGGCCAGGGCGCCGATCCGAACCGCGAGGGCGAGCGATCCGGCGAAATCGTCGAACCGGAAGACGCGCTCCAGGCGCGGCACGCCGTCCCGCTCGATCACGGTCCAGCCGGGAAGCGCGGGCAGCATCGCCGCCAGTTCGTCGGGTTCCAGGCGCGGGGAATCCTTGCGACAGGCGACGCACCGTTCGGTTGCCAGGTCCATCCGTTACCTCCAAACCCCCGTCATCCTTCGCTGCGCTCAGGATGACCCCATACGCGGCGGGTTGGGCTTCGCGGAATGCCCAACCCGGTCCAGCGCTACCGCGCCGCCCCGACCGCCCCCTCCGGGACCCGCGGCACCGCCGCCGCGGGCGCCGGCTCGGCGACCGCCCCTCCCGCCGCGGAAAGCCAGAACTCGACCGTGGTGCCGCGGCCGGGGTCGCTGGCGAGGCGAATGGTGCCGCCGTGGGCTTCGACGATGGCGCGGCAGATGCTGAGGCCCAAGCCGGCCCCGCCGTGGGCGCGGGCGCGGCCGGCATCGACCCGATAAAAGCGGTCGAAGACCCGCCCCTGGTGCTCCAGAGCGATCCCCGCCCCGTCGTCGGAGACCCACCCGCGGACCCGTTCTCCCACCGGGGCGCAACCGAGGGCGACGGTGCCGCCGGCCGGGGTGTGGACCAGGGCGTTGTCGAGCAAGTTGACGAAGACCTGAACCAGCAGATCTTCGTCGCCCAGGATCGCGGCCGGCGACGCCGCCGCGGTGACCGCGACCCCGGCCGCGGCGGCGGGGGCGGCGTCCTGCTCGGCGACGTCGGTCACCACCTCGGCCAGGTCCAGCCGATGGCGCTCGGCGGCCAGGGCGCCGGTGTCGGCCCGGGCCAGGGCCAGCAGCGTGCCGACGAGGCCGGTCATCCGCTCCAGGTCCCCGCTCAGGTCGCGCAGCGCGGCGCGGTACTCCTCCGGGGCACGGGGTCGGCGCAGCGCCAGGTCGACCTCGCTCCGCATCAGGCTCAAGGGGGTCCGGAGCTCGTGGGCGGCGGCGCCGGTGAACTGGCGCTGGCGCTCGAAGGCGGTCTCGATCCGGGCCAGCATCGCGTCGAACGTCGCGGCCAGGCGGCCGAGTTCGTCGTCCGGCAGGCGCAACCCGAGGCGGGCGTGCAGCTCCAAGCCCCGCTCCGCACCGCCGATCCGGGCGGCGAGGTCGGTAATCTGGATCACCGGCGCCAGCGCCCGCCGCGCCAGCAGGTAGCCGCCCCCGCAGGCCGCCAGCAACGCCACCGGCGCGGCGATCCCGAGCGCGACCAGCACCTCCCGCAGCACGTCGTCAGTGTCGTCGCGGGACAGACCGACCTGGAGCACACCGGCCACCGCCGCCCCGGACCGAACCGGCGCGGTGACGACGCGGATCGTGTCGTCGTCGAAGCGGAACGAGGTCAGCCGCGTTTCCCCCCGCCAGGCGGCCTCCAGGACCTCCGACCCGAGCGGTCTGGTTCCCAGGGGTGGCCCGGAGTCGGCGATCACGTCCCCGTCGGCGGCGATCAGGCGGTAGACGAACTCGTCCTGCTCCGGGACGTCCGCTCCCGGGTCCAGAACCGGTCGCCCCGCCTCGACCCGGATCGTGGCCAAGGTCAACGCCGCCTGCGCTCGCAACTGGTCGTCGAAGGTGTCGTGCAACCGCAATCGCAGCGCGACATAAAGCCCGGCGCCAAACACCGCCAGGGCGGCGCCGAGCAGCCCGGCGTACCAGATGGTCAGTCGCCAGCGGATTGGGAGGCGTTCGAGCATGGTCGCTCCAAGAAAACCGCGCACGGCCGTACCCATTGCCCGGCCGCATGGCGTGCGCTCCGACTGCGCGCCGCCATTCCCTACGATTCCCCCGTGCTCAATCGGTACCCGACCCCGCGCACCGTTTGGATCAGCTTGCCCGGGTACGGGTCGTCCAGCTTGCGGCGGAGGGCACGGACGTGGACGTCGATCACGTTGGTGGCGCTGGGGAAATCGTAGTCCCAGACGTGCTCGGCGATGGCGGCGCGGGTAAGGACCTGGTTCGGGTGGCGCAGCAGCACCTCCAGAATCCGGAACTCCTTGTTGCCGAGGGACACGTCCTGGCCGGCGCGCCAGACGCGGCGGGTGGCCGGGTCCAGACGCAGGTCCGCCGCTTCCAGGGCCACGCCCAGGGTTTCGGCCGGGCGGCGGGCGAGGGCGCGCAGGCGGGCGGACAGTTCGGCGAAGGCGAACGGTTTGACCAGGTAATCGTCGGCTCCGGCGTCCAGCCCGGCGACCCGGTCGGCAACGGCGTCGCGGGCGGTCAGGAGCAAAATCGGGGTCGAGACGCGGGTCTGGCGCAGGTGGCGGCACAGGTCGAGCCCGTCCCGCCCCGGCAGCATCACGTCGAGCACGATCGCGTCGTACTCGGCCCCGGCCGCGGCCAACCAATCGAGCGCCTCCTCGGCGCTGCCGGCCAGATCGACCGCGTGCCCTTCCTCGTCCAGCCCCCGGCGAACCAAGCCGGCCAGCCGCGCCTCGTCCTCGACCAGCAGGATGCGCACGGCGGCCCTCCGGGACGAGTCGGCAGTCGGCAGCCGGCGGCGCGTTCGTCCTCCGGCGTCCTGCCGGCTGCCGGCTGCCGGCTGCCGACTGCCCAATTTCGTCCCAACATCCTACCCCGGTTTCATCGAGGTTTCATCGGCATCGGTCATGCTTATAGAGTGCCGGGCGGAGGAGAGGTCCGCCCGGTGGAGGAGAGACCCGCAGCCGAACGTGAAGGAGTCGCCCGCGTGTTCGTCCGCAGCCCGTCGTTTGCCCGTCTGGTGTCCCGTTCCAAGGTGCCGCTGTGGCCGGTGGTGCCGCGGCACCACCGGACGGTGGTGGTGCTGCTGCTCGGGGCCGTGCTGCTGACGGCGGTCGCCGCCGGGCCGGGGGTGGTGACCGGGGACGTGGCGGTGACGCGGGCGGTGCAGGGCATCGCCGTGCCGGGCGCGGAACAGATCGCGCTGTTCGCCAACACCGCCGGGACGACGCCGATCGTCGTTGCGCTGGCGCTGGCGTTGGTGACCTGGCTGGGCGCCCTGGGCAAGCACGGCGCGGCGCTGTTTCTGCTGGCGGCGACGGCGGTGCGTGCCTTTAACCCGATGCTCAAGGACGCCTTCGACAGCCCCCGCCCGACCCCGGGCCTGGTCCGGATCACGGAAAACCCGAGCGGGCTTGGCTTCCCCAGCGGCCACGTGATGGGAGTGGTGCTGTTCTACGGCGCGCTCTGGTGCTTGGCAGGCGAGATCGACCGCCCCGCGATCCGCCGCCTGGCTC
Source organism: uncultured Thermomicrobiales bacterium (assembly GCA_902806325.1). Taxonomy (GTDB): domain Bacteria; phylum Chloroflexota; class Chloroflexia; order Thermomicrobiales; family UBA6265; genus CADCWE01. The sequence goes on along the minus strand of CADCWE010000189.1, from coordinate 15,970 downwards.
GCGGCGCCGCCCTGGCAATGATCGTGGCGACGGGGTTCGGCCGGATCTACGTCGGGGCGCACTGGCCGACGGACGTCGTCGGCGGGGTCCTCTGGGGCGTGGTGCTGCTGGCCACGCTGATTTGGACCGCGCGCCGCGTCAAGCGTTTCTGGTCGAAGCGGCGCCGCGCCGCCTACGGTTCGGTCCCGGCCGGGGTCAGGAACTCCGCCCGGACGTAGCCCAGGGTGCCCGTCACCGGATCGGCGACCGGCACCCAGTTGAGTCCATCGACTTCCGTCGCCGATCCCAGCACCGTCACCGTTGCCCCTTGCGCCAGGTCCAGCACCACCGGCGCGTCAGCCGACGGGGCGGCGTGGACGGCGACGACCGCGTCGTTGATCGTCGCCGTCGCACCCTCCGGTCCGGAACCCGCCATGGGCGAGGCCGGGGCGGCTGGGGTGGCCGCGGCGCCGGGGGGCGGCGCCACCCGCAGCAGCAGCCCCGGGGAGTACCCGGTGGCGACCAGCACGGTCCCGTCGGTGGCCCAATTCAACCCCCGGTTGGTCGGGATCCAGATCGGCCTCACCCCTTCGAGCAGCGCGTTCTCGGCGCCGGTGGCCAGCGTTCGCGCGACGACCCGGCCCGGGCCCGCATCGGCCCCGGTTTCCCCGTAGAGCAACTCCGTCCCGTCCGGGGAAAAGGTGACCGGGGCGGCGAAGCGCAGGCGCGCCGGGTCGGGGTCGACCCGGCCCAGCGGTTCGGCGTGCCCCGTCTCCAGGTCGAGCAGCGCGAACGGGACGGCCCGGAACCGCCGGAGGTCGGTGCCGGAGAACGAGACGAGGGCGTGCCGGCCGGTGGCCGCGATCTGGAGCAACCCCGCGGCGCCGGTGGCCCCATCGTCCGGGCCGAGGACCTGGCGCGCTCCTCCGCCGTCCGCCGGCACCGACCAGATCCCGCCTTCCGGGTGCCCGGCGTCGGGCATCCCCACCGCGTAGAGCAACGACGCCCCGTCGGGCATCCACGCCAGCCCTTGGGAGACCACGAACGGGACGTCCGGCGACACCTCGACGATCCTGGTCGGCTCCCCGCCCTCGGCCGGGATGCGGACGATCTCCGTGCCGGCGTACTCCTCGCCCCGCCGGCTGCTGCGGGCGAAGGCGAGGGACCGCCCGTCCGGCGACCAGGCCGGCCGCAGATCCCAGTGGACGGGCGACGCGGCGGCGGGTCCCGGTTCGCCGTTCTCCGGAACGGCGAAGAACACGTCCCCCGCCGCCCCGTCGTCGGTCAGGTTGCTGGTGGCGCCGGTGACGGCGTCGAGCACCCAGACGTCGCTTTCGATCAGGAATTCCAGGCCGTCCTCGGTGAAGGCGACCCGGGTGCTGTCCGGCGACCAGACCACCCCGTCCAGGTCCAACCGCGCCCCGTTCGCCCCGCCGCAGACGCGCCGCGCCAGCGTCGCCGCGTCGTAGACGCACAACTCCTCGTCGTCGTGGCCCAACAGCGAGCGTCCGTCCGGCGACAATCCAACGAGCCGCCCCGGGATCTTGTACAGGCGCGACGCGATCACCCGCGCGCCGACGCCCGGGGTCGCCGGATCGCCCGAGTCGGTCCCGGCGGTGGCCCCGGACGCGACGGTCGACGCCGCCGCGAGGAGGACAAGGGCGAACAGCGGTCGAAAACGACAGGGCATGGTGACTGACTCCCGTTCACGTTGGCGGCGCATCCCCGCACCCCAGGCGATCGGCAAGCGGGGGAAAGGCGCCTACTCCCCGCCCGACCAGAACTCCGCCCGCACTGAACCGATGGTACCGCGTTCCGGCTCCTCGATGGGCCACCTGCGGCTCGGTCGTCCCCCCTCTCCAGGCGCGGGGACGGGTCCTGTCTACCCCACCGGTGCCGCTCTGCCACGGCAAGTTCGGCCACGGGGGCCGCCCACCGGGTCGTGGGTCAGTTTGAATCCGAGCGTTTGGTTGACGTTTCGGACCCACCCAGGTTCGGCCGCCAGGGCCAGACATCGCGCGCGACTCCGCCGCGCCTCTTGGTCTTAGGGAGTAAACAGCTTCCAGTGCCCCTCTGAAACGACCTTGACGGCACCGTCGATCACCTGGATGGCGGTCTGGTCGTCGATCGCGTACGCCGGCCTCGGCATGCCGGCGGCCCACCGTTCGGCGTCGGCCATGGCGTTCCGCGGCAGTTCCGGGTGGTCCAGGTGCGGAAAGATCGAAAAATCGACCAGCCCCAGCGTTTCGTCGCCGCCGGTGGGCGGGGTCCACCCGACGAAGTACTTCCCGATGCTGGGGGTCATCACCATGCCCCCGGCACTGAGGCCCACGTAGACCGCGGGCAGCGACGGGAGGAGGTCCGCCAGTCCGGACTGGCGCATCCAGTAGCAGAGGTACAGGGGGTCGCCGCCGTTCACCAGCAGCACGTCGGTCTCCTGGACCGTGGAGACCCAACGCTCGTTGGCGATGCTTGGCAGTGCGGTGAGTTCGAGCACGCCCAAGGACTTCCACCCCAATTCGCACATGGGGGTTTCGGGTTCTTGTCCGCTGATGAACCGCCATGCCGCGCCAGGACCGGCCATGGGGTGCCCGTACGACGCGGTGGGAACGCAGAGGGCGCTGGCCTCGGCAATCGGTTTGCCCAGCAAGTCGACCAGCGCGTCGTGGATGCTCGTGTTCTTGATGCCAGCGGACGTGAGCAGCAACCTCATGATGCCCTTCCTCGTCGTTCCACCGAGCCAAGCCAGAACGCCGAAGGCAAGAAGCGCCCCCGCGACCGAGCCCAACTGGCCGGGACCGTCGCGCCGCCGGACGACAAATCCTAACCCGAAACCGGCCCACTATCGCCAACCGGTATCAACCACTTAATGACGAGGTGTGTCTTAACGCGCCCGTGTCTCGCTGCCAACGCGCCTCGGGGATGTACTGCCGGCGGTACCGCTCGGGCGACCGCCGGTGCTGTCGCCGGGCGTGGCCGGGTTGCACCTGGGAATCCTGCTCGATCGGTCGCCGCCGGGGCACGATCGGAACCGCGCGGTCTGGCCCTGGAACGTCGCCCTCGCGGGGGCCGGGGGGCGTTCCTGTGGCCGTGGCCGGGGGCCTCCCAGACCGGCACGAAACCGGTCGGGATCGAGACCGCGGCGATCAGGATCGGCAGCGCGTCGTCGTCGATCGGGTCCGGCGCCGCGGTCGGGTTCCGGGGAGGAACCGCGGTCTTAACCGACCCCTGCCCCGTGACGGCGATGGTCACGACCGCGCCGACCGCGATCCCCGCCGCCAGGACGTCGGATGGTCGGGAGAGGCGGTTCCGGGGCGGACCGCGACCCGCCGTTTCGTCACCAACCCCTCTCCGGCGTGTCCATTGTGCCCAACTCCGCTCCCCTCGCCGCTTGCTCGATGGTCGCGGGGCGGCCGCCGGTCGTCAATGTCCCCGATGCTCCGGCTCGCGGGCCGGCGCGGAGACGGCGGGCGCGGCGACGGCCACGCCCCCGCGGACGGGGAACGCGGCCGTGCCGGGGGCGAACCTACCGGACGGTGAAGCCCGAGATCATCCCGAGCATCGCGTGCGAGGTGCCGTTCTCGTCGGGGATGAAGCAGACCGCGACGTACTCGCCCGGTTCCAGGTCGGCCACAACCCAGCCGCTGAGGCCCGGCCCCAGCGCCTTGATCCCACCGACCGCGGTCGGTTGCGGCGCGTCCGGATCCGGCGTCGCGGCGGCGTCGGGGGTGGCGTCGGCGGGTGCCATCATCATCGCGCGGTAAGCGTCGGCGGTCATGCCCTCCGGCAGCTTGAGGATCGCCAGTTCGTGGTTCTCGTCGCCCTCGTTGGTGACCTTCCAGACGTGCTGACCGGCCTCGAAGCTGTCCTCGGCGAGTTCGAACTGGTAGTCGACCATGCTGACGTCGAGGTCGGACTCCGGGTCCGGGGCGCCGGCGTCCTCGCCGGCGACCGTGAACGGGAAGGCCATCCCCTTCATGTAGTGCGGCACCCCGTCGCGGCCGGTGACGAAGCAGAGGACGACGTACTGCCCGGCGTCCAGGCGCTGGATGGTGGTGGTCTGGACCCCGCCGCCGACCGTCGCCGGACCGCCGTGGGCCGTGCCCAAGCCAAACGCTTCGCCCGTCTCCAGGCCGGCGACGAAGTCGTCGACCGAGGTGCCGTCGTCGATCTTGAACAGTTGGGCGTGGTGGCGGAATTCGCCGGCGTTGTCCATCGTCACCGAGACCAGGCCCGCTTCGACCTCGCTCGGACCGTCGAACTCGAACTCGGTGGCGGTGATCGTGATCGCGATCTCGGTCATCGCCGCCGGCGTCGCGTCCTGCGCCGCCGCTCGAACGACCCCGAGACCCAATCCGGACCCGGCCGCCAGGACCATGGCCAACACCGCCACGGCCGCACGTTGCCAACGCATACCCGCACCTCCTCGCGCGCGTCTCCCGCGCCGAACGGCGCCCGGGCCGTTCCGGGTCGCCATCGCCTCGCCGGCCCCGCTCCACGAAGGCCGAACATCCGCCCTACGCGTCAGGGACGATTTCGGATGGCGGGGGCGGGGGATTCGCCCGCCCCCGGAATCGCCTATGATCGCCGCCGCGTTCTTGGCCTTTCCTCCAGGAGACGACCCCCGATGAAGATCACCCGCCTCGAAACGCTGCGCCTCGACGAGTTCCCGAACCTGCTCTTCGTCCGGGTCCACACCGACCGGGGGTTGGTCGGCTTGGGCGAGACCTTCTTCGGCGCGAAGGCGGTCGAGGCATACCTGCACGAGAGCGTGGCGCCCTACCTGCTGGGCAAACACCCGTTGCACATCGACCGCCACGCCCGCGCGCTCTACGGCTACGTCGGGTACGGCGGATCGGGGGTCGAAACGCGGGGCAACTCGGCGGTCGATATCGCGCTCTGGGACCTGTTCGGGAAGGCGACGGAGCAGCCCGTTTACCAGCTTTTGGGCGGGCCGTGCCGGGACCGGATCCGGACCTACAACACCTGCGCCGGGTATCGATATGTCCGCGCCAAGCCCCAGCAGTTGGTCGAAAACTGGGGCCTGCCGGTGGGTGATACGATCGGACCGTACGAAGACCTGGACGCCTTTCTGCACCGCGCCGGGGATCTGGCCGAGGATCTCCTGAGCCAGGGCATCGGCGGGATGAAGATCTGGCCGTTCGACCCCTTCGCCGAGGCGTCGCACGGCCAAGACATCTCGGCCCCGGATCTGGAGACGGCGCTGGAGCCGTTCCGCCTGATCCGGGCCGCGGTCGGCAACCGGATGGACGTCATGGTCGAGTTCCACTCGCTCTGGAACCTGCCGACCGCGATCCGGATCGCCAGGGCGCTGGAGCCGTTCGACCCCTACTGGTTCGAGGACCCGCTCAAGGCCGACAACCTCGACGCGCTGGCGACCTTCGCCGCGTCGACCCGGGTCCCGACCGTGGTCAGCGAAACCGTCGCCACCCGCTGGGGGTTTCGCGAGGTGCTGGCCAAAAACGCGGCCCGGATCATCATGCTGGACCTGAGCTGGTGCGGCGGGATCTCCGAGGCGAAAAAGATCGCGACGATGGCGGAGGCATCCCAACTGCCGATCGCCCCCCACGACTGCACCGGGCCGGTGGTGCTGACCGCCTCGACCCACCTCTCGATCAACGCCCCGAACGCCCTGATCCAGGAGACGGTCCGCGCCTACTACACTGGCTGGTACCGCGAACTGGTCACCGAACTCCCCGCCGTCCGAGACGGCTACGTCACGCCACCCCCCGGCCCCGGCCTGGGCACCAAACTGCTGCCCGATCTGCCCCGGCGGCCGGACGCCCATGTCCGCTTCAGCGACCTCGAAGAAGCCGGCGCGCTGGCGATGTGAGACCGATCGCCGTCGCGTCACCGGCGGTCCACCCGCCGCGCCTACGCGCCGCCGGCCGGCTGCGTCTCTTCGACGGGGTGCCCGGCGGCTTTCCAGGCGCTGAAGCCACCGTCGAGGTGGGCGACGTCGGTGTAGCCGAGGTCGCGCAGGGTGTCGGCCGCCAGGGCGGAGCGCCCGCCGGCGGGGCAGTGGAGGACGACGCGCCGGTTCGGGTCGAACTCGGCGCGGTGGTAGGGGCTGGCCGGGTCCACCAAAAACTCCAGCATGCCGCGGGGCGCGTGGACCGCGCCCGGGATCGACCCGTGCTCGTCCCGCTCGTTGGCGTCGCGCAGATCGACGACGAGGGCGTTGCCCGCCAACTCGTCCGCCGCCTGCTCCGGGGACAGGGCTTGGACCCGCTGCTTCGCCGCGGCGACCATCGCCGCCGCCGTCTTCGCCGCCATTGCTTGCGCGTCCGTTCCTCGCGGTCCGATCGCCCGGTGTGACCCGTTGGCGGTCGTCGTGTAGCCGAGCCGATCGCTGGGCACGTTTCATCCACCCACCGCCAACGGTCCCGCGACCCGGTTATGATGGCGGCCCATGAGACGATCGTGCCGCAGCGGATTCGGGTCGGCGGTGGCTCCGGGATCCGTGTCGCCGCATCCGAGATCGGGGAACCCGCCAATGCCCGACCTCGCCCACGGCGACGACCACGACGTCGCCGACGACCTCGACATCGAGCAGCCCCTGGCCCTGGTCCGCTACCTGCGCCAGACGGGGCGGATCGCGCCGGGCGAGGTGCCGGTGGTGCGGACGCTGCCCGGCGGCGTTTCCAACCGGGTGGTGCTGGTGGAGCGGCCGGGCGGCGAGGCCTGGGTGGTCAAGCAGGCGCTGGCCAAGCTGCGGGTGGCGGTGGACTGGTTCAGCCCCCCGGAGCGGATCGGGCGCGAGGCGCTCGGGCTGCGCTGGCTGACCCGCCTGGCGCCGGGCAGCACGCCCCGGCTGCTGTTCGAAGACCCCGCCCACCACCTGCTGGCGATGGCGGCCGTGCCCCAACCGCACGCGAACTGGAAAACGTTGCTCCTGGGCGGACCGCCGGACCCGGACCACGTCGCCCAATTCGGCGCCCTGCTGGGGACGATCCACCGCCGAGGCCACGCGGCGCGGCGGGAACTGGAGCCGGTCTTCGCCGACCGCTCGTACTTCGAGTCCTTGCGCCTGGAACCCTACTTCGGCTTCGCCGCGGAGCGGGAGCCGGCGGCGGCGGCGTTCCTGGCCGCGCTCGGCGCCGAGATCCGCCAGCACCGTCTGACCCTGGTCCACGGCGACTACAGCCCCAAAAACGTCCTCGTCCACGCCGGGCGCTTGGTCCTGCTCGACCACGAGGTGATCCATTTCGGCGACCCCGCCTTCGACCTCGGCTTCTCGCTGACCCATCTCCTCTCCAAGGCCAACCATCTGCCCGCCCACCGCGACGCCTTCGCCGCCGCCGCGACCGCCTATTGGCGGACGTACCGCGACACCCTCGGTGCCGCGCCGTGGACCGCCGGCCTGGAACCGCGCGCCGTTCGGGCCACCCTCGGTTGCCTGCTCGCCCGCGTCGCCGGCCGCTCCCCCCTGGAATACCTCGACGCGGCCGGCCGCGACCGCCAGCAGGCGGCCGTCCTGGCCTTGATCGCCGAACCGCCGTGTACCGTGCCCGATCTGGTCCGGGGATTCATCGCCCGGTTGTCGGGGCGGTGAGCGGTGGGCGGTAAGCGGTAGGACGACCGTTTCAGTCCTCAGTCATCTCCCATTCCGTCGTCCCGCCGCCCACCGGCTCCGTGGAGGTCCCGTGCCCACCATCGCCCATCTTTCCGCCCTCGAAATCCTCGACAGCCGCGGCCGGCCGACGGTGCGGGCGACGTGCGAGCTGGCCGGCGGGGCGATCGGGACCGTCTCCGTGCCGTCGGGGGCGTCGACGGGTCGGGCGGAGGCGGTCGAGCTGCGGGACGGCGACCCGGCCCGGTACGGCGGGTTGGGCTGCCGGCGCGCCGTGGGGCACGTGGCGGGGCCGATCCACGCCGCGCTGGCCGGGAAGTCGTTTGCGGATCAGGCGGCGCTGGACGGGGCGCTGGTGATCTTGGACGGCACCCCGGACAAATCCCGGTTGGGCGCGAACGCGCTGCTGGCGGTCTCGCTCGCCTTTGCGCGGGCGGTCGCGGCCGAGCGGGGGGTGCCGCTGTACCGGTCCCTGGCGAATGACGCCGGACGGGAACCGGAAGCCCTGCCCCGACCGACGATCAACCTGTTCAGCGGCGGCAAGCACGCCGGCGGGCAGATGCCGATCCAGGACGTGCTGATCGTGCCGACGGCGCCGACCGTCGACGAGTGCCTGGCGACCGCCTACGCGGTGTACCAAGCCGCCGCTGCCGGCACCGCCGAACGCTACGGCGCCCGTGCCCTGGTCGCCGACGAGGGCGGGCTGGCGCCGCCGTTCCCGGACGCGGCGGCGATGCTGGACGAGGCGGTGGCCGCGATCGACGCGGCCGGGTTCGCGCCGGGCCGGGACGCGGTCCTCGCGGTCGATGTCGCCGCCAGCCATTTCTCCGTCGACGGCCGATACGCCCTCGACCCGGCCGGGGGATCGTTGACCGGCGAGGAGATGGTCGAGACGCTGCTCGGCTGGCTGGACCGCTACCCGATCGCCAGCATCGAGGACGGTCTGGCCGAGGACGACTGGGCAACCTGGCCGACCCTGCGCCGGCGCGCGGAAGGGCGCGCCCTGATCCTGGGCGACGACCTGCTGGCGACCAACCCGGCCCGGATCCGCCGCGCGGTCGAGATCGGCGCCGCCGACGCCCTGCTGCTGAAACCGAATCAGATCGGCACCCTAACCGAGGCGGCCGTGGCCCGCGCCCTGGCGGTGGCGGCGGGCTGGCGAACCGTCGTCAGTGCCCGCAGCGGCGAGACCGAAGACGATTGGCTGGCCGACCTCGCCGTCGGCTGGGGGGGCGACGGCCTCAAGGTCGGGTCGATCACCCGATCCGAACGCCTGGCGAAGTGGAACCGCCTGCTGGCGATCGAGGCCGAGACCGGCTGGCCGGTGGTGGGCTGGCCCGAACCGCGCTGAGGCGCCTCCCGGTCGGGGTACCCACCGGGTCGTGCCCGTTCTCCCCGTTTCTTTGAGAAAAGAGGAAGAGAACGTCCGTATCTGTAATAGGGGCTGGGGAAACGGGGATAACCCGAAAACGCCCTGCGCTGGGGCCGAATTCCGGTCGGACGGACGGGGGATGCGCCGCCCACATCTCCACCGTCCGGATGGGGGCGGCGTCTCGTCCACCTGTGCCAATCCACGCACAGCCCGGCGTCGCTCCCCCGTCCGTCCGCCCCCCATGGGCCGTTGTCCAGAGGGTTGTCCACACGCCGCGCCGGTTATCCACGTTCGGCGACGACTTACCCACCGTCCGTACGCGTTCGGTGACCGGCGGGCAAAGGGAAACACCCGTTCGGGTGTCGTTGGGTCTTGCCGGTTCTTGCCGGCTGGCAAGGGTTGGGCACACGGGCTGTGGACGGGCTGTGACACGGGTTCGCGGCTTGGTCACAGCGCCCGTGCGGACGCGCTTCGGGGTATCATCGGTGGAGCGTGCGCGACGCATCCGGACGGGGACCGACCATGCGTAGCACCACCGGCGGCTTCCCCGAGACGGCGGCCGCGATTCCGGCCGCGGTCTCGGCCGAATTGGCCGTCTCTGACCGCGATGCGCTGCTGATCACCCGCGACCGGGGGGAGTGGCGCGTGCCCAAGGTCGCGGCGGGCGATTCACCCGTGGACGACGTCGACGGGTGGTATCGGAAACTCGACGCCTTGGACGCTCCGGTCCAGGCGGACGCGGAGGCCGCTGGACTCACGGCGCAAGAGCGCAACGTCGAGATCGACGAAGCGTTCGCCGCGGTGCGCGCCGAACGTCGGAGCCGAGAAGCGGAGACCCAGCGATGAGCGCGACCAACGCCCCAGCCCGGACCGTCACCGTGCTTCCCGGACCCGGGGGATCGATCGCCATCCCGGAGGAATTCGCGGCCGAGCTCGGGATCGCGCACGGGACGCCGGTGCGGATCACCCGCACCGGCAATGCCCTGGTGATCGAACGGGTTCCCGACGAGGAACTTGCCCAAGGCTCGCCCTGGCTGCTGGATCTCTACGAGTACTTCGCGCCCGTGCGGGAAGAGATCATCGCGGCCGGGTACAGCGAGGATGAGGTGAACGCCGACATCGACGCCGCGATCCGGGCCGTCCGTGCGCAACGCGGTTAGCGCGATCTTCGACACCGTGATCTTCGTGCGTAGTCTGATGAACCCGTCGGGACGGTGGGGTCGCCTCATCTTCGACCGGAGGCGGGACTACCGGCTGGTCGTTTCCGCGCCCGTGGTGGCGGAGGTGCTGGAGGTGATCCAGCGTCCGGAGTTGGTACGCAAGTACCGCAGCATCGGCACCCGCGACCCCGCCGCGGTGCGCACGATGCTCGCTAGCGCCGACGTGGTTGAGATTGCAACCATCCCGGCGGTCGGGCGCGATCCCAACGATGCGGTGTTCCTTGCCACCGCCGAGGCGGGGCGGGTCGCCTACCTGGTCACCGAGGACCAGGACCTGCTGGTGCTGCGCGAATACGAAGGGACGCGGATCGTCGACGCGGTGGCGTTTCTCGCTATCCTTGACGGGCGCGGTGATCCGGATGCGGAGCCGTGACGACCGGCGATCCGCTCGTCTGAACCGGAGACCCACCCCATGCGCCTCGTCAAGATCGGCCTCGCCAGCGTCAACACCACCGTCGGGGCGGTGCGGGGGAACATCGACCGCGCCCTCGGCATCGCGGCGCGGATGGCGGAAGACGGCGTCACCGTCGGCGTGTTCCAGGAGCAGCTCGTCGGCGGCTACCCGGTCGAGGACCTGGTCCAGTGGCAGGGGTTCGTCGAGCGGCAGTGGGAGGAACTGGGCCGGTTCGCGGCGGAGACGAGCGCCCTGCCGTGCGTCTTCGTCGTCGGCGTCTCGGTCGCCCACGGCGGGCTGCGCTACAACTGCGCCGCGCCGGTGGCCGGTGGCCGGGTGCTGGGGCTGGTGCCGAAGGAGAAGCTGCCGACCTACAACATCTTCTACGAGGGCCGCACCTTCTCCTTCGGCGTGCCGCACCAGGCCGACACGCTGGACGGCGTGCCCTTGGGGGACCACCTGTTCCGGTTCGACTTCGGGGTGGTCGAGGTCGAGGTCTGCGAGGACCTGTGGAGCCCGGAGGGGCCGATCCGGCGGCGGACCTACTCCGGCGCCGAATTGGTGCTGAACCTGTCCAGCTCCCCGTTCCGCCTCGGGGTGGTCCAGACCCGGCGCGAGCTGATCGCCACCCGCGCCTCCGACCACCAATGCACCATCGCCTACGCCAACGGCCTCGGCGCCAACGACGGCCTGATCTTCGACGGCGGCGGCTACGTCAACCAGAACGGCAAGTGGCTGCTGGAAGCCCCCCGGTTTCGCGAGGGGTTTGCGAGCACCACGGTGGATCTGGACCGGACCGCCCGGTTGCGCTCGGAGAACACCACCTGGCGCCAGGACCGCGAGCGCTTCCTCCGCCACGTCGAACCGGTGCCGACCATCGAGGTTCCCGCCGAGATGTTCACCTCCCGCCGCGACGATCTGACCTACCCCTTGCCCGCCGGGCACTCCTTCTTCCTGCCCGGACCGGACGCCCGCCGCACCGCGCGGGAGGAGTTCTGCGAGGACATTTTGGACGCCCTGGCCTTGGGGGTGGGGGACTACTTCGAGAAGACCGGCGCCTTTAAGCTGATCGGCGTCTCGCTCTCCGGCGGCCGGGACTCCTTGCTGACGCTGCTGGTCGCCCACCGCTACGCGACCAAGCGGTGTCCGGAGAACCCGGGGTCCTTGATTCGGGCGTTCTTCCAACCCTCCCGCTACTCCTCGGCCGAGACCCGGCAGGCGGCGGAGACGATCTGCGAAAACCTCGGGGTGCCGCTGGAGATCGTCTCGATCGACGAGGCGTTCCAACGGGAACTCGACACGGTCGGGGAGATGCTCGACGACGGGACGCCGGTCACGGAGTTGACCAAACAGAACATCCAGGCCCGGCTGCGGGCGCAGCGGATGTGGAACTGGTCCAATTCCTCCGGCGGGCTATTCCTCCAGACCGGCAACATGAGCGAGAAGGCGGTCGGCTACACCACCGTCGGCGGCGACCTGATGGGCGCCCTTGGGGTGCTGGCCAACGTGCCGAAGACGGTGGTGATGGTGCTGCTGGATTACCTCTTGGAGCAGACCGGGCACGAGGGGATCCGGAAGGTGATCGCCCGCCCGGCCGGGCCGGAGCTGGCGCCGAACCAGGTCGGCGAAGACGAGCTGATGCCGTTCCCGATTTTGGACGCCTGCTTCCACCTCTTCGCCGCCGAAAAGCTGGTCCCGGACGAGATGGAAGGGGTGCTGGCGGCGATGTTCCCGGAGGTGGCGGCGGAGACGATGCGCGGCTACGTCGAGAAGTTCGCCCGCCTCTTCCTGCAGAGCATCTACAAGTGGGTCCAGTCCCCGATCTCGCTCCACATCGGCAACCTGGACCTGGACCGCGAGCGCGCCTTGCAGCTGCCGGTGGTCAGCAAGGCGGAGTGGACGCGGGGGTGAGCGAACCGCGGCCGAGCGCGGTCCTGAGCACGCGGGCGCTCAACCGCGCGCTGCTGGCGCGCCAAGGCTTGCTCGACCGCTGGGCGGGACCCGCCGAAGCCGCGATCGCGCGCCTGGTCGGCTTGCAGGCCCAGGCACCGAACCCGCCCTACGTCGGGTTGTGGACGCGGCTGGACGGCTTCCGGCCGGACGAGCTGTCCCGGCTGCTGACCGAGCGGCGGGCGGTGCGGGCGACGCTGATGCGCGGCACCATCCACCTGGTCACCGCCGGAGACGCGCTGGCCCTGTGGCCCGTGGTGCGGGCGGTGGCCGAGCGGGTCTTTACGGGATCGCCGTCGCGCCGGGACGCCGTCACGGGGTTGGACCTCGATGCGCTCCTGGCGGCGGGCCGGGCGCTGGTGGAGGAGCGACCGCGGACGTTGGCGGACCTCGGGACGCTGCTCGGGGAGCGGCATCCCGGCCGCGACGCGCGGTCGCTCGCCCAGGCCGTCCAGTTCTTGTCGCCGGTGGTCCAGGTGCCGCCGCGCGGGCTGTGGGGCCAAAGCGGACCCGCCGCCTGGACCACGACCCCGTCCTGGCTGGGCCACCCGACCGGCCCGGACGACGCACCGGACGCGACGATCCTGCGCTACCTGGCCGCGTTCGGCCCGGCCACCGTTGCCGATGCCCAGGCCTGGTCCGGCCTGACCGGTCTCCGCGCCGCGTTCGACCGGCTGCGGTCCAGGCTGGTGACCGTTCGCAACGACCACGGCCGTGAACTGTTCGACCTTCCCGACGCGCCGCGCCCGGACCCCGCAACCCCGGTCCCGCCGCGTTACCTGCCCGAGTTCGACAACCTGATCCTCTCCCACGCCGACCGCACCCGCGTGATCCCGGCCGAGCACAAGCACCACCTTGCCTCCAAGAACGGCCTCGTCCCGGCGACGATCCTGGTCGACGGCTTCGTTTCCGGCACCTGGTCCATCGCCCGCGAGCGCGGCGCCGCGACGCTGGTCGTGCGGCCGTTTTCACCGCTGGGGCAGGGGGATGTGCGCGCGTTGGTCGAGGAGGGGGAACGGCTGATGGCGTTCGTCGCGGGTGATGCCGGGTCACGCGGGGTGCGGTTCGCCGAGCCGAAGTGACGGCCCGGTGACCACGGGGGATAAGAGCCGACGCCGGTGATCCCTGGACGGTACCAAAGCGACGGATACGGCCGGTCATCACGACCGAAGGGAGCCACCGATGGCGCAGACGACCGCGTTGCCGCGCGCGCGCGGCCAATGGGTGCCGATGTCGTTCGCCGAGTTCCTCGACTGGGCGCCCCCGGGCGGGCGGACGGAACGGACCGACGGCGAGGGGATCTTCTACACGACGGCGAGCGACCGCCACCAGGCCATCGTCCTATTGCTGGCCTCGGTGCTCGACGCGCTCACCCGTGTGTTCGGGTCGGGACGGGTCGGCGCGGCGCCGTTCGCGATGCGGTTCGAACCGGGCGGACCGCATCGGGAGCCGGACGTCCTGTTCGTCCGTGGGGCCAACCTCGACCGGTGGACCGCCCAGCGGCTGATCGGCCCGGCCGATCTGGTGGTCAAGGTCCTCTCCGAGGACACCGCCGGCGAGGATCGGGGGCGCAAGCCGGCGCAGTACGCGGCGCTGGGGGTTGCCGAGTACCTGATGGTCGACGCCCGGCCGGGCCGCTCCGAGTTCGCCTTCCTCCGCCGGGACCCCGCCGGGGCGTACCAACCGGTTTTGCCCGACGGGCACGGCCGGTATCACTCCGAGGTCATAACCGGCTTCTGGCTGGACCCGGCCTGGTTCCGGCGGGACCCGTTGCCGGACCCCGAAGACCTCCTCCTGGCGATCGCGCCCGACGCCTACGAGGCCTGGATCCTGACCAAGATCCGCGCCCACCGGGAAGCGTCGGACGCGCCGTAGCAGAGACCGGAACGCGATCTCTAAAAACGGTTGACGGATTCCCTTAGCCTATGATTGAATATCGATCGTCAACAATCGCCGGACTTAACCGAGGACGCGCCATGGCCCTCACCGCTCACCTGCTTGATCACCTGACCGCCGCTGCTGAAGGCGCTCCAAGAACCACCGTCGAAGCCGTGACCCGAGCACTCGGAGCGGTGGGGGAACCCTCGTCGTTCCGGGCGGCGTTCCTGGCTCGGGGGTTCAACGCGCTGGCGCGGTTGGCGGCGGAAAGCGACCCCGACGTGCTCCGCGAAGCGGTCGGCGCGGCGTCGGACGAAGCCGTATTGGTCGAGGTGCTCCAGCAGCCGCACGTCATGGCGGAGCTCGGCGAACACGATCCGCTCGCGCCGGCCCGTCTACGTGGTTTGGACGAGCGGGTCCGACTGCTCGCCGCCGAGGGAGGCACCGTCGGCGCGACCGAAGTGGCGCGCCTGCTCGGCATCTCACGCCAGGCGGTCGACAAGCGGCGCCGCGCTGGGCGGCTGCTCGGGCTGTCCCAGGGGCGGCACGGGTACGCCTATCCCGTCTGGCAATTCGGCAAAACCGGCGTGCTGCCGGGGTTGGAAGCGGTTCTGAGCGAATTGGAATTGGGCGACCACGGCCCGTGGTCCCGTCTGATCTTTTTCGTCAGCGGCAACACCTGGTTGGACGGCGAGTGCCCCCTCGCGGCGTTGCGCCAGGGTCGGATCGAGCCGGTCTTGGACGCGGCGCGCGCCTACGGCGAACACGTCGCGGCGTAGGACGCGCGTGCCCGATCCGTCCCTGCCGCCCCACCCCGAACCCCCGGACGACCTGCCCCAGCGGGACCTGCCGCGGTGCGCCGCCGATGTCGGACCGCCGTGGTACCGCCACCACCGCGCCGCGCGGGACCCGCTGTTCTTCAATGCAACCCCGATCGGCCGCTTCAACGCCCCGGCCGGGGAGTACGCCGTGCTGTATGCCGCGTCCGACCCGTTCGGCGCGTTCGTCGAAACCTTCGGCCACGTCACCGGCGTGCGGCGGGTGGACGCGGAGCGCCTGGAAACCGGCTGCTTGACCCGGATCGAGACGATTCGCACCCTGACGCTGGTCGATCTCACCGGCGCTGGTCTCGCCCGGGTGGGCGCCGATGCCCGCCTGACGACCGGCGACCACGCCCCGGCGCAGCGGTGGGCGCTGGCCCTGTGGCGGCACCCGGCGCGCGTGGACGGCCTGTACTACCGCGCCCGCCACGACCCCGAGCGGTTCGGGATCGCCCTGTTTGAAGACCGGGTCGGCGACTCCGTGCGGGCCGCGCGCACCGGCTCGTTGCTTGGCCAGCCGACGCTGCTGATGCAGATGCTGGATCAGTATGGGTTTACGCTGGTGTAGGTTAGGTGGCGAAGTACGCGGTCGCGGCGCCACCGAAGAACCCGGGGCTGAAATCCGCCCAGAGGGCACCCGGGCTACGCCGACGAAGCCTCTCCAAGGCTGAGCACGGACGGTATTTTTGGTTTCGCTTCGCGCTAATTACCATGCAATCCACCGGGATTGACGGTTCGATGACCGATGAGTTCGAACTCCGC